>NZ_RDBR01000017.1 GCF_009663775.1 Lactobacillus sp. 0.1XD8-4
AAATTGGTCTACAAAAAAGATTTCCACGACCAGATGAATTATTCATCCAACCTATGAAAATCTTACACTAACAATTTTGCTTAACTTTGCAAAGTATTTACTTACTTTTTATCCATTATAAGAATAATAAAAATCAGAATATTGACGAATCAATATCCTGACTCCTTTGTTGCTTAATCATTATTATATTTCTTTTGCCCCACGCGTTCAGTTCCCAACTTACGGAAATCATATTTGATCTTACTATTGCGTTCAAACTCTTCAAGACCTAATTGAATTAGCCGATCAATTAAATCAGAATATGAAATTCCCGAAACTTCCCACATTTGCGGATAAAGGCTAATATTGGTAAATCCTGGTAATGTATTTGGTTCACCCAGATAAGGCACGTTATTACTATCCACAAGGAAGTCAATTCGAGCCATCCCCTTCATGCCAAGAGCTTTATATGCCTTTAATGCCATATCAGTAATCTCATCAACTAAATATTGTGGTAATTTTACTGGCAATTCAAAGACTACTCCACTCGCATCGACAAACTTATTTTCATAGTCATAGAATAAATCATCTTTAGGAACACGTACAGCCCCTAACTTAGATGCAATCGGATGTTCATTTCCTAAAATAGAAATTTCAACTTCTTGTGGCCGATCAATTCCTTGCTCCACTAATACCTTATAGTCGTATTTAAAAGCATCGTCAAGCGCCGTTTCATATTCGTCTGCATTAGTAACACGATGAATCCCTACTGACGATCCCTGTTTAGCTGGCTTTACAAATGTCAGATTGCCTAGTTTCTCTTCAATTCGTCCCCATGAGTAGTCTGCACGATTTTCAGGTGTAACTAATACATAAGGAGTATTACGAATCCCGGCCTGAGTAATTATCTTTTTAGTAAGATCTTTATCAAAAGCCATGGCACTAGCAGAAATGTTTGAACCAACATATGGCTTGTTAAGGAGCTTAAATAAACCTTGAATTGTTCCATCCTCACCAAGATTACCATGGATAACCGGGAAGAAGAAGTCGATCTCTTTTTGTTCGTTTAATGCCATAATGGGGGCTAGCGGACTGGAAAGATCCATTTTGCGATAAGCTTCTTCAACTACTTCATCCTCTGGCTCACCATCAAAGATTTTTTGTGAAGCCTCATTATTAAGTAAGATTCCATCTTTGGTGAACATAAATAAGCTCACATCATACTTATCTTTATCAAGCGCATCGTAAATATTATGTGCTGATCGCTTTGACACATCATGTTCAGAGGAGTTGCCTCCAAATAATAAAGCGATGTGTAATTTCTTGGTCATAGTAAATACCACCTTAAACATTTTTTATCTTAACCGTTTTCCTAGAACCTTAAGTATAACATGAACCATAAATATCCGCCAAGGTTATTAATAAAAAGAATGTTATTAATCTGAGTTTTTCTGCATTTACTAAACCTATCAATAATAAAATGCCAACACTATGTTATAAATAACCCGGGAAATAATCTTTTTTAGGACAAGATAAACTAACAACTATCGTACTTAGACTTTACAATATTTAAAATTAAAAACGGTTGGGGAATTTTCCCTCAACCGTTTTTTTAATCTTTAACTTCTACAATCCAATTTTTGGCTTCATCAGTTGAATTTAATCCAGCTGGATCATCGATAATGCCTTCATTGATTTTAACGATTTTACCATCAATAGGGCTATCAACATCCGTTACTGCCTTTTCTGCTTCAACCGCAATAAATTTATCATTGTGCTTAAGCGTTGTCCCAGCTGCTGGGACATCAACAAAACTTACCGCACCAAGCTCATCTCGACCAGTATCATTTAAGCCTACGCGCTTGGTACCGTCAGCTTGTTCCTTTACCCAAAAATAACTTTTTGCCATTTTATACATCCCCATTATCTAAAATCTCGGTTACTACTAAACATATATGAATGGTGGTGGTAACGCATTGACATTACCATTCCAATCCCAATTAAATTACCAATTAATGAAGACCCACCAGCACTAATAAATGGCAATGGAATACCAGTTAGTGGTAACAAGCCAATATTCATTCCAATATTCTCAAAAACGTGGAATAAAATCATCATAATAACTCCAGTTGAAATGTACGCATAAAATTCATTTTTCGTATCAAATGTTACCTGAATCATTAAATAAATCAGTAATAAATAAATTAAGATTAATAAAACTCCACCAATAAAGCCAAAATTCTCACCAATAACTGAGAAAATCATATCGGACTCACGAACCGGAACATATACTTTCGAGTTATTAAAACCAGTACCTGTAATACCACCAGATCCAACAGCTTTAATACTTTGCCAAAGTTGATAACCTTGGTTTGTCGTATCCTGTTCTGGATGAAGCCAAGTATCAACCCGATCGAATTGATAAGCTTGAAAACCAATATGTTCAAGAATCTGTCGTCCGACATTACTTGTTACCATCGCTAGAGCAGATCCACCAATAACAACCAGTGCTGTGGCTGCCGGAGCAATGATCCGCCACGTAACTCCAGAAACAAGGATCATTCCACAAAAGATTGCAAAGAAAACCAATCCTGTCCCAAAATCATTTTGGAATTTTAATGAAATCAAAATTGGTAATAACCATAAAAACATTGTTCCAATTAGTTTCCAATCTGAATCAATTGTATGAACGCTATAGCGATTATTATGAGTTGTAATAACCCGGCCCATCATCAAAATATAAGCTGGTTTCATTATTTCTGATGGTTGAAAGGTAAATGGACCAATTGCAAACCAACTTTTTGCTCCTGTACTTGCATAATATGCCCGACTATAAAATACCAGAATAGCAAACATCAGAAACACACTTAACCAGTATACAATTGGTGCTAGTTTCCACAATTGCTCGGCATCAAACTGCATAATTACGACAATTAAGATTGTCCCGACAGCATACCAAACTAATTGTGTAATAACTTGCCGTGCTACACTAGTTTGCTGCCGGTCATGGACTGCTGCTACATAAATCGATGCTAATCCGATTAATGCTAGTAAGAGAACACAAAATATTATTCCCCAATCAATCCGACTCTCAACATCATTTTGTGAACGTTGCATTACCAAACTCCTTTACAAATTATTAATCAAAGAGGATGGTTCACCAAACTAATGCTGGTGAAGATGATATTGTTGAAGGACCATTTCCAATCCTTCTTCTTGCGAACGAACATAAAATTCGCTCTGACTGCCTATCAGCATCGCTTTGAAACGCTCATTATCAGTTACGACTTCCCCAATCAACCGGTCACCAATAAAAATCTGCTGAACAGGTTGATTACGACGTTCAATATCTTTAACGCTGACTTCTATTTTTTTATCTTTCTTTGACACTTTTTCACCCTTAATAACTATTATTGCTACTGACGACGAAAAGTAAAATGATTTGGTACAGGATCATAGCCGCCATGAGAGAAAGGCTGGCAACGTAGAATCCGCCATAGTCCTAACAGAATCCCCTTTATTCCAAACCGTTGAAGGGATTCTAACATATATTCTGAACAGGTTGGCATAAACCGACAAACCCGATACGGGCGGCGTGCTGAAATCCCCTGCTGGTACCAGCGGATCAACTTACACAATATCCTTACCACGTATAATTACTTCTTCCGTTCTGTCTTTTGCATCCGTTCCAACATTTCACCTGCACCTTTGGCAACATTGTCCAATGGGTCTTGAGATACAACAACCGGTACCTTTAAACGGGCACTAAATAATTGGTCAATTCCCTTTAGTAATGAAGTACCACCGGTTAACATTATTCCGCGGTCAATAATGTCACTAGCTAGCTCAGGAGGAATAGTCTCCAAAACATTGATGGCAGCTGAAACAATTTGTTCAAGCGTATCATGTAACGCTTCTTCAATCTCATTTTCATTTACAGTGATTTGCTTTGGCATACCACTTGCCACATCACGTCCACGAACGTCCATTGTTTCAGGGTCATCAACACGTAATGCTGTTCCTAATTCCATCTTAATTTTTTCTGCAGTATGTTCACCAATCACTAAGCCATGCTTATTTTTAATATAAGAAGCGATATCACTATTCATCTTGTCACCAGCCATCCGAATTGATTGGCTAGAAACTATGTCACCTAATGAAAGGATTGCAATATCACTAGTACCGCCTCCCATATCAATTACCATGTTTCCACGGGGCTTAAAAATATCTAAGCCAGCACCAATTGCGGCAACTTTAGGTTCGTATTCAAGGTAAACTTTTCCGCCTCCTGATTGCTCAGCAGCCTGAATAATCGCCTTGCGCTCAATTTCCGTAATGTTAGTTGGTG
Source organism: Lactobacillus sp. 0.1XD8-4 (assembly GCF_009663775.1). GTDB lineage: Bacteria > Bacillota > Bacilli > Lactobacillales > Lactobacillaceae > Limosilactobacillus > Limosilactobacillus walteri. Next base: position 4,328 of record NZ_RDBR01000017.1, read on the forward strand.
CGCAGATCATAATATTTGGCTTTGACATAAACCCTTTGACACTCAACTTACCAATAAAGTAAGAAAGCATTTCTTGAGTAACATCAAAATCAGAAATAACACCATCTTTTAATGGACGAATAGCCCGAATGTTGCTTGGTGTTCGCCCAACCATCCGGTAAGCTTCCGATCCAACAGCCAATACTTTATTGGTCTTTGTATCAACCGCAACAACAGACGGTTCATTTAGAACGATGCCCTTGCCTTGAACATAAATCAAAACATTGGCAGTTCCTAAATCAATTCCAATATCCTTTGCCATTAATTTCTTCTCCTTCTAGCTAGTTAAGTGTTAACACTAAACTCGTTAATATCGTTCGTAATTATACCACAAAATAGGGAGTAAGGCAGAAGTCGCTTATGATTTCACCTTTTCTCTAATCTTGGTTTGTTTTATTTTTAGCTGACTTTACAGCTAACTTAATTTTATCGTCAACGTCAATCCGATCAATCTTTGCCCCTAATTGCCGTAACTTTTGGTGAAGATGATAGTAGCCACGATCAATATATTTGAGATTACGTACTTGGGTAATCCCATCCGCAGCAAGTCCAGCTAAAACTAATGCCGCGCCTGCTCGCAAATCAGAAGCCGCAACTTCTGCACCGCTAAAATGTGTTGGTCCATTTAAAACCGCAACTGGTCCATTAATCTGGAATTCAGCATTCATCCGGCGTAATTCTTCAAGATGCATGAAACGCTTTTCGAAAATAGTTTCATCAAGGGTACTTGTCCCATTCGCTAACAGTTGTAAAACAGATATCTGGGGCTGCAAGTCAGTCGGAAAGCCAGGATATGGAAGCGTCTTAATATTAGTCGGCAGCAAAACCGATGTCCCTAACACCCTAATCCCATCTTGTTGAACAACCACTGTTACACCCATTTCTTCTAATTTTGCAATTAAAGAAGAATTATGTTCAGCAATTGCACCCTCGACAATGACGTCTCCATTAGTAACAGCAGCCGCAATCATAAATGTTCCCGCTTCAATCCGGTCTGGCATTACATAGTGTTCACACCCATGTAAGAAATTAACACCTTGAATGCGGATAACTTCTGTCCCCGCACCATGAACACGAGCACCCATCTTGTTAAGCATATTTGCAAGATCAACAATTTCTGGTTCACTTGCCGCGTTTTCAATCGTTGTTATTCCTTGAGCAAGAGTCGCCGCCATCATAATATTTTGTGTCGCTCCGACACTAGGAAAATCAAGATAAATATGGTCACCAATTAAATGCTCAGCATGAGCTTCTAAATAGCCGTCATGCTGCTCAATAACCGCGCCTAATTGACGAAGTCCTTTTAAATGAAGGTCAATCGGTCGAGAACCAATTGCGCAGCCACCTGGCAAGGCTATTTGAGCATGACCAGTTCGAGCAAGTAACGGGCCTAATACAACCATCGATGCTCTCATTCGGCTGACATATTCTAATGGCGCTTCAGACGATACTGGGTTAGAAGCGTCCAATGCTAATAAGTGGTTCTCTTCATCAAAGTTGACTTTTATATTTAAAAACCGCAACAACTGGTTCATTGTTGTTACATCTGATAGAATCGGGACATTGGATAATTGGATACTTCCACTTGAAGCAAGAATCGCAGCTGCTTGAATCGGCAATACAGCGTTTTTTGCTCCTTCAACTCTTACCCGACCAGCTAATCGTTGTCCACCCTTGACAATAATCTTCTCCATAAGTTCCTCCAGTAATAACTATCGAATTAAATAGGTCAAGTTACCAATTGCGCTTAGGATATTGAGAAAAAATGTTGCACATAAATATCCTAGCCCAGTGGCCATTAAAACAATAAGTAAAGGTAATGTTCGTGGTGGTCGGTTAAAAAAACGCTCAAAGTGAATACCTTGAATAGCAGCAAACGCTAACCAAACAAAGGCAAACTGGACAACAATCTCTATTAGTGCCCTCAAACCTGTAATTTGCAATCGATCACCTTCTTTTAAACTAAATTTAATCATATCATATCACACCGTTAAATTACTGTTTTATAAAAAAGCTTAACGTTATATTAAATAAGATCCATTTTGAAGCAAAAAAAAAGGACTAATGACATTCGTCACAATCCCTTTAATATTCTCAAAATTTAATTTGCCTAAATATTGCGTTGCTTAGAAGCATTCAAACGATTAATAGCACGTTTGAGGTGAACCTCTGCTCGTGACAAGTCATTTTGGTTATGCTTCTTCTTTGCTTCTGCAATAGCAGATTCAGAGCGCTCCTTGGCTTTTTGAGCACGCTCAACGTCAATTGCTTCAGGCATTTCAGCACTATCAGCTGCGATTATAGCGTTATGACCATCAAATTGAATGATTCCACCATTAACAGCAGCAACTTCATCAGTGCCCTCAGAATGTTTAATTCGGACTGTACTGATTTCTAGCGCAGCAATTAATGGTACGTGGTTGGCCATAACACCCATTTGTCCACCCGCAGTGTTCATCACGAGCATTGTGACCTTATCATTATCATAGACGGTGCCATCTGGAGTAATAATAGTGACCTTAAAAGTATTTTCAGCCATAATTATCCCTCCTAGTCTTCTGAGCTATTTTCGTCAGTATCAGCTTTCATTTTCTTTGCCTTTTCAACAACGTCTTCAATTGGTCCAACTAAACGGAATGCTTCTTCTGGAAGATCATCATACTTACCAGCAAGGATTTCCTTAAAGCCTTTAATTGTTTCTTTTAATGGAACATACTTACCAGGTAAACCGGTAAATTGAGAAGCAACGCTAAAGCTTTGTGAAAGGAAGTTTTGAATCCGCCGTGCACGAGCAACGATAGTTTTTTCTTCATCAGATAATTCATCCATACCTAAAATAGAGATGATATCTTGAAGTTCATGGTATCGTTGCAGAACATGCTGAACCTGAGTAGCTACTTCATAGTGTTCTTTCCCAACAATTTCAGGGGTAAGAGCTGTTGAAGTTGAAGCAAGTGGATCAACGGCAGGGTAAATACCAATTTGAGTCAATCGACGTTCCAAGTTGGTAGTTGCATCCAAGTGAGCAAAGGTAGTTGCTGGAGCAGGGTCGGTATAATCATCGGCAGGAACATAAACGGCTTGAATAGACGTAATTGAACCCTTCTTGGTAGAAGTAATTCGTTCTTGCAACTGACCCATTTCAGTAGCTAATGTTGGTTGGTAACCAACGGCAGAAGGAATCCGTCCTAAAAGAGCAGAAACTTCTGAACCCGCTTGTGTAAACCGGAAAATGTTATCAATAAAGAGAAGAACATCTTGACCTTTTACATCACGGAAGTATTCCGCAATCGTCAACCCAGTCAAGGCAACCCGCATCCGGGCACCCGGTGGTTCGTTCATCTGACCATAAACCATGGCCGTCTTTTCAAGAACTCCAGAGGCCTTCATTTCATAGTACATATCATTACCTTCACGAGTACGTTCACCAACACCCGTGAATACTGAAATACCATTATGACCTTGAGCAATATTATGAATCAATTCCTGAATCAAAACAGTTTTACCAACACCGGCACCACCGAATAGACCAATCTTACCACCACGAACATATGGAGCTAACAGATCAATAACCTTGATCCCTGTTTCCAAAATTTCGGTAGCATTGTTTAAGTCATCATACTTTGGTGCATCACGGTGAATAGGCATCCGCTTTGCATCAGGACCAAATTTCGGTCCGTTGTCAACAGGTTCACCTAAGACGTTAAATACTCGTCCCAGAGTATCGTCACCAACTGGTACACTAATTGATGCACCAGTGTTTTCAACTTCCATACCCCGTTGAAGACCATCAGTACCGTCCATGGCAATTGTCCGAACGACTCCATCACCTAATTCTAGGGCAACTTCAGTCGTCAAAACCTTGCCATCGCTTTCCTTAATCTTCAAAGCGTCGTTAATTTCAGGAAGTTTTTCGTCTAAGGGAAATTCAACATCAACAACTGGTCCGATAACTTGTAGAACTTTACCAGAACTCATGTTGTTTCCTCCTACGTTAGAAATATTATTCTTGGGCTGTCATACCACCAGTAATTTCTGTAATTTCGGTGGTAATGGCAGCTTGCCGTGCTCGGTTATATTGCAATTCGAGAGTTGAGATAATATCATCGGCATTATCTGTCGCTGAACGCATTGCATTAGCACTTGAAGAGTGTTCTGATGTTTTAGCATCGAGAATCGCTCCATAAATCAAACTTTCTGCGTATTGAGCTACCAACGCAGAAATGATTTCCGTATCTGACGGTTCAAACTCATACTCAGCTGAAACATGAGCAGTACTTACTTCAGAATTATTTAGTTCCTGGTTACTTTCAGCACTAAGCTCATCATCATCGAGTAATGATTTTTCCGTAATTGGAAGTACATCATGTACAATAACCTTTGATGTAATTCGATTAACATAATGGCTATAAACCATGTACATCTCATCAAATACTTGGTCACTGTACATTTGAACAGCAGTTTTTACAATGCTATGAACTTCACGATAAGTAGGAACATCACTAACGCCTGAATATTCATAAACGACATTCATGCCGCGTTTCTTAAAAAATTCTGTTCCTGTCTTACCAACCGTCAAGAAAACGGTGTTGTCTTTATCAAGATTGTGCTTAGCCATCATATCTAGCGTCTGTTTGATAATATTACTATTGTAACTACCAACCAAACCCCGGTCAGACGTAATCACAAGCACCCCAGTTTTTTTAACTGCGCGCTTTTTAAACAGTGCAGCGTAAACATCATCTTGCGAAGCTGCAGATGTTGCGCTGTGAGATTTAACCAGATCAGACAACATTTGCTTAACCTTCTCAGCATATACTTCGTAGGTCTGAGTGTGGTGTTGAATTTGATTCAGTTTTGCGGTTGAAACCATTTGCATCGCCGAAGTAATTTGGCGTGTACTTTTTGTGGAATCAATCTTATGTTTAACTGCAGCGAGTGAAGCTGGCACTAAATCTCACCGTCCTTTCGACTAATCATTATTAACTATTTTTCTTCGGCAACTTGCTTGTTGTCTTTGCTCCCCTGAAATGATTCAGAGAACTTCGCAACAGCATTTTGCAAGTCATCGCCTTCTGGTAACTTACCAGTCTTCTTAATGGTGTCGTAGAGGTCTTGGTGGTTAGCATGCATGTAAGCAGCCAATTCACTTTCATAGCGTTGAACATCCTCAATTTCGACCTTATCAATAAAGCCACGAGAAAGAGCAAATAATGTTACAACTTGTTCTTCTACTGGTAGCGGATCATGTAAGCCTTGCTTTAAGACTTCCATTGTCCGTTGACCACGTGCTAATTTGGCTTGCGTAGCTGCATCCAAATCAGAACCGAATTGGGCAAATGATGCCAATTCATTGTATGAAGCGATATCCAAACGTAATGTACCAGCAACTTTCTTCATTGCCTTAACCTGTGCGTCACCACCAACACGCGAAACTGATGTACCAGCATCAATGGCTGGCCGTTGACCTGCGTAGAATTCATCTGAATCCAAGAAGATCTGTCCATCAGTAATAGAAATAACGTTAGTTGGGATATATGCGGAAACGTCACCTGCTTGCGTCTGAATAATTGGCAAGGCAGTCATTGAACCTCCACCAAGATCATCAGACAAACGAGCAGCACGCTCTAGCAACCGTGAGTGAGTATAGAAAATATCACCAGGGTAAGCTTCACGACCAGGAGGCCGGCGAAGAATCAATGAAAGTTCACGGTAAGCATCAGCTTGCTTTGAAAGGTCATCATAAACAATTAATACATCCTTACCATTGAACATGAATTCTTCACCCATCGCTGCTCCTGCATATGGTGCAATATACAACATTGGTGCAGGATTAGAAGCACTAGCAGAAACAACAATTGTGTAATCTAGGGCTCCATATTTCCGAAGGGTTTCAACACTAGCCCGAACGGTTGATTCCTTTTGACCAATCGCTACGTAAATACAAATTACGTCTTGGTTCTTTTGGTTAATAATAGTGTCCAAAGCAATGGCAGTCTTACCAGTCTTACGGTCACCAATAATCAATTCACGCTGTCCACGACCAATTGGAACTAAGGCATCAATAACCTTAATACCAGTTTGAAGTGGCACACTAACACTCTTACGCTCCATAACACCTGGAGCTTTACGTTCAATCGGGCGAGTCTTATCCGTCTTGATCTCACCAAGGCCATCAATTGGACGTCCTAATGAGTCAACAACCCGTCCTAATAATGCATCACCAACGGGTACTTCCATGATTCGACCCGTCCGTTTAACGGTGTCGCCTTCCCGAATGCCTGTGTAATCTCCTAAAATAACAATACCAACATCATTACTTTCGAGGTTTTGAGCCATTCCGTAGACCCCGTTATTAAATTCGAGCAACTCACCTGCCATAGCGTTATCTAAGCCATCGGCACGAGCAACCCCATCACCAACGTAGGTAACAGTACCCGTTTCTTCGACAGATACTTTATCTTGGTAGTTGGCGAGTTGTTTTTTGATGAGTGAACTGATTTCCTCAGTTTTAATGCTCATAAAGGTCTCACCTCTTTGAAAAAAGATCTATTTATCTAACTAGTAAACGACGAATTTGCTTAATCTTTGAGCTGAGACTACCATCCAATGTCTTATTATTAACATGGACAATAACCCCACCTAAAATTTCTGGATCAACATGTTCAGTTAAAGTAACTTCATTAGCGCCAAAGCGTTGTGCAAGGTTTGCTTTTAGTTGATCCTCTTGTTGTTTATCGAGTTGGATCGCTGTGGTAACGTCAGCATGCATCCGTTTCTTTTTACGGTCATACCGCCGTTCAAACTCATCAATAATTGCGACCATGCAGTCGATGCGGCCGTAATCAAAAACCATTTGAATTAAGTTTGCAACATACTTTGAAGCACCCTGCTTTAAATTCTCAATCAATGATTTCTTTTCATCAAGTGACAGTTGAACCCCCGCAAGTGCGGTGTCCAATCCCTCGTTGTCCTCAAAGACTTGGCGTAAAGCAATTAATTCTTGATAAGTTTGATCGAGTTCGTTATCAGCATCGACCAATTCAAACAGTGCCTTTGCGTAACGCTCAGCTACTGTCTTCTTATCAAGACTCATGTTCTACCAACCCTTCAATATAGGAATCGATCAATTGTTTTTGATCGTCTGCCTTTAATTCTTTTTGGATGAGTTTGGAAGCAATCTCAATAGATAAGTTTGCAACGTCATCCTTAGCACTGTTTAATGCATCGCGACGTGCTTGTTCAGCATCTTGCTGTGCTTGTTGCTTGAGAGCTTGTGCATCTTTTTGTGCCGTTTCGACAATTTGTGCTCGTTGAGTTTCCCCTGATTTTTTAGCATTGCTTACAATCTCAGCAGCCTCTTGACGGGAATTTTGTAACTCAGCTTGACGCTTAGCAGCCATCTTTTCAGCACTTTCACGTGAACGAGCAGCATTATCAATGTCATTAGCAATCTTGTCCGCACGCTTTTTCATCATGTCTGTTACCGGTTTCCAAGCAAAATGCTTTACCAATAACATCAAGATAATGAAAGTAACGATGTAGAATACTAAGTCACCAATGTATAAACTGTTTGATTCAGCTAACACACTGTTTACAAACATCTATTGACACCTCCTTATCTTAAAATTAAAAACTCAATTAAAATAATTACTTGTTCATAACAAGGAAGCCAATAACGATGGCAATAATAGGCATGGCTTCAATTAAACCAACACCAATAAACATCGTTGCTTGTAATCTACTTTGTAATTCTGGTTGACGTGCGATACTGTCAACAGTGTGTCCGATTAAGATACCGTCACCGATACCACCACCGATAGCGGCACCCATAGCCGCGAGTCCTGCAGCAATTGCTCCTAATGCCATTTTAAAATTCCTCCTTAGGGATTATTATTCGGAAATCTTCCGAGAAATATAAACCGTCGTTAATGTTACAAAGACATATGCCTGAATTGAACCAATAAATACGGAGAATCCTTGCCATGCAAGTTCCAAAATCAATCCTGGAATAATGGTCAAGGCCCCATGTGAGAATGCCATGTTGGCGATTAAACTCATCAAAAGTTCACCGGCAAAAATGTTACCAAAGATACGGAGACCTAGAGTTAAGAAGTTAGCAAAATCTTCGATGATATTAACAGGAAGCATTAAAGTAAACGGCTTAGTGTACCCTTTAAGATATCCACCAAGACCATTATGAGCTACCCCAGCAGCATGGGCTAATACCATTACCATCAAAGAAAGGGTTAACGTAACAACTGGATCTGCCGTTGGACTTCTAAGTATTTCAGCCCCGTTCCAATGGAATTGGAAAATCAAACCGAATTGGTTAGCAAAGAAGATGAAGACAAACAAAACAAACGCAAAGAAACTATAATGTCCTTGTTCCGATGCCGGCATCTGACTTCGTACAATTCCGTTAGTGAAATCTACTAGCCATTCAAATACGTTTTGTGCGCCAGTAGGTTTCATTTGGATCTTTCGTGACATCCCGTAAAGAGTGAAGAACACGATTGCGTAGATAATCAGTCCAGAAACAATATTCGTTGTATTGAAAGTGAGTCCGAAAAGCTTAAAAGTTAAAGCATCACCGCCCATTCATATTCCACCTCTTTCCTTATAACAATAATTTGGCTTGTAAATTGGACGAACGTTGCAAATAAAACGAACTACCCCAAGTTACGAATGTTAATATATCATTAATTTGATTAAAATTCAAAAAAATATTGGCAATAACTCCCCCTACTAATCGACTGATAATACTAATAAGAAAGCGCTTTTTAGAGATTTTGCAAACTTTTTATTTCAATCTGTATTTCATTGAACCTTTCTTTTGTTTTTGTCTTTTAAAGCAACAAAAAAGCAGACTAAAGTGTCCGCTACATTAATACCTTATACTTCGCTCTTGGCTTTTGCCGGTAAAATCAAATTCATCACGATCCCCAATATTGCAGCTACTGCCAGCCCAGAAAACTGATACTTACCTAATTGTAAATAAGCGTTACCGATTCCAATAACTAGGATAACTGACGAAATCATTAAATTTCTCTTTTCATTAAAGTCAATCTTATTTTCAATCATCACTCGTAATCCGCTCGATGCAATTACCCCAAATAATAGAAACGATATCCCCCCGATTACAGGCGAAGGGATAGATTCAATTAATGCACTTAACTTACCAATAAAGCTAAAAAAGATCGCAAAAATAGCAGCCCCCGCAATAACATAAACAGAATGAACACGTGTAATTGCCATTACCCCAATATTTTCACCATAACTAGTAACTGGCGGTCCACCAACAAAACCAGCAATAATTGAAGCAGTTCCATCGCCTGCAAGGGTATGATTTAAGCCAGGATCTTTGAAATAATTTCGTTCTGTAAGTTCGTTTAAGACCATAATATGACCAAGATGCTCTGTCATTGTAACAAAGGCAATGGGCGCCATACTTAAAATTGCTCCCCAGTAAAGCTGCGGATGATAACTAATAAATGGTAGTTGAAATGCTGGCAAACTAAACCAATGTGCTTTCATAACTGGTGTAAAATTAACGACCCCAAACAAGACCGCGATAACATAACCGGCAACAATCCCCATCAAAATCGGAATCAAGCCTAAAAAGCCCTTAAAATACATATTAAACGCTACTGTCACCACCATCGTTAACATGGCTACAGCAAAAAATCGTAAGTCATAATGCCCAGTTGTTGCGTTAATAGTCGCATCTTTGGCCGCAGTACCAGCCAATGAGAGACCAATCACGACAACAATCGGTCCAACAACAATCGGTGGCAAAACCCGATCAATCCATTTGGAACCGATCCTTGATACAATTACGGCCACAACTAAATAAACACACCCAACAGCAATTGTCCCTTGGGCAATCCCTGGATAACCAGTCGTTTTCATCAATGCCATCATTGGAACAACAAACGAAAAACTAGATCCCATATAAGCTGGAATTTTGTGTTTTGTAATAAGCAAGTACATTAGCGTGCCAACTCCAGAACTAAATAGCGCAATTCCGGGGTTCAATCCAACTAAAATCGGTACTAAAACTGTCGAGCCAAACATTGAAAACATGTGCTGTAACGATAAGCCAAACCAATGTCCCGGTGTGGGACGCTCATCAACATCCAACACCACATTATCACGATGTGCCATAAGATCCTCCTAAGAAAAAACGACCTTGGAAACCGTGCTCCAAAGTCGTCTCATCCTAATAATAGCCTCCTTAAAAAGGCTATCTTGAATTTATCCGTACCTTTGAAGCCTCACGGGACTTCACTTAAAGGTCTATTTATAAGTTATTCGTATACTACTTTATTTTCATTGAATTGTCAACAACTGATTTTCGTCGTTTCGTCATTACCCACGCAGTCATTGGGACAGTAATTAGAACCCCGATAAATGAAATCAAAATTTCAATCATTTCTGCTACAAAAATTTTGTTATTCATAATTGTTCCAAATGAATAATGCAGACCTAAGAACCAAATAAATAACGCTAAAAAGCCGCCAAAGAAGCCAAAAAATAATGTATTAAAAGTCGTACCAATTATTTGGCGGCCAATTGCCATCCCGCTATGAATTAACTGCCGATTTGTTCGTTCAGGATGATTTTCAAGAATTTCAGTTAGTCCTGACGCGATTGCCATGGCAGCCTCAGCGATGGCCCCGAGCGTACTCAAAATCGTGGTGGTGACGGAAACCTTTAAATAGCTAATCCCAATGAGGATTGACATTCCTTCTAATTCATCACTATCTTCAGTGCCAAATCCCTGAACCATCGCCCAATGTTCAACAGCAAAAATCAAAATAAGGATTAACCCCAACACAATTAGTGAGGAATAAAAGGCAGTAATTGTCGTCCGCAAATCATCCTCACCCATAAAAATCGTTATCGCTAAAATTGTAATCCCAATAGTCACCGTTACAAAAAGCGGCGGAACATGAAATGCCACTAAAATAATTGCAAAATAAAGAAAGCCAAAATTAAGCAATAAACTCAAAAAGGCGGTCCAACCTTGCTTGCCACCAACGAGAACCATCAAGATAAGAAGGACTAACCCTAAACCGGTAATTGTTGTCATTTGCGGGTCCCCTTTCCTAATAATAATGCGCCAAAAAGACTAACAAGCGGAACCGATAAAACAATTCCAATCCCGCTAATAAGACTTTGAATTGTTCCTAAACTCATATTCATCGCATAAGTATAGCCCCACGAATTCCCATTTTTAATATATAAAAGGCTTCCGGTAAATGTATCAACCATAAAAATTAAGAAAAGGACATTCACAAGTGGTCCCATGATTGATTTTCCAACATTACGTCCCGATATAAATAATTGCTTTCTGGTTACTTGTGGGTTCAGTTGCTTTAATTCAAAAAGGGTGGCGATAATATCACTTGACTCATCCATTACTGCTCCTAACGAACCTAATAAAGTTTCTGCCAAAAACAGCGGTCGCGGTACCTGAGTAACATATTCCATCGATTCATAATAAACGCCCCGTTCATGCGTCCAACTAAATACTAAAACACTTACTCCTAAGGCAACAAATGTACCAATAACGGTGGCTGCAAAGGTCGCAAGCATCCGTTTGCTAAAGCCAAGAACTAGCAATAGGCTAATAAAAGTAAAAATAATTGCGAGTACGCTAAAAAGCAACATTATATGCTGACCATTTTGCTTTAAGTCAATTTCAATTGCAATTAAAAATAAAATTGCATTAATCACTACACTAATAAGCGCAAGTAATCCTGCATGTCCCATTAATAATAACAACATTAAAGTAACAAGCCAAAGTAAGAAAACAATAACGGTATCACGCTTATAGCCATCAACATTGGCGGAAAGTTTTCCGTTTTGTTTACGAACTTGAGTTAGAAAAATATCATTTCCAACGCGGTAACGTTGGTCCATGGGCCGTGAGTCGCTATAAGTATTTTGAACTGTTAATACCTGCCCCTGATATTTTCCATTCATCATTCTAACTTTTAACTGCTGGTTGTACTGGTGGTCAACATTTTCAAACTGATCCTTTGTTTTTCGTTTTCCAGTTGTTTTTTCACTAATTACCTTTGCAATTGGTTGCTGATAAAACCGCTCATTATGGCTAGTAAAAAAGAGAATTCCTCCTCCAATAATTACTAAGGCAATTAATAGCCATTTTTTTTGCTCCGTCCAGAACCCTTTAGCCACATCTTGTCCCCTCCTTATAAAAAGCAAAACTATTGCTATTTTACTATTAACTCCCAGTAAAAAAAGGATCTAGGAATAATCTTTACTTTTCCTAAATCCTTTTGTTAATTTTCTAATAGCCATTTTTGGACTAGTTCTTTTACCGCAGGCATTGAATCACAAGTTGTAATTGCCTCTTGATAAAGTTCCTCACACTTTTGACGGTCAAGTTTTCTCATCATTGATCGCGTCCGAAGAATTGAACTGGCACTCATTGAGTAAACATCTAATCCCATCCCAATCAATAAAGGCAACGCATACCGATCGCCAGCCATCTCTCCGCACATTGCAACAACTGTATTATGGGTATGCCCAGCGTCAATAATATGTTTAATTAGTTTTAAGAAGGTCGGATTTAATGGTTGATAGAGATACGAAACTGCATCGTTACCACGATCAGCAGCAAAACAATACTGAATTAAGTCATTCGTGCCAATACTAAAAAAATCAACTTCAGAAGCTAACCGGTCGGCATTAAGAGCAGCAAGCGGCACTTCAATCATCATTCCCAAGCGAATATCTTGGCCGATTTGCGGATGATTAACAGCCAATTTTGCCTGTTCTTCATAATAAATCTTCTTTGCCGCTTGTAATTCCTCTAGCGTAGTTATCATTGGAAACATAATACTGATTTTACCGTACTCAGATGCCCGTAACAGCGCCCGCAACTGCGTCCTAAACATCGCTGGACGATCAAGCGCAATCCGAATTGCACGATAGCCTAAAAAAGGATTCATTTCTTTAGGAAGAGGCATAAAACGAAGCGGTTTGTCGCCACCAATATCAAGAGTCCGCACCACTAGCCGTTTTCCATTTAATTGTTCTACCGCTCGCCGATAAGCTATAAACTGCTCATCTTCTGTTGGCAAGTGATCACTTTTCATATAAAGGAATTCTGTCCGAAAAAGACCAACACCGTCCGCACCATTTTCAATTGCTGCGGAAATATCAACTGAAGAACCAATATTAGCAGCTATTTTATACTTATGTCCATCCGCTGTCACAGACGGCTGATCAATCATTTGCTGCCATTGTTCACGAATATTCATAAACTTATTAGCAATTTTTTGATACTGCTCAATATCTACAGATGAAGGATCAATTATAGCATTCCCCTCAAAGCCATCAATAATCATTTCTTGACCGTTCTCAACCCGGTCAGTAACATCATTACATCCAACAATCGCCGGTATCTGTAATGATCGTGCCATGATTGCGGCATGACTTGTTCGGCCCCCGAGATCTGTAATAATTCCTTTAACAAAACGTGCATCCATTTGTGACGTATCTGAAGGACCAATTGAATGAGCAACTACAACTACCGGGTGATCTAGTGAACGAAGGTTGGGAAGTTCTTTCCCTTCTAACTTTGCAAGTACCTGGTCATGGATATTTTGAAAATCAGCCGCTCGTTCCTGCATGTATTCATTACCAGTCATTGCCTGAAGTGTTCGGATTGCTTTTAAAATCACTTCGGTAAAGGCCGATTCAGCATTTAAACGTTGGTTCGTTATTCTTGTTTCAACCTGTTTGATCATCTCTGGATCATTTAGTATTGCGATATGAGTATCAAAAATTGCAAGGTCTTCATCACTAAGCTTACCTGTTAAATTCTTTTTAGTTGTTTTTAAGTTAATTACAATATCATCAAACGCATTATGTAATCGTTGCTTTTCTGCAGTTACATCGCTAATATGGTACTTTTCAAAACTCAGATTTGGCTTCGTTAGTAAATAAGCCGGCGCAATGCCAACCCCATCACTGGCCGCAATACCGTTGATACGGATCTCCATTTATTGATCCCTCTTTTCTGTTATATTACTTATTATAAGCGAAAGCCGTTTCAGCGCAAAACGATATTTAAAAAATAAAAAGCCACGGCATCTCTACCATAGCTTTAAACTTAAATTACTTAGTACCAAAGAGGCGATCACCTGCATCACCCAATCCTGGAACGATATAACCATCTTCGTTAAGGTGGTCATCTAATCCAGCAGTATAAATATCAACATCAGGGTATGCTTCACGAACTGCCTTAACACCTTCAGGAGCAGCAACCAAGCAAGCAAATTTCATATTTTGCTCTTGGCAGCCACGCTTCTTTAATGCTTCGATTGCCATCATTGCTGAACCACCAGTAGCAAGCATGGGGTCAACAATAAATAATTGCCGTTCAGTAATATCATTTGGCAATTTTACAAAGTATTCGTGAGGCTTTAAGGTTTCTTCATCACGGTACATGCCAATAAAACCAATCTTCGCTGCAGGAATGAGGTCCGTCATCCCGTCAACCATTCCTAAACCAGCCCGCAAAATTGGGATAATTGCAACCTTTTTCCCCGCAAGTTCCTTTTGAGTCGTCTTAGCAATCGGGGTTTCAATTTCAACGTCTTTTAATGGCATATCACGTGCAACTTCATATGCCATTAACGTTGAAATTTCCTTAACAGTTTCCCGGAAAAACTTTGTCCCAACATTTTTGTCCCGAATCATTGTTAACTTGTGTTGAATCAGCGGATGATCAATAACTTCAAATTTACCCATGCTAAAATACACTCCTTTGAATTTCTCCACTATTCTACCAGAAAAAGCAAGGCGTGACAAAAAAACTTAACAAGTTTTTATATGCTTACTTTAGGATAGTCTGATTAAAATGCATCCCACCCGCTGACTTGTTTAGCCGGTTCATATAAGCACCGCCGAGGTCATGAGCAGGGAATGCTTGCGTTACAATTGCCTTAACATTTGGCTGGTCATCGAACTGACGTAATCCATCAAAAAGACGAGCACTTGCATCTTGAACGTTTTTTCCTAACGAAAACTGAATTGCATTCATTGGCAAGACTTCTTGTTGCAAAATCTTTTCTTCAGCCATCATCCCAACGTCAAATGGTTGTTCTTTAATCCAGGCAACGACTTTATCCCAGTCAGTATCTGTATCGACAATGTACACCTGTGCTTTAGGTGCATAGTGCTTATACTTCATTCCAGGCGCCTTAGGAGTTTCATTTTTGCCAACCTTGTGATGATTAAGATCAATTGATCCGATTACCGCTTCTATATCTTTCTTTGTCACTGCGCCCGGTCGTAAAATTACTGGTTGATCCGTTGACATATCAAGAACCGTTGACTCTACTCCTACCCGTGTTGGGCCGTTATCAAGAATCCCAGCAATTTTACCATGCAAGTCGTGATATACATGCTGAGCCGTTGTTGGACTAGGCTTCCCGGAAGTGTTAGCAGAAGGCCCGACGATTGGAACTCCTGCTTTTTCGATTAAGTCAAGGGTTGGTTGACAATCTGGAAAACGAAAAGCCACCGTCTTTAAACCGCCAGTTACCGTTTTAGAAAGAGCGTTCTTTTTGATTTTTAAAATAATTGTTAGGGATCCGGGCCAAAACTTTGCCATTAGTTTACGAGCATTATCAGGAATCTCGGCGGCGTATTTTTCAACCATCGCGATTGAATTAACATGAACAATTAATGGATTATCACTCGGGCGTCCCTTTGCAAGATAAACATTTTTAACTGCTGCTTCGTTTGTTGCATCTGCGCCTAGACCATAGACAGTTTCCGTTGGAAAGGCAACTAATTCACCACGTTTTATCGCTGCAGCTGCTTGATCAGTTTCACCATTTCGAAAAATCCGTGTATCCATTCTTACTATCTTCCTCCTGCGTCTGAAAAATCCCATGCGTGTATCATCCTCATTTTTCCTGCCACATCATGTCGTGGACATATCTGTGCGTGTTTGTCAGTTTGGTGTAATAAAACTTGAATTGATTCTTCCTGATCATAACCAGTCTCACCGAATAATTGACCATTAGTCCGTAGATAGCGGCCTATTGTCTTAAATAACCGATGGTAAAAACCGAGCCCATGCTCATTTGCAAATAGGGCCAATGCTGGTTCATTAGCTAACACGGCTTGATCAATCATATCAGTGTCAGCTCGGTCAATATATGGCGGATTGGTTACAATTAAATCAAATTGTTGGGAAATGTTAGCAAATAAATCACTTTGGATTAAAGGTAGCTTTAATCCAAAGGTGGTCATATTTTGTCTGGCAACGTTCAGGGCAGCCGAAGAAATATCACTTAGAGTTACATCCCAACTAGGGCGCTCTAGTGCTAATGTAATCCCAATAACGCCACTGCCAGTTCCTAAATCAAGCACTTTTAATGGATCAGGCGGCATTGTTGCCAATACCCATTCGACTAACTCGGCCGTTTCTGCTTCAGGTATTAAAACATTTTTATTCACCTTAAATGTACGACCATAAAACGGGGCCTGCCCAACAATATATTGAGCAGGCTCATGATTAAGCAGCCTTTTAATTGCACTATGCCACCACTCTGCTTCACTATCTGGCATTTGATCACGGTTATGCAACAGTAAATGGGTGGCATCCCAGTTGTGTAGTTGTTGGAGTAAGAATTGCGGGGCATGAGGGTCGACATCCGTACCATTAAGTTGCTCTTTTGCCCACCGTTGAGCCATAAAATAATTTTGTGGCGTAAAATTATTCATTCCGTAATTGCTCCAACTTTTGCGTTTGATCAGCTACAATCAGTGCTTCAATAATCTCATCTAAGTCGCCCGCCATAATCTTATCTAACTTATTTAGGGTTAAGCCGATTCGGTGATCAGTAACCCGATTTTGCGGATAATTATATGTCCGGATCCGTTCTGAACGGTCACCAGTACCAATGGCATCTTTTCGTTTTTGGTCATATGCACTCTGTTCTTGTTGTTGGTAGTAGTCATATACCCGTGACTTTAAGATTCGCATCGCCTTAGCACGGTTTTGTTGCTGAGATCGTTCATCTTGCATTGCGACCACAATTCCTGTTGGAAGGTGGGTCATCCGCACCGCTGAAGATGTCTTGTTAACGTGCTGTCCACCAGCACCACTTGAACGGTAGACATCAACACGAATGTCTTTCGGATCAATATCGACATCCACGTCTTCTGCTTCCGGCATCACACCGACCGTGGCAGTAGATGTGTGAACCCGGCCAGCGGATTCAGTAACCGGAACACGCTGAACCCGATGAGCACCATTTTCAAACTTAAGCTTAGAGTAGACCTTATCCCCGGTAATCATGAGGGCAATTTCCTTAAATCCACCGACCTCAGTCTCATTACGGTCAACAACTTCAACTTTCCATCCTTGTTTTTCTGCATAGTGGAGGTACATATTGTAAAGATCAGCCGCAAAAAGACTAGCTTCATCCCCACCAGCAGCACCACGAATTTCCATAATAATGTTCTTATCATCATTAGGATCTTTAGGGATCAAGAGGATTTCAAGCTGCTTTTCTAGCTGCGCCTGTTCCTCTTTCGCTTCTGCTAGTTCTTCTTTAGTTAAGGCAACCAAGTCATCATCATTAGTTTCTCGTAATAATTCTTCATCATCATTGACGGTTTGCGTAACTTTTTTATATTGATTATACTTTTCTACTGTTTCTCGCAAGCTTCCTTCTTCTTTGGAAAGCTTCATAAAACGCTGAGAATCAGCAATAACTTCAGGATCACTAATTAATTCATTTAATTCATCATATCGGTCAGCAACCGCTTGAAGCTTATCGAAAATTTCTTCCATTTCCATTTTCTATTGTTCCTCCTGTTGTGGTTTTAGTTGGGGATGAAAATAGTGCTTTCGGCATACAGGGTAATATGATTCGTTGCCACCAATTTGGACCTGTTCACCCTCATATACTGGTTTGCCATTATGAATTCGCAAGTTCATTGTCGCTTTATGCGGGCAGAACCAACAAATTGTTTTCATTTCCTCAATCTTATCAGCATAAATTAGCAAGTACTTGGAACCTTCAAATAATTCATTGCGGAAATCATTCTTTAGGCCAAATGCCATTACTGGAATATTTAGCTCATCAACAATTTTGATTAATTGTAAGACATGCTCCTTCTTTAAGAACTGGGCTTCATCAATCAATACACAATATACTTTATGGTCCATCTTATTGACGTAATCATAGATATTCGTATCGTCCATTACTGGTTTGACTTTTCTTTCTAAACCAATTCGACTAGCAATCACTCCCTGGCCAGATCGATTGTCAACACCACTCGTCATCAATACAACAGGTTTCCCTTGCTCTTCATAATTATGAGCAACTTTTAAAATATCGATTGACTTACCGGAATTCATCGCGCCATATTTAAAGAATAGTTGTGCCACTACAATTGCTCCTTTTTGTTTGCATAGTACTCTTCATTATATCCAAAAATTTGTGTCATTTAAATAGTTCCACGTTGGAAGAAAACTATTTTTTTACAACAAAAGACTTAAAGCTTATAATAATTTCATCTTAATAACTTTCTTTTTATCACCGTTAAGCTTAAAATTAAACGGTAAAATTTAAACATCAAAATTGTAGCATTTACAATTAACATGAAAGGAATGCACTCATTCATGACAGTTCGAAGTTCATTTGCCGAATTTGCCGGGCGGTCAAGCTATTGGTTTCTCCATACATTTATAAATGGCGGAAGCTCTCTGCCAGGAAAACTAACACTAAAGCTTGATCCCAACATTCTGCAAGCCTTTAGCAAAAAATACGACCTTGTAATTATAACTGGGACCAATGGAAAGACACTTACTACCGCTTTGAGTGTCCGCGTCCTCCGCGAGAAATACGATCAAGTACTTACAAACCCAACTGGCTCTAACATGGAACAAGGAATTGTAACCACTTTTATCACCGCGCCCCGCCCAAAGAAAAAAGGATTAGCTGTTCTTGAAGTCGATGAAGCAAATGTAGTAAAAGTATGCCAATACATTACCCCAATTGCTTTTGTGTTTACTAATATTTTCCGTGACCAAATGGACCGCTACGGCGAGATTTACACAACTTACGATAAAATCTTAAAGGGGGTTAAGTTAGCACCACAAGCCACAATTATCGCAAATGGCGATGAACAACTATTTAACAGCAAAGATTTACCAAACCCTGTTATTTACTATGGTTTTAATCATGAAGAAAAAGAGCCGTTTAATGCCCCAGCTAACACTGACGGTCTTCTTTGTCCTAAATGTCAACACATTTTAAAATATCGAATGCGGACTTATGCTGGTCTTGGTAATTATTTCTGCCCTAACTGTGGATTCCACCGCCCAGCCTTAACCTATGCCGTAACTAAAATTGATAAGCTTACGCCCACGCATTCAACTTTTGAGATCGATGGTCAAAAATATACTATCGGAATTGGGGGGCTATACAATATTTACAATGCACTAGCTGCTTACTCGCTTGGCCGCTTTCTCGGTGTTAGTCAAGAACAAATCAAAGATGCTTTTGAATCCGATGAGCGGGTCTTTGGCCGACAAGAAGTTATTAATGTCGATGGGAAACAAGTAACCCTCATTCTCGTTAAAAATCCAGTTGGTCTTAACCAAGTTCTTGATATGATTGAAACCGATGATAAACCATTTAGTTTTGCTTTCTTATTAAATGCTAATTATGCCGATGGGATTGATACGAGTTGGATTTGGGATGGTGATTTTGAAAAACTTACCCAACACCAAATTCCACAATATATGACTGGTGGAGAACGCTATAAAGATATCACCACCCGCTTAACCATGGCCGGTATAAAGGAAATGTGGCATGAACCAGACCTTACCCAAGTGATTGATAAAATCAAAGATATGCCAACAGAGCATGTATATATTCTTGCTACCTACACTGCCGTCCTACAACTACGGAAGCAGTTAGCAGACAAGGGATACATCAAAGGAGGAATGGACTAATGACAGCTTATCATTTACACCTTGCTCATCTGTATGGTGATCTTTTAAATACTTATAGCGATGTTGGTAATATCATTGCCTTACAATATTATGCTAAACAAATGGATGCTGATATTGATGTCAAAGTTATTAGCATTGATGATGACTTTAATCCTGATGATTTTGACTTAGCACTCTTTGGTGGCGGACAGGATTATGAACAATTAGTTGTTTCAAAAGACCTCCCCAACAAACATGACGCGATTGACAAGTTTATCAATGAAGGCAAGCCGCTTTTAGCCATATGCGGTGGCTATCAATTACTCGGCCATTATTATATCGGTGCTAATGGTGAAAAGATTCCTGGTCTAGGGATCCTTGACCATTATACTTTAAGCCAAGATAATCATCGCTTCATCGGGGACATTACAATAAAAAATGAAGATAGCGGTCAAGAATATCATGGCTTTGAAAACCATAACGGTCGAACATTTATCGGAAAAGGAGAACGTCCCCTCGGAAAAGTCATTTCTGGAAACGGTAATAATGGTGAAGATCAAACCGAAGGGGCAATCTATAAAAATACTTACTGTTCATATTTCCACGGACCAATCTTAACGCGTAATGGTGAAATTGCTAAAAAAATTCTTCTCGCCGCTCTTGAATATAAGTACCCTAGTGCCGATCTCAGCAGCCAAAAAGCGCTTAAAATCGAGCCGACATTTTAGTTAAGGTGACAAATATTGGATCAAACAATAACATTCGTATTTACTATTATCTTTTTATTAGAAAGCTTCTGGGAAGTCCGTCTTTTTTCCCAGTTACAACTATTAGCTACCCAAAAACCTGCCAACATACCGCCAAGATTTGTAAAAGTTATGCGTCTTGAGCGCCGGTGGAATTGGATGTCATGGATTCTAATCATTTTGCTTTTTCTTACCTCATCTCGTTTTACAATCCTATTAGTAAGCTTGATTACATTAATTGAAACCTACGTTGTCTGGCGGATGGATAATATGAAAAGTAATATGATCGGTGAATAAACAAAAATAGCAGACCCCCCTTTAAGAGTCTGCCTGTTAATAAATTGAAAAGAATATAACGAGGTCTCTAGCGTTTGGCTTTTCCGAACACTAGAGACCTTTATTATTTTAAACTACAAAATGTTACCACGCAGTAGCTGGATAGCAGTTCAAACACTAAAAAGCAATTAACCATTTGCCCACCCTAGCCAGTTGTGCGGAGATGAGACTACGAACTAAACCAGCTCGTTCTGGCCTACAACTCGCTCATTGTTGTTTAAAAACTTATTTTCCCGTTAACAATCAAAATTAGTGCAACAACGCCGGCAAGGGCAATGATAACCGCCAATCCCTTTTCTTTCTTCGTCATCTTATTTGGCGCACTAGCAAAAAGCGGAATGCCAAGAGCGAAGATAATTGCACTAGCAAAGACATATTCAAGGCCAGAAGCAATTAACATATATATTGCGTAAAGGGATGCCAGAAAAGCAATAACCTTAAATCCTAACCCCAATTTTTCATTAAAGGCGAGCTTCAATCCATATAAGGCAGATAACAAATAGGCAACTAATGTCATTGTTGCAGCTAAGGTATAGGCAATCGTATAAGCGGTTTGTAGTTGCGGTAGTAACAGCACCAAGAGGCAGATTTGCATAATTAACGTATAAACAATTAACGCAAATCCTGGAACATTATGTTTGTTAACAAGTCTAAACGGCCGTGGCATATCCTTATCATAACTTGTTACGTACGCAATCTCTGGTCCAATCATAAACCAGCTTAACAATGCTCCTAGTAGGGAAATTAGCAACCCTACTTTGATAATTAAACTCCCGATAGTACCTAATGCTGTATGATTAAGTGCTGCAGCCAGCGGTACAGATGCTTGACTTAGTTCTTTGGCCGGTAAAATCCCCATCGGCAAGATAGAAATTGAAATATAAAGAACTAAAACAATCACAAAACTAATAACTGTAGCTTTACCAACGTCTTTTGCCTGTTTGGCCCGTCGCGACATCGAAACTGCTGCTTCAATGCCGACAAAGCACCACACAATTGTACTCATTGCACCGCTTATTTGTTCACCCAATGATACTTGCTGGTGATTAACTGCTAATATACTTGACCAATCTGGAACATCAAAAATATGTGGCTGAAAGTCAAAAATCCCTACTATTACCACTAATACTAGTGGCAAGATCTTAAGAATTGTAATAACCGCGTTCAAAATACTTGCTTCGCGAACACCAAACCATGTAATAGCGGTATATCCCCACAATATAATTGAGCCACCAATAAAACACCACAATGGCGAGAGTTGGTGCGTCCCTAGCATGCTATTCAACGTCTTGAAGAAGAGCGAGATAAAGGCAATATTGCCAAAAACCGCTCCCATCCAATAACCCCAAAAGGAATTAAAACCTACGTAATTGCCAAATCCTTCTCTTGCATAGGTATAAATCCCGCCATTCATCTCTGGCTTAATAATTGCAAGCTTATAGAAAACCAATACCAACATCAAAATCCCGAATCCACCAATCAACCACGCAATTAATGATGCTAGTGGATTTGCTTTCAAAATCAAATCGGTCGGGCTATTAAAAATCCCGCCACCAATAATCGTCCCAACAATTAAGGTGATTAAGAGGAAGAGATTCAATTTCTTTTCCTTCACCTTAATCACCTCACTTATAAATATTCTTAAAATGCGGAATAATTATACATTATTTACTTAGCTAATAGCAATAGTTCCATTAGCAACTAACCAAATTGTAACAACACTTAAGATTAAAATCAATGCCATTGTCCATTTTTCAGCAGTTGTAACTTTCCGTTCATTTTCTTTACATGCTAAGTAGTAAATGTAGAATCCTGGAATAAAACTAATCGATACCAACAAAACTTCTTGCCAGCCTGCTAAAAACATGCAGGCAAACATAAATGCAGCTGAGAGCAAACCAATCGTGAATTGACCCCATTCTTGATGTGCAGAACTGTATTTCATTTGGTAAAGTCCAACAAATAAGTATGAAAATAAAATTGCTGCACTACATAAGGAATATGCAAATTCATAGGCTTTATCAGTGAAAAGCAATGAGAACAAGAAGATTGTTTGAAGAACCGCTGTAATCATTAAGGAAGCAGTTGGCGCCTTTTTAGCGTTAACCTTTCCCCAAATCTTTGGCATGGCCTTATCATCAGCAACTAACATGGTGGTTTCCGCTGGTAGCATTGTCCATGATAACCAGGAAACAATAGTTGAAATAATCAAACCAACATTAATTAAAACTGATCCCCAATTACCAACAGTTGCTTGCAGAACATGCCCAATTGCAGGCTGTCCCATTCCGGCTAATTCAGCTCGGGTTAATGCTCCGTAAGGTAAAATGGAAATTAAAACATAAATAACAACTAAGATACCAAAACTAATAAGGGATGCTTCACGCGCAGCCGTTAATGATTTTGCACGGCTAGCCATAACAGACGCACCTTCGACACCGATGAATACCCAAATCAATGTCATTAGGGTACCTTTCATTTGTTCCCAAACAGAACCAGTCGTCGTTCCTTTAGATGCATTGTCAGCAACCCGACCCCAGAAGTCAGCAGTAAACATCCCGGCCTTAAAGCAAACTACCATCATGATAATGAAAATAACTAATGGTAAAACCTTGCAGATAGTACCGATCATATTAACGAATGATGCACTTTCAACCCCATTATTAACAAGAATTGTCAGCAACCAGCAAAAAATAATCGCCACGATAATCGATGGAAGGTTTTGACCCCCTTTGAACGTGGGGAAAAAGGTTCCAATTGAACTCATTAACATCGTAGCAAATGCAATGTTCCCTAACCATGCGGAGAGCCAATAAGACCAGCCAGAGATAAATTCACCAAGCGGTCCAAATCCAGCCCCTGCGTACGAAAAGATTCCTGAAGTAAGATCAGGGCGCTTTTCTGACAAGTTATTTAACGAAAGAACAAGCATCAAAAAGCCAATTCCCACAAAAACCCACGCCAACAATGCAGGACCAGGGGCCGCTGCCGCAGCTACATCACTAGTAATACCGAATATTCCAGTACCGATACAGGAACTAACAATTAGCGCTATTAATTCGCCTTTACCGATACCTTTCTTTTGTTCCTCCATAAAGATTTCCTCCTATGCGTTTTAAGAATGCATGTGTTGAATGATTAAGTCATAGACCATTTTAGCATCATCATTGTTTTTGCTAATGATAATTAAGGTGTCATTGCCGGCAAGAGTTCCCACAACCTCAGGAATATCAAGCTCATCAAACATCCCCGCTAAAATTGTCGCATAGCTAGAATTAAGTGCTGTCTTAATAACATTCATAAATTGGACGGTTTCAATTGTTCGCACATTATCATGAATGCCTTGGTATAACCGCTCAAAGCTATGTTCTGGCGTGACATGCAACTGAACATAGTGGGTATGACCATCGCCATCATTGGCTTTCACAATATTTAATGCATGAATATCACGAGAAATCGTCGCTTGCGTTGTCTCAAATCCAGCATTTGATAACAATTTAAGCAGTTCGTCCTGTGTTTCAATTTTGCGGTCATTAACGACCTGCTCAATAAATTTTCTTCTTGCCTTTCGATCCATTCGTGTTCCCTTCTTATCAAATTAATTACACTAAAATGATACAAGAAAAAGCAGCAAAATTATACCCTTTCTATTCGCTCAGATAAATTTGCTGCTTTTGTTAATTTGTTATTTCTTGAGATCTTCACGAACAATTGGACATGACATGCACCGTGGACCACCACGACCCCGTGATAATTCGCTTGAACGAACCTCGTGAACGAGAATACCATGTTTACGCAGCAAATCATTTGAGACATAGTTCCGGTCATAAGTTACAACTTCACCAGGAGCAATTGCTAACGTGTTGGAACCGTCATTCCACTGTTCACGTGGGGCAACAATTGGGTCACCGTCACCAGTAGGAATTAAGTCAATTTCAGATTTATCAAGTGCCTTCTCAAGGATTTCCTTGAGATTTGTTTCATGGGTAATCGAGATTTCACCATTAGCGGCAGGGTGCATAATGTATGCGTCCACATGACCGCCATCACGAAGGATTGCTGGGTGAACTGTAAATTGGTCATAATTAATCATGGTAAATACAGTATCAAGGTGCATCATTGCGTGATTGTGTGGAATATGGATAGCAATAACGGTATCGTAATCTGACTTTTCAAAGAGACTTTCTGCTAATTCAGTAATTGCCTTAGCTGATGTCCGTTGAGAAATACCGATTGCTAATACATGGTCGCTAAGAACTAATTCGTCCCCACCTTCAATACGACCTTCTGGATAACGGTTACGCCATACATTAACGCCTTTATCAGCGAAACGTGGATTATGCTTAATGATGTATTCCGTAAACAATGATTCGCGTTGACGAGCCTTAAACGTCATATGATTAATCGTAATACCGTCCCCGATACATGCTTGCGGATCACGAGTAAAGTAAGCGTTTGGCATTGGATCCATGTAGAATGGGTAATCCTTATCTTCAGCTAACTCCGCAAGAGATACATACTTAGTCTTGATTTCGTCTTTCCGCACACCAGCAATAATCTTGTCAACCATGTCTTTGGTGCTAAAACTAAGCAAGTATTCCTTTAATGCATCATGAATTGCACCAGCAGCGAATCCTGATTCAGCAATAATCTTTTCAAGGAATTCGTCCTTAATGTTATCATCTGCCAATGCATCTGTTAAGAGATTTTCAAGATACAATACCTCTGTACCATTATCCCGCAAGGTTTGAGCAAAGAGGTCATGTTCTTCTTGAGCGATTGGTAAGTATGGAATATCATCCACAAGCATCCGGTGAAGAATTTCAGGATAAACATTCTCTATTTCCCTACCTGGCCGATGCAACATAACTGTCTTAAGCTTTCCAATTTCTGATGTAACATGAATTGGACTTTGCATACAATATCACTCCTTTTTGAAGTATCACTTGAGTACACTTACATAATATTTGTTTGTGTAACCGTTGTCAAATGCCTAAATATCAACATTTAGTGAATTATAAAGTCAGAAGTTATTAATATAAATAATTGACAGTTTTTATACATTTCATTATCTCTAAATGTATATTCTAAGAAAGCGCTTATTCATTACCGTGAATATAAATTTCACAAAGTTTTTTCTTTCTCCAGAAGGTAAGTAGCAAAAATATGGTCTCGGGCATCTAAATATTCTTGATTATGGGCTGTCGGATGAACGCGATTCGTTAACACAATAAATCCCTGATCATTTTGACGGTCCAGCACCATCCACGTTCCAGTAAAGCCAGTATGACTAATTAGAAGGTGATGGTCATCACCAGTTGCGTGAAATAGCTTCCAGCCAAGTGAACGGGTATGTGGTCCAGGGATACGAGTCTGGTCTTTAAACATTGCATCAACCATTGGCGAAGATAACAAGCCATTTAAATTATTTTCAATTAATGCATGACTAAAAATAGTCAGATCATCTAAGGAAGCAAACAAGCCAGCACATCCACAATGTTCTTTAAGGATAAAGCCTTTGGGATCATGCGTTTCGCCCTTAATCAGCCCTCGGTTAGTTTGGACTTCTGTTGGCACACAATTTTGTGGTACCGGATTAAAAGACGCATTTGGCAGCTGTAAGGGCTTAAGAACCCGTTCGGTAATTACTTGCTGAACAGGTTTCTTGCAAATTGCTTCAATAATCCAACCAAGATAGAGGTAGTTTACATCGGCATATTTAATTTGGCGATTTAAACTATCTCCCACCTTCATCTGAGTCAAAAAAGCCTTTTTTAATTCAGCAGCATTCAATTCATCACGATGAGGAATATAACCTGCTATTCCAGAAGTATGAGTTAATAAATTACGCACAGTCGGTCGAGCATCCTTAAATACCGGTAAAAACTTATTAACCGGATCATCAAGTTCAAGCTTACCTTCTTGAATTAACATCGCAATTACCGGAACAGTACCAATTACCTTTGTTAGTGAAGCAAGATCATATAGCATTCCGTCTTGTAACTTTTTAGGAGTAGGGTATATTTCGGCTAATCCTGTTATTTCCTTTATCGTATCGCTGTGGTCAAAGATGACATAACTAACCCCTGGTACTATCCCCTCTTTTACCATCTGATGCAATTTTGTAATTGTCATGTTGTACTTACCCATCATTATCTGCTCCTTATCGTCTTAAGTATTATCAATTTTAACTTAAATACCTTCATATGGAAAAATATCTTCGCGTTATTAAACACAAGTAGTTAAATGTGACAAAAAAGTTAAAAATATTACAAAAAGATTTCAAAAGGAGGTATAATATGTATATAAGATTTTGTAAATTAAGAGAGAATATGAGGGGGTCATTAAAATGACGAAGATGACAAGTAAAGTTTTAGCAAGTTCGTTAGTAATTTTGACTGCACTAGGCTTAGCTGGATGCGCTAATAGTGCGGAGGCCCCATCAACAAAGACATCAACGGCCACTACCAAGGTTACCAAACAAGCAGACAAAAAAGCTGCTCCGACCTCAACAAGTCAAAAAGCTGTTAAGGTTCAAAGTGCTTCATCTACAACAACTAGTTCAAGTTCTGCAACAAGTACAGCTAATACAAGCAGCCTAGCTAGTTCAACCACTACTAACCACTCGAACAGCCAAATTTCTAATTCATCCAGTGGCAATCAAGTAACATCAGCACAATCATCAAGTGCTACTGCCAATAATGACAAGCAGGTCTTAACAAGTTTTGTTAAAACAAGCGGTGTTCAACAAGCTGGTAATCATTATTATGTCACTAAAAATGATCAAAATAATAATTACCAAATCGAAGTACGGAATAATCAAGGTGGCGATCCAAACGTAGCACACCTTACTGGTACTTATCAGTACGATCCCGCTACAAATCAAATTCATGAAATGAACCCAATTACTGGTAATTATGATAATTAAGCAATTATTCTAATCAAACAAAATAAAGAGGACTCTAGTGTTCGGATTTTCCGAACGCTAGAGTCCTTTTGTGTACTGCGCTGTAGCATTTTCAATGATAAACGATATAGGAGACTTATGTCACAGCTCCTCTATTATTTTAATTTTTTTACGATCACATCAGTACTTAAAATAGTCCCTTAAATGCGGCAAAAATCCCCTTCTTATTTGATGTGTCTTCATCACTTTTAATTGGTTGATCAACACTAGTTACTACTGTTTCAGAGCTTTCCGCACTATGCGGAGTTACAGGAACTAACTTATTTAGCTTAATTACATATGTTTGCTTACCGGCAGCGAAATGATGATCTGCAGGGAAATTGCTATCTTCCAGAGTATATCCCTCATCTTCAAATGCCTTAATTTCACCTGCTGGGTCATAATTAAATTCTGCCCCTGTCTTTCCCTTTAATGATTTTGCTTTGATTTCTTCACCAAACTGATCACTAAACTTCACGACGATTTCTGCCGGTTTAGGAGTATAGGTAATGCTTGCTTCATAGTCTGTAGCGTCCTTATCTACGCTTAGGGCTGGTACAACTTCAGCATCATATCCATCAACTGTAGCGGGCGTGTACGCTGGTAAAATCCCCGCGGTCCAATCTTGCCAAATATCTTCTCCTGTTACCTCATCATGCATTCCTAAACGCATTGCAACCGCTTCTTGCACAATTTCCTGATGGGTTTGATCGGGCATCACTACTTCAATTGTTCTGGTTACTTTATGTTCATCTTTAAGCGGAGTTACCTTATGTGTTAAGTAAACATAGTATTGTTGCTCAGGACTACCAGCAAAGTATTTACCTGCTGTTGCTCCTTGATCAGCTTTAAATAAATCGTAGCCATTTGCATCATAATCCCACAATTTATTAGTATAGCTTTCACCTTCCGCAACTTCTAATTGTTGGGTGTGTTCTTCCAGAATCTTTCCCGAAGTCGGCTTTACAATTGGTAAACGATCGTAAGGAATATCAACGTAAAAAATAGTAACTGGCTGGACTTGTGCCCCCTGCTTGCTAACAACAATCTGATATTCTTGAGGCTGACTATCATCTGTAAACTCAAAGCTCGCGTTTCGAGGCAATTCATTATCAACAATCAAATAGCCTTGTTCCGCTAATTGATCAATCTCAGCGGTCGGTGAATAATCAATCAATTCGCCTGCCAGTCCTTCAATTGTTTGAACATCAATTACTTCCCCGTCTTCATCAACAAATTTGATTTTAGCGCTGACTTTCTCGGGCTTATACGCGATATTGAGACTACTATCCTTGGTGGTTAATGAGATAGGTTGTTCAGGAACATTTTTACTTGTATATCCAGAGATAGCAGGTGCGGTTACAGCTGGTAAAGTTGCTGTATTCCAATCACTCCACGTCTTTTCTCCAGTAGTCATATCAGTAATCCCAAAGCGCTGAATCCGCCCAATTTGTTTAATTACTTGTTTAGCTCCTGTAGGCATATTAAACGTAATTGTCCGGGTTACCTGATGGTCTTCATCGATTTTCTCAATTTTATGCGTCAAGTAAACATAATAGTCACGCGCCGGCTGCCCACCAGCATAAGTTCCCTTTTGCGCACCATCATCATACTTGAAAAGCTCATATCCATCATCAGGTCCCCACAATTGGTTATTATAAGTTGTGTCCCCTTTACCGGTAAAAGTTTGAGTATGATCTTCAAGAATTTTGCCATCGCTTGGCTGTAATTCTTCTTTTGATTTATCAGCAGCATTTACAAGGTCAACATAATAAACATTAACTGTCTGTTTATTTTCAACCACTGTGACAGTAGCAGGTGAAGTAAGCAGCATACTTCCATCTTCACTGCCATTAAGAAAATAACCAATCATAATATTGTATTTTCCTGGCTTAGCACTGTCTAATTCTGAACTATCCACAATAAACGTTTGCTCTGGACTAACAGCTACCTCTTCATTGTTTACAGATAGCCCCGTTACTTTAACAATTCCATCATATGGAGTCCAATTATCTTTTGCTTCAGCTTTTAGCGTAAAGTCTTTCGTTACTAAAAGCTGATGAACAACTACATAAGGAATAAAATCAACAGCCTCAAGGTCTAACTGTTCAGTTTGAACAGCAAATGCATAAGCATCCATCAGCTTACGGCCAGTTTCATCAACATCAACAGAGTATCCGTTTTCTTGAATTGCACTTTGAATAGCCGCCAAGGTGAAGAAATAGTGTCCACCTTGCCACAACACATTTTCGGCGCTCTCACTGCTATCAATCGTAACCTCATCATTAAAATTACTGATTGCGTGTGGAACCTCACCCAATGTCGGCATCAATTCTTGAACTTCTGATGGTAACACTTGACACCCATCTTTAGTTCGATCCAGCGCAACAAAATGTACTGCTTGATAATCATCATGAGCAAAAATTGGCGTACTTAACCGGAAATTCAACTGCGATGTTGTATGCTTATTAATTGTTAAATCGTAAAAGGCATATTCATTTAAGTGAAAGTTTACCTGACTATTTAGGTTATCGATGTTAACAATCTTAAATGGGAATTCTACTCGGTATGAACTATTAGGCAATAATGACCCAAAAACCATTATGGCCGTAACTTTATCCCAACTAAAGTCATCCCGTTGCTTCAAGGTATCAATTGTTGAATACTCTCCTTCATGACCCTTATAACTATAAGTGATATCGAAGCCTGGAATAACGTTTCCCTTTTCATCTTTGTATTCAAGGCCATCAAATTCATTAACCCGTGACTCATCGATTACAACCTGTGCTTTACCATTATTTACACTTTCAAATGCTGGGAATGTGTAAACAACTTCAACAGACTTAGCGGTTTCAGTTGCATTCTTCAAGTGACCATAGCCACTTAAATCAGTTGCACTTTTATAATTAACTAGTGAAGCTGTTTCCTTCATCCCGTTACGGCTAACTAATGACCGATCTTTGGTATGACTTTCACGGTTAGTTGCTTGTAAGTACGTCCCATGTTGTAAGCCATCTAAATCGTCATTTAGCTCATAAACACCTAATGCCGGATTATTTTTAATTACGGGTTCTTGGACGCTTAATTTCTGCTGTTGTGCTGCAAAATTAGGCACTGATTCTAGTAGCTTCTTCATTGAAGACGATTCATTCAGTGGAGCAACACTTGAAGCAGACAAATCATTTTTTAATTTTACTTGTCCCCCGATAGTTTCAGTTGAAACAAGATTCACGCCAATTACCTTATCTTTTTTTGTTTCATCTGTCTCAAGCATTTCCTAATCCCCCTTAAATACTCTTATAGTTCGATAACTATTCTTTCAACATTGAGTATAATATACTTATCTGTTATTTCAATACTGATAAATATTTTACTTTGTTAAGCATTTTTTTATTTATGTTCAACACATTGATGTATAAGGGTTTGGAAAGCATTAAGAATAATAAAAAAGAACAAAAGAATAATTTTTCATATGAAAAAATTATCTTTTGCTCTTTTAAATCAATTATTCTTTTATCATTAGATATTTAAAAGATCTATTCGGAATTCGTTAATATTGTGGTTCATCTGTAACATATCCATCGTTTTCCTGAGTAGTTCCATGGTTGTTATGTCCTTCTGTAGATGGCGCAGGATTAGAGGGCGTACTGTGCCTATTATTATTTGTAACGCCACCGCCATAGTTAGATGAACCGCGATAAACGTTATTATAGCTTCTTGATGCAGCTGAACCGTTGCTTGAAGTTGCTGTTGCATTATTTGAAGAACTAGTACCATTACTTTGCGTATTTGTTGAAGCAGAACTCGAATGAGAGGCTGAACTGGTTGAACTGCTTGAGGAAGAAGCTACCGAAGAAGAACTACTACTAGATGAAGCATCACTACTACTTGAAAAAGAGCTATCAGCCTCATCATTAACTTCCACTTTTAACTTTTTAGTTACCTTTTGATCACCACGTTCTGCAATAATGTCATATGTTCCTGCAACATCAAAAGTATAACTATGATTTACAAGTGATTGTCCTTTACTAGCTTTGAAAGTCTTAACAATCTCTTTGCTCTTATGACCACGAATAGTTAATGTTGTTTGTGGTGAAACCTTAAATTTTACTTTTGCCTCACCATTGTCATTCATTTTAACTTTTTTATCAAACTGTACTGAAACCTTACCTAAGGTATCGCTACTAGAAGCAGCATATTCAACATTCTCGGTCTTGCTTGTTTGAGCAGGCTTAGCCTCTTGATGATGCGAATGAATACTTTCAAAGGCGATTCCGCCGATACAAATTACTAAAACAGCAACTAACGTCCAGTTTAGGAAAACCCGTCCCCCACTAACAAAATTATTGCCGCTACGATTTTTTCGTAATTGTGAGATATATTGAGCAGCTAAAATAACAATCGCAATAATTGCCAATACTATCATTAAATTCATTACTCGCATAATTAATCCACCAAATCCATCCTATTCTTTTCTATATATATCCTCAAACCATCATAGCATTAATTGAGCATTTTCTTAACGCTTTTTTCAATTTGTAATATAAATAAAAAAGTCTGTCACTCAATCTAAAATGAGTAACAGACTCAATCTGTAATCACCCGCACGGGGATCGAACCCGTAACTCCGCCTTGAGAGGGCGACGTCTTAACCAATTTGACCAGCGGGCAATAACGTACAAACATGATTATACGTTATTTCGTAATTTTCGTCAATTATAAATTCCATTAAAATCATTTAATCCAGTAACTTTTATTAAAAAATATTACAACTTAGTGGCTAGCTGACAATTCAAACGTTAATAAATCCCCATTTGACCATTCCAGCCAACAAGAGACCGAGAAAAAACTTCTCTCAACCTTAGCCATTTTAATGAACGATAGCAAGATAACGTGACAATAAGCACAAGGCTCAAGGCTAGGGACAAAGCAATAATCAGCCCGCAGTGTGCTAATCAACCGCCTTGTCGTGAAAGTTGTTTCCTACTTTTACGACAATTATTCAAATGATAATTCTAATAAAAATACCTTTTTTCTTGGTATGTGGCAAGCTGTCGCCCAGACATCATGGTAATTTGTCTTTGCACCCTTAGTCATTCCAAAATACTCATCAAGCAATTCGCCATTTTTAGCTACAAAGTCATTTGATAAACGATTGACCATCAAGCGATTAACCGGAAAATAAAATGATGCGTTAGCTATTTTTAAGGAATCATCAAATAAAATCATTACTGTATTAGTATATCGCGCTTTAATTTTTCTTATTAATTCTGGATGATGCTTCAACTTTGTCAAAACGTAATAAATTGAATCAGAATTACTAGCCATATTCTTCCCCTCACTTGACAGTAATTATAACAAATAACTATGAAAAAGACCTGCTAGATAAAATCTAACAGGTCTTACCGTTGAAAAAATTGGGCATACTGGTCTCGAACCAGTAAATTATGGATTCAGAGTCCACTGCCTTACCAGTTTGGCGAATGCCCAATAAAATAAACTTACAACACTAAATACTATACATACAAAAACTTAAATAGTCAACTCTTTTTTCTTATTTTACTAATTCATAATGCAAGCGCCGACGCTGTTGTGCACAACGCCATCTTGTAATTAAATTAATTAGCGGATGATGATTTTTGTTACACCAATAATCAACGTCCGCTTCAATTTGACGTTGTGACCATTTACTATAGTCATGATGTAAAAAGTTATAATTTACAGTTGCTGATTGTTTTTTCCAAACAGCTGCCATTATAAACTGGCTTCGTGTTCGTTGTATTTTCTCGTCAACTTTTGCTAAGTTAACTGCTTCTACACTGATTATCTTAGCGGTGGCAATCGGTGGAATAACGGTCTTACTTGGTAAATAAGGTGCTAGCGGGACATTAATTAATGCATCAATAACAACTTCTTGCCAATCTGCTCGCGTTTCATAACGATGCATTAACCCCGCCTCCACATCATTTGCAATAAGATAATCACGTTCTTCACCCCAGCTTAATTGAACATGCACCAAAAATGCTGTTGACATTTCTACCACTCCTCAATATTATTTCACTGATATTTTACCGCAAAATCTTTTCACTTGTGCAATTTATAACAAAAAAAGTGATTGAATTTATCAATCACTTCTAAACTAATCTAACTATTTCCAGCAATTTTGGCCTTATTTAATAATAAAGAAGAACTAACTACTGAAACTGAACTAAACGCCATCGCTAATCCAGCAAGTTCAGGGCTCAAAGTAAAGCCGATAGTCGCAAAGAGCCCTGCTGCGATTGGAATTCCGATTACATTATAGATAAGCGCCCAGAATAAGTTTAATTTAATCCTATTAAATGTTTTCTTTGAGATATCTAGTGCCCGGACAACCCCGCGTAAATCGTTTTGGACAAGAACAATACCGCCAGAATTAATGGCAATATCTGTCCCAGAACCCATTGCAATTCCTACATCGGCAGTTGACAAAGCCGGAGCATCATTAATACCATCACCAACAAAAGCAACTTTTTTGCCATTATCTTGAATTGATTTTATCTGCTGTGCCTTTTCATTTGGCATAACTTCAGCAATTACACGGTCAATTCCTACTTCATCAGCAATCGCTTGCGCAACTTTCTTATTATCACCAGTAAGCATAATCGTAGTCAAGCCACTTTTTTTTAGTTCTGTAATTGCCGCCTTCGCGGTTGGCTTTGGAGTATCTTGAATAGCTATTAAGCCAATAATTTTGTTATCTAATCCCACATAAACAATAGTTTTAGCCTCATTTTGCAGTTGCTCAGCTTGTTGTGACATTTCCCGGGAAATATTAATATCTACTAATAATTTTCCGCTGCCGACAAATGCTGTCTGCCCACGATACATAGCACGAACGCCTTTTCCTTCAATAGCTTCAAACTTCTGCACTTTTAATGGGGTAATTTGCTTTTCCTTTGCCTTTTGTAAAATAGCAGTCGCAAGCGGGTGCTCTGATGTTTCCTCAAGGCTAGCAGCAAGCACTAATACTTCTTGATAGTTACCGATAATATCAGTCACAATTGGCTTACCGATTGTAATCGTCCCTGTTTTATCAAAAACTACCGTGTCAATATTACTAACTTCCTGGAGTACTTCACCATTTTTTATTAAAACACCTAATTTAGCGCTACGGGCAGTTCCGACCATTAAAGCAGTTGGCGTTGCTAATCCTAGTGCACAAGGACAAGCAATAACTATTACTGATACAGCAAATAGCAATGCCTGCACAAATGTTGCACCGACAAATGAATACCAAATCACAAAAGTTACAATTGCAATAATCATTACAACTGGAACAAAAATATTAGAGATTTTATCCGTTAGATTTTGAATTGGTGCATGACTGGTTTGCGCCTTTTTTACAAGATCAACAATTTGTGCAAGCATAGTGTCCGCGCCGACTTTTGTAGCCTTAAAAGTAATCGTTCCATTGTTATTAATCGTTGATCCAACTACTGTATCACCAACTTGTTTCATGACTGGCATGCTTTCCCCAGTAACCATTGATTCATTAAGTGAGGTTGTCCCTTCTATAATTTCACCATCAACCGGCACTTTTTCTCCCGGCTTTACTCGAATTAAATCGCCTACTTGGACCTGATCCAAGGGTACCTTAATAAATTTTCCGTCTTTCAATACTTCAGCATTTTTAGCTTGTAACCCCATTAATTTGCCAAGAGCATTAGATGCATTGTTATGCATTTTTTCCTCCATAGCATCGCCTAGCAAAACAAAGACAGTTACAAAGGCTGCACTTTCAAAGTAAACTTCTCGCCCCGTTGCCATTGCAAAAATACTATAAAAATAGGCTACCGAGGTCCCTGTTGCAACCAACGTATTCATATTTGCACTATGTTTCTTAAAGGCAGCAATTGCACTTTTCCAATATGGAAAAGCTGAAATTGCCATAATTAATGTTGTTGTAATCAAGGCAATCCAATTGTACCCGGGTATCATCCAATGAAAAGGCATTGCCAACATCTGAATTAGCATCGGGATTGACAAAATAAAGGAAATCCAAAAGCGTTGAATATTTGAAAGTTTTGTCACTTCACAACAACCTTTCCGTGAAACATATCCATTCCACACGCATAATTAAACGTTGCTGGCTTATCGGTCGGAATGTTAATTATCACTTCACTCTTCCCATCAAGTTTTTCATCTACGCCAAGGTCCTTAAAAACTACCTCATTCATGCATCCCATGTTATTTGATGGGATAAATTTTAATTGTGCAGGCTTTCCCACTTTAAAAGTAACAGTTGCTGGCTTATACCCATGATTATCTGCATTAACAACAACCTTTTTTGTTTGATTTTTTGAAAAAATACTCATTATTTTACAACCACCTTTCCATGAAACATATCCATTCCGCACGCAAAATTAAAGGTTTGCGCCTTATTTGTCGGAATATTTATCGTTGTAATCTTCTGCTTTGTCAAATCCTTATTAATCCCTAATTGTTCAAAGACAACATGCGATAAACAAGCTGTCGAATCACGCATATCAAAATTTACTTGAGCAGGGATTCCTTTTTTCAAGACAACGGTTGATGGCGAATATCCACCATTCACCACAATCGTTGCCGTCTGTTCATCATTAATAACTGTTGATGTGCCGGTTGCCTCTGTGTGTTTACCAAAAAACCACCATAGAATAAAAGCAATTAAAATTATTGCAATAATAATAACAATAATTCTCATCTTTCCCCTCCTTTTATCTACAAACGTAAACTATACTACAGTTCAAGTTTATAATTCTTGTTTACATTTGTCAACGATAGAGTAAATAACCGTATCTGTCAAGTTTTCATAGGTAGCCTTTAAATATACAGTTTTAGTGGGTTAGTGCCTTAAAAAGTTGTCCCATT
>NZ_RDBR01000018.1 GCF_009663775.1 Lactobacillus sp. 0.1XD8-4
TTTAGTTTTAACGCTAATTTTGGTCATATAAAATACCCCCAGAGTTGATTTCCAACTCTGGGGGTACACGTCAAATCACCCTAAGCACTAACGACTCTTTGTTTAACTTAATACTATCTCAGCAATATCTAAAACTACTATTAAGGCTAAAATACAACTCAAGACTAGTAAAATCCGCCGAGTATGCTGATCTTTATTTTGGAGTTTTTTCCAGTTTAGCCCCGCATACGAACTAAGGATAAGACCACATCCAATAATCCCGTATATTCCTGAATGAAAGCCCCGATTGTCAATGGAATAGCTGGCAGCGAGGAATAAACCAACTGCAAATAATAATCCCCATAGAACCTGTTTTTTATTCATAGTAATCAACACTTTCTTAATTAATCTAGAAAGTATTATTCTTGCAAGTGGTAATTATAACTGGCAACAATAATATTTTCCCGGGAATTTAATAGTGCCCGCAACCGAACACTGGTCTGGTTATGGAGGGCTAATTGCCATGGCCGCTTAGGAATAAATTGCGGTACCAATACTGTCGTAGAGTAATTTCTTGCCTCTGCTCGTTTAGCAATCACATCGACAAAGCGTAACGTTGGTTTAGCAATTGAACGGTAAGAAGAATGAATATCAACGAATCGTACATCTGGATATTCAGCTTTGAATTCGTTAGCGGTCTTATGCTCCTTACCAGGGTTCTCGTCAAACGAGACGTGCATAGCAATTACATAATCACCAATTGAGCGAGCGTAGTTGATTGCGCCGCGGGTCACTCGGGTAACATTACCAACAAGCACAATAACTGTTGCTCCATCATAATCATGTAATTGCACTTTTGTTTTCTCCGCAACTCTTAATTGTGCCGCAACCTTAACGTAATGACGATGGACCGTATGGAACATCCATAATAGTAACGGCATAATAATCAAGTAAGGCCACACATTAGCAAAGTGTTGCCAGAAAAGGCAGATAACAAGGGCAAATGAGATTAAAGCCCCCACAAGGTTGATGAAAGCCTTACCGAGCCAGAAACCTTCTCGTTCACGGAACCAGTGAATAATCATTCCTGACTGTGACAAAGTAAATGGCACAAATACCCCGACTGCATACAACGGAATTAACATGTTAGTCTGACCATGGAAAATTAAAATTAAAATAATCGCACCGATAGCTAATGAAATAATCCCATTGGAATATCCTAAACGGTCACCACGGTCCATAAATGCGTGAGGCATATACTTATCCTTTGCCATATTGAAGGCTAGAATTGGGAAAGCAGAAAACCCAGTATTAGCAGCGACTGCTAAGATCATAGCTGTTGACAACTGCAACATATAGAAGCCAAGCCCGTGACCACCAAAAATTTGCGCCGCCATCTGGGAAAGAATCGTCGTCCGCGAATTAGGAACCACTCCTAGATAAAAACTAAAGAAGATAACTGCAATAAAGAAGAAGGCCAAAATGGCACTCATAATTGCAAGCGTAGTTGACGCATTCTTTTCTTTAGGCTTGTTAAAGTTAGGAACAGCATTACTTACCGCTTCAACCCCTGTTAAGGATGAAGAACCAGCAGAAAACGCCCGAATCAGCAAGACAAATGACATTCCTGAAACCGGGGTACCATAATCAACAATTGCCTTGTAATGGATATGGCCCGTAGCTATATTATAGCCACCCCAAATGACCATGATAATCATCATAATGACAAAGAAATAAACGGGGATTGTCAAGAAATTAGCACTCTCACTCATCCCCCGTAAGTTCATAAACATAATTAACAAAACAATAATAATCCCGAGGGGAATCGAAAATTTATACAATGCTGGAACAGCTGAAGTAATCGCTTCAACTCCTGATGTCGTCGATACGGCAACAGTCAACATATAGTCAACCAACAAGGAGCCTCCAGCGAACAAGCCACCATTGCTCCCCCAATTTCTTGTCGCAACAACATACGCACCCCCACCACTTGGATAGGCATGAATAATTTGCTGATATGATAACGTAATCGCCAACAATAGGATCAAAACAATCGCCGCAATTGGAATTGAATACCAAATTGCAGCTGCCGATAAAGTAACTAAAACAGTCGTAATCTGTTCCGGTCCATAAGCAACTGACGATATCGCATCAGATGAAAGCATTGCTAATGCTTTAAACTTGGTTAGATGTGTCTGCCCCTCATCAAGGGTTTTTAACGGTTTCCCGATCAAAACACGTTTTAAATAGCGCCACATACTATCCTCCTTCAATCTTTACAATTTTTATAGGTGACCATACTACAATTTCTGATCAAATTTTGCAATACACAAATGGCTAAATTAATCTTCTAATG
Organism: Lactobacillus sp. 0.1XD8-4; assembly: GCF_009663775.1. Classification (GTDB taxonomy): domain Bacteria; phylum Bacillota; class Bacilli; order Lactobacillales; family Lactobacillaceae; genus Limosilactobacillus; species Limosilactobacillus walteri. Next base: position 2,336 of record NZ_RDBR01000018.1, read on the forward strand.
GTAGTTTTACCTTTGCATTTACCTTTTCTGCCGCAGGATCAATCTTTTTCATGCGACTAGCAACTGCCCACCAATAAAAGCCAAGGGAACAAATAATAATTATAACAAAGTCCCATGGATATTTAAGCCAATCCTGACCACCAAAACCTTCACTACCAATATATGAAATGATTGAAATAAAAATTAGATAAGCCAACATCCAATAACAGTTGCGCAAGTCCTTTAATCCCCTTGCGTGTCGATAGCGAATTTCATAGTAAAGGTAGATTGGCAGTCCTAATAAAATAACGCCAATAACCTGAACAGTGGTCGGCCACATTGTCCAATATATTGACAAACTAGTCAAGACAAACGCAAACGGAGCTAGCCACGACATAAAGCGAGGGTTAAACGGCCGTTTTAAATCTGCCCGCATTTTCCGTAATGAAATCACTGTTACTGGCCCGGTGAGATAAGCAATCAAGGTCGACCCTGTGATAACCGTTGCTAATAAGCTCCAATTACGGAAAAGACTAACCATAATAACAGCTAAAATTAAATCAACGACCATGGCAAATCGCGGAATCATGTATCGCCGTTCAAGACGACCAAGCCACTGCGGTAAATGACCAGTATGCGTCATCGCTGCCAATGCCCGCGAGGCCGTTGCCACAAACGCAACACCGGTCCCAAATGGTGAAACAAAAGCATCCATATACAACAAAATTGCCAGCCAATTCATCCCTAGTAAAATCGCAATATCTGCAAAAGGCGATGTGTAGTTAATCCCGTGCCAGCCCTTTTGTGTTAATAATCCTGGGTCAATCGCCCCAATAAATGCAACTTGTAACATAATATAAATAACTGCAGTAATAATCATCGAGATAAGTACCCCGCGGACAATATTTTTATGGGGATTGACCATCTCGCCACCCATATTTATTACTGTCTGAAAGGCATCATACGACATAATGATTCCTGATACAGCCGCGGCCTCAAAGATGGACCGACTTCCATATGGCATAAAAGTATTAACACTATGACCAAAATTTCCCGGATGAAAACCTGCTACAATCAGCATCACAATCGTCAGGGTCGGTAATAGGATCTTGAAAATTGATATAAGGTTGGTAAAACGCGTCATCAACTTCACTGACCAGAAATTTATCAACGTGAATACCAACATAAAACCAAATACGACCAATAATCCCGGAGTGGTAATATTACCATTTTTCATGAAATGGTGGGTCCAATTTGCCCACGCCCACGGCCATGAACTCATATATTGCACTGAGGCGACTGCTTCCATAGGGACAAGAGTTATCAACGAAATCCAATTTGCCCATGCCGCAATAAAGCCTAGTAGGGGGCCATGACTGTACTGCGCGTAACGACTCATTCCCCCGCTTTCTGGAAACATTGCCCCCAATTCAACATACGTGAGGGCAATACTGATAATAATTACTGCCCCTAAGATCCAAGAAATGATTGCCGCCGGACCAGCCACTTTTGCCGCCGTTCCCGCACCAAATAGCCATCCAGACCCGATCAATGAATTAAGGGCAAGCATTACTCCCGAAAAAAGAGTAATTTTTTGGAACTTTACCTTTTCCATCTCATAGTTCCTTTCAATATATATTTAGTTAAATTTTTACACTCATTTACTTTACCACAATTTAAGGTCTTTAGATTAACTTAATAATCAGGACATAAAAAAGAGCGGAAAACAAAACTAATTTGTTAGTTTGTCCGCCCCCTCTTAATAAAGGTAGTTAAGTTAATAAAGTTTGGATTACTTTTTGGTCTCAGGTTTTCTCTTCCTTATAAAGAAAGGATTTCAACCTGGTTGCCCCACTTTTTTATCAGCTGAACTAAATCGTCCACCTTAAGAATAACTGTTGCTGTATTATCGTTCGGGTGACAGCCAATCAGTTCGTCATTTAAAATATCACGATCCAGAATAAAGGTAATATCGTGCGCAGCGTTATTCATCAGATTAAACGGTGAAACTGCACCGCTTCTTATTGCTAGCTTATTCGTTAAATCTGTTTGACTGGCAAAGGATAAACGTCCTGACTGTAAGCTTAGTTTTAGCTTTTTCATGTCAAGCCGCTTATTTTCTAACACGGCAACAAGGTAATATTTTTCTTTACTTTTTAAAAATAGGTTCTTTGTCCGCCCAAATTGATATCCCTTAACATACCTATCTGCTTCCTCAGCAGTATAGACAGGTGGATGGGTAACAACTTGGTAGTTAATGTTAACATCATCTAAATACTTTAATACTTGCTTATTACTAATCGCCATTTTTACTCCTTACAGCAAAAGAACGCGGTCCCGAACTGGCAATTCCACTGATGATTTATCAACGTTTGAAGTACCTGTCAGCTACTCCGCTGTAACATTTTCTGCTTGAAAATAATAAAGCGGCTGAGAAAACTCAGTCGCTTTAGCATCTTCAAGTTATTACATCATACCGCCCATGCCGCCTTGTGGAGCAGCTGGAGCTTGGTTATCTTTTGGATCTGGCTTATCAGCAACAACTGCTTCAGTAGTAAGGAGCAATGCTGATACAGAAGCTGCATTTTGAAGAGCTGAACGGGTAACCATTGTTGGGTCAACAATCCCAGCCTTAATCATATCTTCAAATTTACCATCAGCAGCGTTGTAACCGATACCTTCCTTTTCGTTCTTCAATTCGTTAACAATTACTGATCCTTCAACACCGGCGTTTTCAGCAATTTGACGAACTGGAGCTTCAAGGGCAGCCTTAACAATGTTAATACCAGTTAATTCATCGCCTTCAGCGTCAATCTTATCAAGAGAAGAAATAACATTGATTAATGCGGTACCACCACCAGGAACAAATCCTTCTTGAACGGCTGCCCGAGTAGCGTTTAAGGCATCTTCAATCCGGTACTTCTTTTCTTTCAATTCAGTTTCAGTTGCGGCACCGACCTTAACAACGGCAACCCCACCTGATAACTTAGCAAGACGTTCTTGAAGCTTTTCCTTGTCAAAGTCAGAAGTGGACTTGGCAATTTCTTGCTTAATTTGTTCTACTCGTTCTTGGATCGCTTCCTTTGATCCAGAACCGTCAACAATCGTAGTAGTGTCCTTAGTAACAGTAACCTTGTTTGCTTGACCTAATTGATCAACAGTAGCATCCTTCAAGCTCATGCCAAGGTCATCAGAGATAACAGTACCACCCGTCAATACGGCAATATCTTGAAGTTGAGCCTTACGACGATCACCAAAGCCAGGAGCCTTAACAGCAACAACATTGAATGTTCCACGAATCTTGTTCAAAACAAGAGTTGGTAATGCTTCACCCGTAATATCATCAGCAATGATTAAGAGGGCCCGGCCTTCTTGAACAACTGATTGAAGTAATGGCAAGATATCTTGAATGTTGCTGATCTTCTTGTCCGTAATCAAGATGTATGGGTTGTCAAGGTCTGCTTCCATCTTGTCGTTGTCAGTAACCATGTATTGTGACATGTAACCACGGTCAAAGCTCATTCCTTCAACAACGTCAACACTAGTGTCAACTCCACGGGAATCTTCAATGGTAATAACACCATCGTGACCAACCTTTTCCATTGCATCAGCAATCAACTTACCAACTTCTGGGTTAGCAGCAGAAATAGAAGCAATTTGTTCAATGTCATCCTTGGTCTTTACATCGTGTGACATCTTCTTTAATGCTTCAACAGCAGTTTCTGTAGCCTTATCAATACCACGACGAATGCCAACTGGGTTTGCACCAGATGTAACATTCTTCATTCCGGCATTTACAATTGCTTGGGTCAAAACAGTAGCAGTAGTAGTACCGTCACCAGCGATATCGTTAGTCTTTGAAGCAACTTCGGCTACTAACTTAGCACCCATATTTTCAAATTGATCTTCGAGTTCAATGCTCTTAGCAATTGTAACCCCATCATTAGTAATAGTAGGTGTGCCATAGCTTTGTTCCAAAACAACGTTCCGTCCCTTTGGTCCCATCGTTGTCTTAACAGTATCAGCTAACTTATCAACACCACTGAGCATAGCGCTCCGTGCATCTTCAGAAAACTTAATTTCTTTTGCCATTTATGTCACCTCAAAATTGATTTCATTTTTCGAGACGGTGAAGGAAAACGATCCTTCAACCTCAATAATTTTCAAATAATAATTTTTTATTCAACAATTGCTACTAAGTCCTTAGCATGAACAACTAAGTACTTTTCACCGTCATATTCTACTTCGTTGCCAGCGTACTTATCAAATAATACGCGGTCGCCTTCCTTAACAGCTGGAGCAAGCTTTTGTCCGTTGTCTAAAGTACGACCTTCTCCAACGGCAATAACCTTTCCAGTAGTTGGCTTTTCCTTTACGTTAGAAGCAAGGACAATTCCACCAACTGTCTTTTCTTCTTCAGTTTCAGCTTTTAGAACAACGCGATCTCCTAATGGTTTTAACACGTTAATCCCTCCATCTTGTTAATAAATTTATTTTTAGCACTCAAAACGTTTAAGTGCTAACCACATATTTAAATATAACATGTTATTTCCAAAATGCAATAAAAACACTTTGACTTTTTTTGACCATCAAACATTTTTAAATATGCTAGTTATAACTAAACGTTGATTTGAGTGGTTATTAATATACAAAAAGCACTAGTTTAACGCTTCCATTAAACCAATGCTCTTTTAATAATTATTCAACTGAATCTTCACTATAATTTTTAATGAAGTAAATCAACGTCTGTAATTCATTTGTTAAATCTATATTTTGTACCTGAACATTCTTTGGCACGGATAACCGTACGGGAGTAAAGTTAAGGATTCCCTTTACACCTGCCTCAACCAATTGGTCAGCAACATGCTGTGCTTTGATCCCAGGAACAGTCAAAATAACAACATCAATCTGTTGTTCTTTTAATTGCTTAACCATGTCTTCAGAAGGATAGATTGGGATACCACTCTTAACAGTGTTAGCGTATTCTGGCTTAGTATCAAAGGCAGCACTGATCCGCAAATTTGTATCTTGATGGAAATTGAAGTTTAATAAGGCGCTCCCTAAACTACCAACCCCCACTAAGGCAACACTAACTAAAGAGTCCTGATGAAGGATTCCCTTAAAAAACTTCAACAAACTCTCCACATCGTAACCGTAGCCCCGTTTACCAAGTTCACCAAAATATGAAAAGTCACGACGAATCGTTGCAGAATCAACCTGCACTGCTTCTGATAGCTCAGTCGATGAAACCCGTTGCTTATTTGCATCCTTCAATACATTTAAATAACGGAAGTAAATCGGCAACCGTTTGGCAGTTGCTCGTGGAATCTTTTTATTAACCATTCTACCTTTGTTCCTCCTAAAATTAGTTTTTTCTCCTGCCTAGTTTGCCAACTGATTGCTAGGTTTAATTATGGATAAACTTACTAATTTTTACTTTGTGAAATTTAAGTCTGTGTATATTCTAGCAATTAAACTATTTTTTGTGAACTAAAATACAAAAATATTTTCAAATTTTTATTTAAAATTAGAAATCTGCTAAAATAAAATCATATCAAATTAACGGAATTACAATGAGGTTTCAAAATGTTACTTTTACAAACAAATGACGTTACCCGGCGATTTGGCGCGGACGTTTTATTTCACAATATGAATTTACAAATCCAAGAGCACGGTCGGACTGCCCTCGTCGGCCGTAACGGTGCCGGCAAAACAACCTTTTTAAAAATGATTGCCGGCATTACTGAACCTGACGAAGGGACCATAACCAAAGCCAAGGACCTGACAATCGGTTATCTCGCCCAGGACCAGGGACTTGATAGTCAAAATAGCATTTGGTCTGAGCTTGACACAGTTTTTACGCCATTACATAAGATGGAAAAACAGATTCACGACCTTGAGCAGCAGCTTGGCGAACTCGATAGCAGCAGTGAGCATTATCAACAAATTCTGGCCTCCTATGATACATTGCAAACATCGTTTAAGAAGCAAGGCGGATATGAATATGCTTCTCGGATGCGGGGAATTTTACACGGGTTCGGTTTTGACGAAGATACTTATGATACCCCGATTAACTCCCTTTCTGGTGGACAAAAGACAAAATTAGCCCTCGCTAAGATTCTCCTTCAAGCGCCAGGACTATTAATCTTAGACGAACCAACAAACCATTTAGACATGAATATCTTAGCGTGGCTTGAAGACTACCTCAAAAGTTATCAAGGGGCCCTCCTCATCGTCTCCCACGACCGGTACTTCCTTGACCGTGTTGTTAATGACGTGTATGACCTTGATAACAAGACCCTTACCCACTATACCGGTAACTACACCCAGTTTGTTCAACACAAGCAAGAGCGGCTTCAAGCAGAATGGAAGCACTATGACCAACAGCAAAAAAAGATCGCTAAGCTTGAAGATTTTGTCAATCGTAATATCGTCCGCGCTTCAACTACTAAACGAGCCCAAGCACGCCGTAAACAATTAGAGAAAATGGAACGTCTCGACCGTCCAGAAACTGATGACAAGTCTATTCATTTCCATTTTCACGCAGATAAAGCAAGCGGAAATGAAGTCCTCGATGTGGAGCAGGCAAAAGTCGGCTATCACGAACAGGTACTTGCCGGCCCGCTCTCATTCACCGTTCGTAAGCCGCAACGAATCGGGATTGTTGGCCCCAACGGAATCGGCAAGTCAACCTTACTCAAATCAATTCTCCATAAAATCCCGCTTATTAGCGGAACAATCAAGATGGGGGCAAACCTTGAAATTGGCTACTACGACCAGGAGCAGCAACAATTGCACCCCCATAAGACTGTCCTTGAAGAAGTATGGGATGACCATCCAGAAGTGCCAGAAAAAGATATTCGTTCCTTGCTTGGTAGTTTCTTATTTGTGGGTGATGATGTTTATAAGGTTGTCCATGAACTTTCTGGTGGAGAAAAAGCCCGTCTTGAATTAACCAAATTATCATTCAAATCAATTAACTTCTTAATTCTTGATGAACCTACAAACCACCTTGATATTGATAGCCGTGAAGTTCTTGAAAGTGCAATTAATGAATTTGACGGTACTGTGTTGTTTATTTCCCATGACCGGTACTTTATCAATCAAGTTGCTACAGATATTTTGGCAATGCAGCAAAACGGCATCAAACATTACGAAGGGGACTATGACGACTACCTTGCCACTAAGGATAAGGAAAATCCTACTATTGTCGAAAGCGCCAATACTAATAAGGGAGCAGCCGGCAAGCAATCCTACCAGCAAAATAAGGAGCAGCAACGGGCACGGCGGAAAATCCAGCGACAAGTGGATAGCCTTGAAAAAGAAATGGCAGACTTAGAAAACCAGCAAAGTGCTGTTCAAGAGCAGATGAGTCAACCAGAAATTGCTACTGATATTGGTAAGCTAACCGACCTGCAAAAACAGCTCGATGCACTTGCGGCAAAGGCAGAAGAAGTTGAACTTGCTTGGACCGAAGCAGCAGAAAAGCTAGAGGACTTCGACCAGCAAAATTAATAATCTCTTTAATTTTCATCGTTCCCACTACCAACCGCCTGTCATGCCTATTTTCTTCCAAGTTTATTTCGATGATTAATATTTCACTCTCCTGTATAATTAAGCTATAGCTTTTATAAATTAATTTATGCAGAGGAGGAAGGACCATGGGATTTTTAACTGGTAAAGTGGCCTTAATCACTGGTGGTGACCGTGCCGTTCTCAGTAATGGTCAAAGCGGCTCGATTGGTTATGGAATTGCAACCGCTTATGCCAAAGAAGGCGCTAATTTAGTAATTACAGGACGTAAAGAAGACAAGTTAGCTGGTGCAAAAAAAGAGCTGGAAGAAAAATATGGCATTAAGGTTATTCCGGTACAGGCAGATATTAATGCTAAAGCTGACAATCAAGCAGTCGTTAAAAATGTCGTCGACCAAGCAATTAGTAATTTTGGACAAATCGATGTTCTAATTAATGTCGCTCAAGGATCCGCCTCAGGGGTAACGTTAGCTGATCATACAAAGGATCAATTCGACTTAGCAATTTATTCCGGATTGTACGCGACCTTCTATTTCATGCGGGCATGTTATCCATGGTTAAAGAAATCCCAAGGTTCGGTAATTAACTTTGCTTCAGGGGCAGGACTTTTTGGCAATTATGGACAATCTGCATACGCTGCCGCTAAGGAAGGTATTCGTGGATTAAGCCGGGTAGCAGCTAATGAATGGGCCAAGGACAACGTTAATGTTAATGTTGTTTGTCCGCTTGCTTGGACGGTTAAGCTGGAACAATTTAAAACAGAATTTCCCGAGGCTTTCAAGGCCAACGTCCACGTTCCGCCAATCGGCCGGCTCGGGGATGCTGAAAAAGATATTGGTCGTGTCTGTGTTCAGCTTGCCTCACCTGATTTCAAATACATGACCGGTGAAACTTTGACTCTGAAAGGCGGCTTAGGGTTGCGACCATAAAAATCTAAACAAAAATACAGGAGTTGCGAAAGTTATTTTCCCAGCTCCTGTATTTTTTATTGACGGAATTTGCGGGTATTTTCCGCTAAATGAACTAAATTACGCAAAAAATCATGAGTCGATGCTTCATAGTTATATTTCTTTCCTAAGTCATAAATATATCCATTAATATAGTCAACCTCAGTCGGCCGGTTCTTACTCATATCTTGATACATCGATGGATAATGAAGCGGATTGGTAACTTCACTAACGTACTTAATGGTTTGCCATTCTTCTTCGCGGGTACTTAATAATTGGATACCAGCACGTTCAGCAACATCAAAAGCTTCGTTAATTAACTGTTTACCAAGTTTTTCGGCTCCCGCGAAGGCGATAAACTGCCCCATCTGAATCTCAAAAAGGGTACAAATCGTATTGATAACCGAATTAAAGACCACCTTTGTTAATAAGGTTCCATAAAAATTATCATTTAAATGCGGATTAATATTAGCCGTCGTAAAATCCTCCACAATCGCTTTAACTCGTTCATCTGGTTCCCCCGCTTGCGGTGCTAGGTTAATTGAGCCGGCTCCGGGTTTACCGATAAAATCGACATCCCCGGTCTGGTTAAGAACGGTCCCAATCAAGCACGTCCCGGCAACAACGTGTTCCGCCGGGAAATACTTGTTAATCTTTTCAATATGGCCCATCCCGTTCATTCCGGAAAAAACATATTGATGGTCAGGGTGAAAGAAGTGGGCGCTTCGTTTGAGGAGGTCACTTAGCGTCATTTGTTTAGCAAAGACAATGAAAACATCAGGATCCCCAGCGTATTCTTCTGGTGAATAGATATTAATTGGTACCAAGTGGCGATTTTCGTGGTCACGGGAAACATAAACGCCTCCCTGTTGCTTAATGGTTTCCACTTGGGGTGCCCAGTTATCAACAAAGTCAACTTGGGCGCCTGCTAGTTCTTGCAAAAGGACGCCAAACCGTAATCCCATCGCTCCTGCGCCTAATACTGTATATTTTAATGTCATAATGATTCCTCCTCTACCTACTTAAATAAATTTAACTTTGCAATCCGGTCTACTGCCTCCACTAAGCGGTCAGGCTCAATCAGCAAGCCGATCCGGACATAACCTTCACCATGCGTTCCAAAACCATTTCCCGGGGCAACGGCGACCCCCGCCTTATCCAATAGTAAATCGGCAAAACTTTCACTGGTATACCCGGCCGGCACTGGCATCCAAGCATAAAAAGTCCCCTTCGGCACAAATGGGTGCCAACCAATCTTATTTGCCGCTGCCACAAAGGCGTTTCGCCGTTCTTCATACCGCTCAATAATTTGCTCAATTGCCGCATCACGTTGCGGATCTGTTAACGCCTCAACGGCTGCCTCTTGCAAAGCAGGAAAAAGACTAACAAAAAGGTGGTCTTGGATTAAGTTCAAAGCTCCAATGATATCTGGGTTTCCCACCGCAAAAGCAATTCGCCAGCCGGCCATGTTAAAGGTTTTAGAAAAGGTATAAAATTCAATCCCAACCTCCTTTGCTCCTGGTGTTTCCATGAAGCTAACCGGTGCCTGTCCATCAAATCCGAGCGCTCCGTAAGCAAAATCGCTAATAATGCCCACGTGGTACTGCTTTGCCCATGCTACTAATGCGGTATAAAACTCTGGGGTTGCAACGGCTCCCGTTGGATTATTAGGATAGTTAAGGTAGAAGAATTTTGCCCGTTTCGCAACGTCTGCGGGAATTGCTTCTAAGTCGGGTAAAAAGTTGTTTTCAGCAAGTAAGGGCACGGTTTCAAACTTAACCTTTCCCAAGGCAGCTCCTGAGAGGTAATCGGGATAACCCGGGTCAGGAAGCAACAAGGTATCCCCAGGATTCATCAACGCCCACGGGAGCTCAACTAACCCAATTTTAGAACCGCCTAAAACAGAAACTTCTTTTTCTGGATCAAAGACCGCCCCATACTTTTCATGATAAAAATTAGCCGCCGCCTGCTTAAAAGCCGGCAAGCCACGAAATAACGAATACTTATGTGTGCGGGGATCAGCCACCCATTTTTGAGTACTTTTTACAATATACTCTGGGGTTGGCTTATCTGGATTTCCTTGACCTAAGTTAATAACATCTACTCCGGCTGCAATTTTTTGGTTAACCTTTTTTACAAGCGTGGCAAAAAATTGTTTAGGCAGACTGGTTAAAAGTTGTGATTGTTGAAATTCCATTATTCTTCATTCCTTTCTTTAATGGTAAAGGTTTGGTTGGCGATCCTTAAAAACTGGAATCGGTCCCCGAACCGCTTGCAATTGCTGGGGATCAATCGTTGCATATGCAATTTGTTCTGTTTCACCAGCATCGACCAAGATTTTTCCCAGCGGGTCGACAACCAGCGAATGACCACCAAAATGGTTGGCATCATCATCACCAACCCGATTCACGGCTACGACAAAAGCTTGATTTTCCACCGCGCGTGACTGGAGCATTATCTTCCACTGCGGAATCCGGCTGGCTGGCCATTCAGCCGGCAAGTATAATACCTCTGCACCGTGGCGGGCTACCGTCCGAACCCACTCCGGAAAACGCAAGTCATAGCAAATAAAACTGGCACTTGGTATCCCTGATAACGTAAAATAATTTTCTTGCTGCCCAGCTGTTAAATACTGGTCTTCATTCATTAAGCCGAAAAGATGCACCTTATCATAGCTGCCTACTAATTCGCCAGTCCGCGAAAAAACATAAGTAGTATTAAAAAAGTGCTGATGACGTTGGATTGCTACAGAACCACCAACAATCCCAATTTGATATCGTTGGGCTAAGTCATGAAGAAAACGCTGGGTGGTTTCACCATCTTTATCGGCAAGGGTCGCCAGCTCGGGCAACGCATAGCCCGTATTCCACATCTCAGGCAACACAATAATATCGGCGTGGCGGGCAGCCGCCGTGGTTATTGCGCGTCGGACACTGGCATAGTTTTCTGCTGGAGATGCTAAATGAATATTGAGCTGGGCCAATGCAATTTTGATCTTCATTTTCTTTTCCTCCATAAAAAAATACTCATCCTTTAATCAAAGGACGAGTATTCCCGCGGTGCCACCTAAATTCGCTATCCATTCACATGAACAGCCTCTGTAAGTTCATTATAAACTTTGATACCTGATAACGGATACCAGCCGGTCGCAGTTTGGTCGTTCCTCACTACGACAGTAATTTTCTCAAGACCATCTTCAAAGCATCTTGTAATTTTCTCTCACCAGCCGAAAACTCTCTTAATACAACACTGCTTCTACTCATCTCGAACACTTCATATTAAATTGTTATCAGTATTCTAATTTTATTTTAATCTTTTGTCAACCACTTTTTAATTTAGCTTAAAAAATAATTAGCCTTGACAAAAGCTCCTCAACACGATTACAATTTTAGTGTAGATTAAAGTAAGCCAGTTTAGGAATGGAGGTCAGCGACTGAAAGCCCCCACGAGTGCTGAAGCCCTGCTACATATAATTAATTTTAACAATCATATATCTAAAAAGTGTAAAGCGCGTCTTTAAACGAGAATGGTACCGCCATGATTGGTGTCTCGGTTAAAGGCGTTTTTTGTTTTCTGAAAGGATTCTTATTATGACCCAGCATTTACGAAGAGTTGTCATTAAAATCGGGACTAGCAGCCTTGTCCTACCCAATGGCCGTATTAATCTCCGGACAATCGACCAACTATCCTTTACCCTTGCGACCCTCAACAACCAAGGCTATGAGCTCATTCTTGTTTCTTCAGGGGCGATGGGGGTTGGTCTTGCCAGCCTTGGGTTAAAGGAACGACCCGCGGAAATTGAGCAGCAACAAGCATTGGCATCAATCGGTCAAGCAGAATTAATGCGGATTTATTCGCAACGCTTCCTTGATTATCAGACCCATGTTGCCCAGCTCCTCCTCACTCGGGATGTTCTTAGCTACCCAGTCAGCCGCAACCACATTCTCAACACGATTACGACCCTGCTGGACCGCAACGTGATTCCAATCGTTAACGAAAATGACCCCGTTTCGGTTGATGAATTAGACCATCATACTACTTTTAGTGATAACGATGAGCTTTCTTCTCAAGTCGCCGTTGCAATCAACGCTGACCAGCTAATCGTATTATCAGATATTGACGCCCTTTACGATAAGGACCCGCATAAATATCCAGATGCAAAAGTAATTAAAGAAGTGCCAACGCTCACTGCGGAAATTGAAAAGGTCGCTAGCGGCACCAGCACCCGTTTTGGCACTGGCGGAATGGTCACTAAGCTCCGGGCAGCCGCAACCGTGATGAAGGCCGATAAACAAATGGTGCTTTGTAATGGCCGTGACCCCAAAATTCTCTTTGATGTTTTCGATGGACAAGATGTCGGTACTCGTTTTGGTAAATAGGAGGTTGTTATAATGACACAAGACTTAACAAGCATTGGTAAAAAAGCACAAGCAGCCGCAAGCAAATTAGTTCTGTTAAATACCGCTACTAAAAATAAGGCGCTCTTGCAATTAGCTGACGCATTAACGGCTAACCAAGATCAAATTATTGCCGCCAATAAACTAGATCTCGCCAACGCAACTGAAATGCCGGCTAAATTTACCGACCGGTTAATGGTTAATTCTCAACGGATTGCTGACATGGCAAGCGGTTTGCGGACGGTGGCCGACCTTAGCGACCCCACTGCTCAGATTGATAAGGGCTGGATTACAAAGGATGGTCTGCAGATTTTACAACGACGCGTCCCGCTAGGCGTGGTGGGGATTATCTTTGAAGCCCGGCCTAATGTCACCGTTGACGCAACCGGCTTAACCTTTAAGAGCGGGAACGCAGTAATTCTCCGTGGCGGTAAAGAAGCCCGCCAAACTAACATTGCCCTAGTAAAAATTCTCCGTCAGGCTCTTCAAAAACAAGGTCTGCCGGTCGATGCCGTTCAATTAATCACGGACACGAGTCATGCCGTTGCGGACGAGATGATGAACCTAACAGATTATATTGATGTCCTAATTCCACGAGGGGGACGCAACCTTATCCAACGGGTTGTAACGACCGCCACCGTTCCCGTAATCGAAACAGGTGCTGGTAATTGTCATATCTATATTGATAAAGATGCTGACTTGCAAATGGCTACTGAGATTGCCGTGAATGCCAAGGTACAACGGCCATCAGTCTGTAACGCAGCAGAAAAACTCCTGATCCACCAAGATGTCGCGCCTCAATTCTTACCGTTGATCGCGCAGGCATTAATTGATCACGGTGTCCAGTTAAGAGGCGATGCCACGGCCTGTGAATTAGTGCCCGCAATTAAGCCGGCCACAAACGCTGATTGGGATACCGAATATAATGACTTGATCATGGCCGTCAAAGTTGTCGACTCCCTTGACGATGCTATTAAGCATATTAACGAACACAGTACCCACCATTCCGAAGCAATCATTACCAAGGATCTTAATCGGGGGCGGTACTTCCAACAAGCGATCAATTCTGCCTGTGTTTATGTTAATGCTTCTACTCGGTTCACTGATGGTGGTGAATTTGGCTTTGGTGCTGAAATCGGTATTAGTACCCAAAAGCTCCATGCCCGCGGACCAATGGGTCTTCAACAATTAACCACGATTAAGTATGAAATCACAGGTAACGGTCAAGTCCGGAAATAAACTTAGGAGGTTTTAATGATGAAAATTACAGTTATTGGTGTCGGTAACATGGGCAGTGCGATTATTAAGGGGTTAGGTAATAGTAAAAAATTCACTCTGAGCGCGATGAACCCAGTTAACCCACGAGTTAGCAAACTCGCTGATACCCTAAAGTTTGAACTTGTTAATACCAATGCGGACGTTGCGGAATTAGCACCAGATGTTGTGATCCTAACGACCCCTGCTCCCGTTACTGTTGCGGTTGCCAAGGAACTCGCTGTGCTTAATGACCACACAATCTTTATTTCCGCTGCTGCGGGCGTCAGTCACAATGACCTTCGCGCCGTCCTCCCGAATAAGATTATCGCTAACATCATTCCTAATACCCCCGTAGAGGTAAATGCGGGGACGATTGGGCTTGCTTTACCTCGTGAAATTGCGGCTGATGATATCTCAACAATCATGACCGTTCTTGATAGTCTTGGCGATGTTATCGAAGTCCCTGAACAACAGCTCGATATTATCGGGGTAGTAGGGGGATGCGGTCCGGCATTCGTGGATGTAATGATGGATGCCATGAGTGATGCTGCAGTTAAACACGGCCTTGACCGTCAAACTGCTTACCAAGTCGTTGCTAGTATGGTGAAAGGTACGGGAACCCTCGCCTATGACAGCCAGCTTGCTCCCGCCCTGCTTCGTGATCAAGTAACCTCCCCTGGCGGCACCACGATTAAAGGCGTGGAAGCCCTAGAGAAAAACGGTTTCCGTTACGCTATTATGGATGCCGTCAATAAAGCAACTGGTGAAAAATAACGCGGAGAAATAACCGCCTTGTTGAGAAGATTATTTTCCGCGACTGGTTTTAGTAATATTTAAAATAAATCGGAGAGACTGGAAAAAGCTTTTATTTTTCCTAACCTCTCCGATTTCTCTTTTAAATTTTCATGCGATCAAACATCAACCCCGGCACAGCATTCAAGTCCAGCCCGGCCCGGTCGCCATGGCAGTAATTAACATACCCAGCCGCCCCAATCATCGCGGCATTATCACCACACAGCTTAAGCGGGGCTTGGAGCATGGTTACCTCAGGGTGGAATTTTGCCATATCATGGTCAAGACGGGCCCGCAACCCGTGATTAGCAGCCACGCCCCCTGCTAAAATCAATTGCTTTACCGGATACCGGTCCAAGGCCCGCATCGTCTTTTCGGCTAAAACATCGACAACACTTTGCTGAAAACTAGCAGCCAAGTCCTCCTTATTGAGTTCTTCACCGCGTTGGTCTGCATTATGGACCGTGTTGATAAAGGCACTCTTAAGGCCGCTAAAACTAAAATCATAGTTAGCCTCTTTTTCCATTGCCCGTGGGAAATGGAAGCTATCCTCACCTTTAGCTGCCCACTCATCAATCGTTTTTCCCGCTGGATAATTAACGCCGAGGACCCGGCCAATCTTATCGTAGGCTTCTCCTGCCGCGTCATCACGGGTTTCGCCAATAATTTGGTATTCATGCTCTGTTGGCATATAGACTAACTCTGTATGACCGCCAGATACTAATAATGCCATCTGGGGATATTTGAATTCATCCACAAAACGCGCGGCATAAATGTGACCAGCCATGTGGTTAACTGGTACTAGGGGCAGGCCATGAACCCAGGCAATCGTCTTGGCTGCTGTCACCCCGATCAATAATGAACCAACTAAGCCCGGCCCATAAGTAACCGCCACCGCTGTAATGTCATTGTAGCTGACACCAGCCTGAGCTAGTGCCTCGTTAGTACACTTTGTTATCTGTTCAATGTGGTGCCGGCTGGCAACTTCAGGAACAACGCCCCCAAACCGCTGGTGGCTATCAATCTGCGTAGCAACAATATTTGAAAGGATTTTGTGACCGTCTTCAATCACGGCAACACTTGTTTCATCACAGCTCGATTCAAACGCTAATATTAATGTGCGCTCTGTCATAATAAAATAACTTCTCCTCTACCTAAGTAAATTTGCTTGCATATCAACCGCATCCTCGTGGTCATCAAGGTAGTAACGGGGCTTGATATGCTGATCACGAAAACCTAAACTCGCATATAATTTTCGCGCTGAAACATTATGAACCCGCACTTCTAAGCTCATTGAATGGAGCTTTAAGTGACGGGCATAATTTTTAAAAGTTGAAATCAAATAGGTACCAATTCCCTTGCGCTGGTAACTTGGCGTTATCCCAATATTCGTAATGTGGAGGTCATAATGGTACCAATCAACAGCTGTCCCGATGAAGCCCACAATCTGCTGGTCATCTTCAACTACCAAATAAAGGCGGTCATGAGGACGTTGCAATTCAATCTGAAAGGCCGCGTAACTCCACGGGGCCTTACCGTAAATCCGTTCTTCAATTTCTACTAATGTTTGAATGTCTTGGTCACAAGCCATGCGGACGACATATTGGTGCCCCGAGATCATTACAACACGGCGGGTAAAATCAAGCGTCGGGCGTTTTGTCGGGGTAGTCGTATTGACCAGCCATTCTTTAAACTTCTCGAACATAATTTTTTCTTGTTTCTCCAGGATGAAGCTTTTGCCAGTTTGCCTCTGCTTCAGTAATCCGCAGGTAATGAGGGACAAAGGGGTCAATCTCTTTGACCGGAGCCTGCTGTTCACCAGCAAGTGCTAATTGATAAGTCGATGGGATGCTATAAGACGATGGTAATAAGGTCACGTTAGCCGGCAGCTGATCATACTTTGCCCGAATCTTATCTGTCATTTGACCGACTAGTACAACCGGCTGGTCCAACTTAGCTAACTGGTCTAACAAAACGTCAGCGCCAAGGTGTTGATCCGCGATCCGGCTTACTAAGGTCCCCTCTTCCCATTGGTACGCACCCGCGAAAACATTTCCGCGACGGGCATCAAAAAACGGTACGATAATGGCTGGTGAGGTCGGCACCACATTCCGGGCTAAGACGGCTAGACTTGAAATGCCAACTAAATCAATCTTTTCCGTATCTGCTAAAACCTTCGCGGTCGTTACTGCAATCCGCACCCCCGTGTAGGATCCCGGTCCCTGGGCAACGACAACCCGGTCAAGATCAGTCGGCTGCCATTGAACTAATTCAAATAACTTACTAATTGCTGGCATCAGGTAAATACTGTGATTACGAACCATGTTCAAGGTCGTCGTTGCCAGTAACTGCTCATCTTCAACTAAGGCCACGCTCATCGGGTGGTTGGATGTATCGATGGCAAGTATCTTCATTTTTATCAATCCTTTCAATCATCTTACATCTTATCACAACCGCTCCCGTTTGACCGCCTTTTAAGGCTAATCTCTGTAGTTAATAACCGAAACAAGGCAATCTCCCCGTCCTTGCAAGCAAAAAGAGGACTCGAGCATTCATTTTCTGAACACTAGAGTCCCGTTGTGTACTGTATTGCAGTATTTTATCTTGCTATCGTTCGTTAACGGACTAAGATAAAAACTAAATTTTCTCTTAGCCCCTAGTTAAATCATTTTTAATTAATCACGATCATCATAACCCTTTGGGTGGGTAGAATGCCACTTCCAGGCAGTTGCGATAATATCATGAACATCATCATACTTAGGGTTCCAGCCAAGAATGTTGCGAGCCTTATCACTAGCCGCAACTAATGAGTCGGGGTCCCCTGGACGGCGTGGTGCCATCTTAGCAGGAATTGGTTCACCAGTAACTTCACGGGCCGCTTCAAGCATTTGCTTGTTAGAGAAACCAGTCGATGAACCAAGGTTAAAGGCGTTACTCTTGTTACCTTCTTTTAAGTACTTGATTGCCAGAATGTGCGCATCTGCTAAGTCCATAACATGAACATAGTCACGGACATTCGTTCCGTCTGGCGTGTTGTAGTCATCACCAAAGATGCTTAATTCATCCCGCTTGCCTTGCGCCACTTGTAAGATGATTGGTACTAAGTGCGTTTCTGGACCGTGATCTTCACCAATTGTTCCGTCTGGAGCAGCCCCAGCAACGTTGAAGTAACGAAGGGCGACAAACTTAATCCCGTAAGCCTTATCTGCCCATGCCATCATTTCTTCCATCATGAGCTTACTTAAACCATATGGGTTAATTGGCTTTTGCGGGTCCGTTTCCTTAATTGGCATATGTTCAGGAACACCATAAGTAGCAGCCGTTGAACTGAAGACAATGTACTTAATATCATGATCATGCATTGCTTCAAGCAAGGTAATCATTCCACCAGTATTGTTATCAAAGTACTTCAATGGCTTACTCATTGATTCTGGAACAATTGAGAAAGCAGCAAAGTGAACAACTGCGGTAATATCTTCATTATCAAAAATCTTGTCTAGGAATTGACGATCGCGAATGTCGCCTTCATAGAATTTCGCCTTAGGATTAATCGCGTCACGGTGCCCCGTTGATAAATTATCAGCAACCACTACATCTTCACCGTGTTCGATAAGGTCTTTTACCATGTGGGAACCGATGTATCCGGCACCACCAGCAACTAAAATTGACATCTTGTTTCCTCCTTGATCCAACTAAAGCTTTCATAGTGATTGTAGCACAGTTTCACGATTGAAAATTAGTAAAATTTAGTAAAAATAAGTAAAAGTTTAATGCTGGTATTACAAGAAGGCCCTTACAGGGAGGTCTTGAGCTCACCAAAGTCCACCTGCTGGTCAAGGTACTTAAATAACAGTCCTTCACGTAAGCCACTATTACTAAAACTAATCTCATTAATTGACAGCTGCCGCATCAACGAAATCAAGGGTAATAATCCGCCCACAATCACGTCTGCCCGGACTTTCGTAATTCCGCGAATCCCTGCCCGAGTTTGACGGTCAACCTCCAGCAACTGTCGCATAATCAGAAAAGCTTCTTGCGCCCGCATTGTTAAGCCGTGAACCGGCATTACTTCATTCGGACTAAGGGCTTGCTGCCACCGATAGACCTTGGCTAAGGCTCGGTTGCACCCTCCTAAAGCAATGATCTTCGTCTGGCGCATCCGGTTAAGCCACCGTTGTTGTAACAGGACTTCATCAATCCGAACCATCGCATCAAAAAGGTCAGCAGGGTTGATTTTGTCCTCAAGGTGGTAAGTCTGCGAAATCGTGACCGACCCGATCGGAATGCTGACCGTTTCTTCTGCTTCACCGTTATTAACGGAGATGAGCTCCATACTAGCGCCACCAGTATCAATAATTAGCCCCTTATCAAGTGGCAGCGTCCGACTGACCCCGACATAGTCAAGGTAGGCCTCCCGTTCTCCGCTAATGACATGGATATCAAAGCCCGTTGTCTGGCGCACTTTTTCTAAAAATTGACGCTGGTTTTGTGCTTGACGGACTGCTGCCGTCGCTACCGCCAAAATCGTCAAATCCTTATCACGGTAACGGTCACAAATCGCCCGAAATTCTTCTAAGGCCGCGATTGTCCGCTTCATTGGTCCTTGCTTAAGGAGCTTTTCAGGGCCGATATTG
The DNA here is from genome assembly GCF_009663775.1 of Lactobacillus sp. 0.1XD8-4. Taxonomy (GTDB): domain Bacteria; phylum Bacillota; class Bacilli; order Lactobacillales; family Lactobacillaceae; genus Limosilactobacillus; species Limosilactobacillus walteri. The sequence goes on from NZ_RDBR01000018.1 coordinate 21,875, forward strand.
GAAGCCAAACGGACATACCTTTTCTCGTATTGAACCGTTTCATAATTTCCCGCTCCCTGAATCTTCGTTATCTTAAGCCGGACGGAATTGGAACCAAGATCAATAATTGCCAAGTGCTTTTCTTTGACCATTGTCTACTCATCCTTTCGATCATCGAGGTGGAGGTTGGAAACATGGCGGCTCAAGGTTTCAAAGACCGCCGAAAAATGCTTCTGCGCCTTTTTCTCTTTCTTTTCTTCTTTATTTAGTTTGACTGCCTGCGCAACAAAATACTCCTGCGAGTTAAACGGGGCCGCTGATCCGCGATCAATTCGCTCATAATGGTCGCCCACTAATTTGCGCGCCTTGACATTGTCTTTCCACATCATATCAAAAATATGGATTGCGTGCGCCTTGGTATCATTTTGGGTTACTGGATATAATTCCTCGACCCGCCGATTGAGGTTCCGCGTCATCATATCTGCACTGGCAAGGTAGACTTCTTCATGCCCATTGCTCTTAAAGTAATAAATTCGTGAGTGTTCAAGGAACCGGCCAACAATCGAGTGGACTTCGATGTTGCCGTGAAGTTCCGGTAAATCATTCCGTAAACAGGTAATTCCCCGAATTAGCAGCTCAACTTTGACCCCGTTAGCTGCCGCGTCGTATAACCGGGCAATAATTTGCTTATCAGATAATGAGTTCATCTTCATCCGGATTAAAGCCGGATTACCGTTCTTGGCGTTTTCAATCTGCTCATCAATTTTAGCATTGATAAAACTCCGAATCCCATCGGGCGAGACCCGCAGTTCATTAAAGTAGGCTGGCCGGGCAAATCCCGAAAGCATATTAAATAAGTTGGTCATGTCAATCCCCAGTTCATGGTCACAGGTAAATAACCCCATGTCGGTATAGAAGTGGGCTGTTACATCATTATAGTTTCCAGTCCCGAGGTGCATGTACCGTCGTAAGCCATCTTCATCGCGCCGAATAACCAATGCAACCTTACAGTGGGTCTTCAAGCCGACTAACCCGTAGATAACGTGGCAGCCCATCTGCTCCAGCCGTTGAGCCCAGCGGACATTATTCTGCTCATCAAACCGAGCCTTAACTTCAACTAGGACGGTCACTTGCTTCCCTTGTTGCGCCGCCATTCCCAGATACTTAATAATTGGCGAATTACCAGAAACCCGGTATAAGGTCATCTTAATCGCCAAGACGTCCGGATCAACCGCTGCCTGATGGATAAAGTTAACTACCGCTTGAAAATTATCATAAGGATGCTGCATCAGGTAGTCTTTTTGGCGGATCGCGGTAAAAATATTATGCTCCATATCTAAGGCCGGGTCTAAGTACGGCTTGTATGGCGGGAAGCGTAAATCGTCATGACCATCAACCATTCCCGCTAGTTTTTTCAAAAATGTCAAATCAACCGGACCGTCCACTTCATAGAGGGACCGCTCACTAACATGCAGGTTATCGATTAATTGCTCCTTTAGCCAGTCGTCAATTGACCGTGGAACTTCTAACCGCATGACGCGGCCGTGTTCCCGTTCACGAAGCTGGTGTTTCACCGCCCGTAATAGGTCAGAAGTATCCTCTTCGGCAACGTCCAGATCCATATCCCGCATTACTCGGTAGGAAGCGGTGGCAAGAATCTCGTAACCGGGAAAGAGGGCGCTAAGAAATTCCGTAATAATTTCATCAATCAAGATAAAATTATTTTCCCCCGGCAGGCGGACCAGCCGCTTATAAATCTCTGGTACCCGCACGGTCGCAAACTTAATATCCGCTTCCTGCCGGTCATCATGCGGCTCTGTCTGGCGCCGATGGACTTCCTGATCGCCTTCTAGGATTTCTTCTTGTCGCTGGGTAGTTGGTCTTATTCGCCGCCGTAATTGGATGGCGATATTCAACGAATTATTTGAGATAAAGGGAAATGGTCGCGAGGCATCATCAGCCATCGGCGTAAGAACCGGCATTAATTCATCATTGAAATACCGTCGAATAAATTCATACTGCTTTTCGTTTAATTGCCGAATGTGCAGAATCTGAATATTATTTTCCGCTAGCTCGGGGATGATCTGCTGGTTATAGACCTCATAGCGTTGTCTGACCATCCGGTGTTCTTTTTCGTTCACCGCATCGAGCTGTTCTTCAGGCGTTAATCCAGAAGCATCAGTCGTTGTTACTTTAGCGGCTGCTAATTTATGAAGGGAAGCGACCCGCACCATGAAGAATTCATCAACGTTACTCTGGGTAATCCCTAAAAAGTTAGCCCGTTCAAGCAAGGGATTCGCCGCGTCCGTTGCTTCGCCTAAGACGCGGCCGTTAAAATCGATCCAGCTCAACTCACGGTTAACATAATTTTGTGGTTTGTAAAAATCCTTATACATGTTAATGATTACTCCTCTCAGTCAGCACTGGTTGAATGCCATATACATCCCTAAATAACTGCGACTTTTGGCTAAATGACCATTTCTCTAAGACGAGGTCATCGTTAGCCGTGGCCTTGATAATCAAACGGTCATCCCCCACCAGTGTCAGCTTAATATTTGAAATCTTTTGCAAACGTGAATCATCCAACGCATCGACAAGCCGTAAAATCGCGGCCAGCTTAGCCACCGGCATCTGAATATCATTATCGAGGTGGCGGTAATGGGCCTGGCTAATATCTGGCGATTCGGCACTATGGTAGCGGGCAACCTCCGCAATAATCCGGTTATCCTTATCAGACAGGCCAATCAAGGGCGTTGCTTCCATAATGTAGGCCGAATGACGGTAATGGCCCCGCTGGTTAATAAAGTTGCCAATATCGTCAATCCGACTGGCTATCTCTAACAGCAAGCGCTCATGCTGGCCAAGGCGGTGAATCGGTCGTAACTGGTCAAATAATTGCAATGAAAATTGGGTCACAAAATCACGGTGGGCCGAGTCAACCCCGTACCGTTCCGAAATATTATCCGCCGCCGTCCTAATCATCCTATTGATCTGTCGCCGCGTCTGGTCATTGTTGACCCCGATACCATGGGAAATCCCATCCATCGTTGAAATATCAGTTACGTACAAGCCCGCTGGTTGGATTAAGCGTACAGTCCGAGCGGTTACCAAGTAATTAGGCAGGAGCAATTCAAACTGCTGGTCATCAATTTGAATATTTTTCACCAGCCCGTCCTTCGCCGGTGTCAAGATCTTTTGGTAATCATCATGGAATTCGGCCAGCGGTACTTCCGCAATCTGCTGACCATGGGGCAAAAAGAGCTTATTAAGGGCTAGCGCGTTTTGGACCATCATCACCGTGTGCTTTTTCTTCGTTAGCTCAGGCGTCAAGTATTCCAATTTGCTGCTGATATAGTCCTGAATGATCTCGGTCGGGTTAGTCGCCGTCTTCCGCAAGCGGCTAACAAGGTGGCTGATCTTCGCATTGCCTAAGTCAATATCCCATGCCCGCTCAAAGCTCCCGTGATGGAAATAGGCCAGCGTCGTAGAACTCAGACCAATGCTAAGGAGATACATATTATGCCTGCTCAGCTTGTCGAACTCCGGCAAGAGGGTCAGTAAGTAGCTCATTGACTGGGCCATTAACTGGTTGTTGTTGAGCCACTCGATTTGCAAACCGGTCCGCACTTCTAGCTGGTCAGTAACATACCGGGCAGTTACCGGATCGAGGTCTTCGAAATCCCCGTAAAATTTAACCGGACTAGCCTGATAATCCTTAATAACCTGTTTAAATCCTTCGATGTTACTAACAATCGCCGCCATATTTTCCGAATAATTAGCAACCTTTGCTTTACCAATATTTAAGAGGCCTGATCGAACATTGTTTACCACCGTTAATGTTGGTATTTCGACAATTCGCAAGCTTACTTGATCAGGCTCCAAGTAAATTATCGCCGTCAATGATCTTTTCACGTCAACTCACTCCTCATATTTACTACTATTCATAGAATACCATCTTCCCCCGCTTGGCTCTACAAAAAACGAGGCTGGTGAAAAAACTAAAGTTTTTTCCAGCCTCGTGGTGGTTATTTCGTGACCTGCACGCAAGTTACAAAATAATTACTATGTTTTAATACCATTTTATTTCTGCAATCGCGGCTACTTGGTCGCCCATGGCAATTTGGTGATAGCTTGTCGCTTCGTCTGCCGATGGTTGATTTACCCGACTCTTGATTGTTTCGCCGTCCCGTACTTCTTGGAGGTACTGCAGGCTAAAAGACCGGAGCTGGTGGCCTTGCAAGAACTCCCGCCCGAGCGGATCAAGGAGCCAATCAAAGTACCGCGCATTATTTACGTGGTGGTTAGCATCAAGGTCAAAGTACCGCACTCGGTATTCCTGCTCAACGACAGCCACTGTTTCCACCAGCTTATGCGGACGTTTCAAGCGAGGAATCCGTTTTACTAACGGCGATTTGAACGGCTCAATCAATGCTGGCGGGATTGATTCCATCCGGCGCGTCTTTAAGTTCATAAAGACAAAGATGGATTTGAAGCGCGCGTACTCGACCTGATGTTCCTTATCCATCACCCAAAACTCCCGAACCGCAAAGAAACGATTATAGGCTACTGCCCGGGTACCGAGGATAATCGTTTCCCCAAAGTGTGGCTGGTCATTATTGAGCTGACCTTCATACCCGCTGACGACCCAAGTACCACCAGTCGTTTGAACTTCATCAATTCCCAGTCCCAGACTCATACTATGCTCATCGGAGACCATGGAGATCATGCTTAGCAGCATACTCATACTCGGATGACCAGTCTCATCACATTCATAATATGTTAGCAAGTGGGGCATTTCAAAAGTTTGGGCGTCCTGTGTTAATTTCATTTTCTTCTCCTACAATTGGTGGTACTGCTTATATAGTTCTTGACGTTTGACATGGTTTTGCTTAGCAACAAGCTTAATTGCCGCGTTAGTCGAAAGGCCTGTAAGGATTGCCTGGTCGACCTGCTCTGTCAATGATAATTGGGAAGTTGCGGGCGTTGCATCAGCCGGCTGGTCATTTCCTGCGACGAGGATCACAAATTCACCGCGGGCTTGATGCTGGTCATACCATGCTAGTACTTCCGCGAGCGTCCCCCGCGTGAATTCCTCATATCGCTTGGTCAGTTCGCGGGCCAGGACAACGCGCCGCTGGTCACCAAAGACCTCGGCCATCGTAGCTAATGTTTTCTTTAAACGGTGGGGCGCTTCGTAAAAGATCATTGTCTCTTCACGATTTTTCAGCTTTTCTAAGGCCGTAACCTGTTGCTGGTGCTTGCGCTCTAAAAAACCAAAAAAATAAAACGGCTGGGGGACTAACCCCGAAGCAATTAAAGCCGTTAACCCAGCATTAGCCCCCGGAAGCGGGATCACCGGCAATCCTGCTTTTACAGCGGCTGCCACTAATTCCTTACCCGGATCTGAGATAGACGGCATCCCGGCATCGCTACACTGGGCAATTGAAAGGCCCGCTTTTAATTTTGCAATTAATTCGGGCACCCGTTGTTCTGTATTATGCTCATGAAAACTTATTTGCCGCGTAGGAATCTCAAAATGATTTAGCAACTGCTGGGTATGCCGGGTGTCTTCTGCCGCGATCAAGTCGACTTCCTTGAGAGTTTTAATTGCACGAAAAGTCATATCATCTAAGTTGCCGATTGGGGTCGGCACAAGATAGAGGCTCCCCGACTGGTGTTCACTAAAACTACTAATTTGCTGCATGATTCCTCCTATTTCGCCATTCCTTGGTCGTGACCAAAAATAGCATCAAGACAGAAAGTACACGATTCATTCGGCGCTAACCGTTTGCCATAATATTCGCTGCAAACATGAAAGCCTTGTTGGTACAATTCTTTCAAATTTTGCCGTGACCCAGACAAGTGGTTATCGTTATGCTTTGGCTGCTGTTTCTTTACTACTTGACGGAGATGCTCGTTTTCAATCGACAACTCAACGTTTTCTTCGAGAATTGCGGTTATTTGGTCTTGCAGTTGCTCCATATTGCTAACAAGGTCACGCGTTTGTTGCATTACTTGAGCAAAACGTTCATAAATATTACTTGAATTATGCTGTTCACTCATTTTCTCGCCCCTATCTAGCACTTAATGTCTGTACAAGTTTGATTGTTAGTTGTTCGACAATATTTTGGAAATTAATGTTTTGCTCGAGCAGGTGGCGAGTCGCTAAGGTTAACTGACTCGCTGCTAATAATTGCTGAGCCGGGTGTTGGCTGACGACGGCCTGCATTTCACCTAAAATATTATTAAAGTGCAACCGATCGGGAGCATTAATCCCCGTTGCCAGCATTAATGTATCCCGCCAAATCAGCGTAATTAAGTCCAAAATAATCTGCTGTTTATCACGATCAGCCGCTACTTTTAGAAGCAATGTCTGCACATCAACGAACCCAAGCATATCACCCTTAGCAGTATCCTTATACCACTGCACAACTGCCTTAATAGCCTCGTCAAACCAGCCATCTTCTTGCCATTGCTCAATAGTTGCCACCGAATCGGTAATCCCAACTGCAATCTGGCGCTGGGTTGGGGAAATATCATGTTCGGCTAACACTTTTAAAAGAGCTTCTCTTTTTAATGGCGGCAATTCAATTACCTGCGTCCGTGATCGAATCGTCGGAAGAACTGCACTCTTGTTAGTCGTCAACATTAGGATATAAACACCAGTGCCTGGTTCTTCGATGAACTTTAAGAGGCTATTAGCAGCTCCGTTGGTCATCTTGTCGGCATCTTGGATAATAAATAATTTTTTATTTCCTTCGACAGCGCTTTTAGTAAATTCCGCTTTAAGGCGCCGAATCTCATCAACCTTAATCTGACGGCCGGCCGGAGCTGCGTAGACAATATCTGGATGGTTGCCAGATAAAATCCGCTGACATTCAGGACAAGTCAAGTCCGGCTCATTATCTTCCGGATGAAGGCAAAAGAGCCGCAATGCTAACCACTTGGCAATTGACATCTTGCCTGCTCCTCCTGGCCCAACTAATAGGTATGCATGGGCAAGCTCCTTATTTGCTAAGATTTTTTGAAAACGGGCCACAATCGTTGGTTGTAATCGTTCAGCCCGTGTCCGTCCTTGTTCAGCCACCCATCTCACCTACTTTAAAATTTAATGAAATCCTCGATTGGTAAAACGAAGACCGTTGCGCCACCAATCTTTACGTTAACAGGGAAAGCCGAACCGCCCTCAACATCCATATGCATTTGCGAAGTAACGTATTGTTCACGCGATTCAGCGTTTTTCTTAATCACATCAAGAACTTCTTGAACCCGGTCATCTTCAATCCCGATTAAGAAAGTCGCGTTCCCTTCCCGAAGGAATCCACCAGTAGTAGCTAACTGCGTCATGTGAATCTCGGCCTTATTAAAGGCTTTCCGCAAGCGGTTGCTATCCTTTGATTGAACAATTGCAATAATCATTTTCATAATTAATCACCCTTTTCGTTAAAATAACTCTGAAAACCGGTCATGAATTGTTGTTTTTACATCGTTAATTACAGTTGGCAGCGGCTGGCTCGCGTCAATCAGCTTAATCCGCGCTGGATGTCGTTGCTGGAGACGTAAGTATGACTGGCGAACCGTTTGGTGGAAGGCCAGCTTTTCCTTGTCAAGACGGTTAACTTGGTTGGCGCGGTGCTCTGCAATTCGCTGCAAGCCTAATTCTGATTCAATATCAAGGTAAATCGTAAGGTCCGGCATCAAGCCGTCAATTGCAAACTGGTTAATCTGCCAAATTTCTTGTTCACCAAGTCCGCGTCCTGCCCCTTGATATGCAATTGAGCTATCGACATAGCGGTCGCATAAGATCGTCTTGCCTGCTTTTAACGCTGGAATTATCTCGGAAACAACCACTTGGCGTCGGGATGCTGCAAAAAGCAACGCTTCGGTTCGCGGGTCCATATCAGCGTTCTGGTTGTCAAATAACAACTGGCGAATTTCCTCTGAAATCCGACTCCCGCCCGGCTCACGAATGTACTTTACCGCTTCTTTGCCTAACTGTTGTTCAAGATCTTCTTGGATTTGCTGAATGACACTCGTCTTGCCAGCGCCATCTGGTCCTTCAAATGAAATAAATTTTCCGTCCATTATACTCTCCTAGCGGTCAATAACGCCTTGATTTAACGTTCCATGTACTTTAAATTTGCGGGCAATCTTATACAAGTACAAAAATTTCTGCTCTTGAATCCGTGAACGGTAGTGAAGCTCACTATTAACGTTTGCTTCGTATACGGCCCGCTCCGTCTCACGTGCATGGTCCCAGCTAGCCTTCGTAGAATAAACCGCATCGAGGAGCCGTTCATTTCGCTGGTGTTCAACTTCATTTGATGTTCGTCTAAAAAACATGCTCTTACATCTCCGTCCGCCCTTGAACTGCCTTAAATAGTGTCATCTCATCTGCATAGTCAATATCAGCACCAACAGAAAGACCGTGGGCCAACCGCGTCACCTTGATACCGGCCGGTTTGATCAGCTTAGCAAGATAACCGGCTGTTAACTCACCATCAGATGATGCATTCGTGGCAATAATGACCTCTTTTACTTCATCATCTTTCTGCAGCCGTTTGAGTAAGCTCGTGATATTAATATCCTCTGGGCCTGTCCCTGCAACTGGGGAGATTACGCCTTGTAGGACATGGTAGAGGCCATGGTATTCGTGCATCCGTTCCATTGCCATAATATCTTGTGACTGCTCAACAACCAAAATTTGCGAACGATCCCGTGTCTTATCCCGACAGATCGGGCACGGATCATCCTCGGTGATATTACCGCAGATGCTGCAATCATGCAGGTCGCGCTTTGCCGATAAAAGCGACTTAGCAAAATTTGTCACGTCATCTTCTTGCATACTCAATGTATAAAAGGCCAGACGGGTAGCTGTTTTTTGACCGATCCCTGGCAGCTTAGTATAGCTTTCGATTAACTTAGCTAATGGCTCTGGGTACTGAATCACTTTTTACAACCCCATACCTTGTGTGTACTTGCCAAGCTTTTGTTGGGTGGCATTGCTTACTTGGCTCATCCCGTCCTTAACAGCAGCAATAACCAAGTCTTGCAACATATCAACATCATCAGGATCAACTGCTTCTGGGTTAATCTTTAAATCAATTAATTGGTTATCTCCGCTGAAAGTAGCAGTTACCATATCATCGGGAGCCTTTCCAACAAATTCTTGTTTAGCAAGTTCTTCTTGTTCTGCCATCATTTTCTTTTGCATTGCTTTAGCTTGCTTCATCATTTGTTGCATATTCATTCCACGCATCATAATATCATCCATCCTTTTCTAATTATCTTCTACTTTTACTATCTCGCTGCCAAATATTTTTTGGGCAGCCGCCACTTGTTCGTCTTGAACGGGGGCTTCTTCAGTCGGTGCGTCCTCTTCTGATGGTAGCGGCGGTTCATCACTAGAAGCCGGAGCTGTTGCGCTAGCCTGACTCTGCGACGTGCTAGACGGCTTACCAGCTGACGAACTCTTTTTACCAAAGCCGTGATCCTGCAGAAAGTCTTTTCTGATTTGCGGCCACTTATCCTTCGGCACAAACACAACTTGGCGTTCGTTCCCCGTTAAGCGTTGCAAGGCATCTTCCATATTTTTTAAGAGGGTCATGTCATCCGCTGCTTGCTGGAACAAGAAGGGATAATCGAAGGCCACAATGATGCCCACCGCACTCGCGGCAACGGGTTGCGATACATGCAATAAGGATCGTTGCGGAACCGATAGCATATTTAGCATATCGCCCCATAAGTCACGCACCTTAATCAAATCTTGCCGGGTTGCATTTTCAAGTACCGGGTAGACTTTATTAATATTAACATGAACTTTCTTTTGCTGAACTCGCGGCGGCTCATTTTTTTGCCGAACAGGGGTTGCTCGACCATTGTTAGCAGGTGCTGCTTGCAATTGTTTAACCGTCTGCTGTAATTGCTGGATCTCTTGTTGCAGGTGTTTGATGGTGTCATCTGCCACGTTAGGAGCGGCGGCAGGCTGGCTAGTAGCGGACGCCGGCGTTGCTACTGTTTGCTTGACCTGCGCTAACTTAATCGTTAAGACCTCTAAGTACACATCGGGATGAGTCGTAAACCGCATTTCTTCTTGAATATTGTTTAGCTCATCAATCATCTGGTAGAGGACCGCTGATGACGCCAGCTGAGACAGTTGCTGAAAGTCAGCCTCTTTTAAGCCGGTACTTTCAACATTGATTAATGTCGGTGACTCTTGGTATAGCAAGACATCACGGATAAACGAGATCAGGTCTTCAATGAAACGCTGCCCATCCTTTCCTTCCGCCAAAATGTCCTTCATTGTATCTAAGGCCGTTGCCCCCTCATGCTGACAGACTTGTAAAAAGTACTGCTTTAACAATTGTTTGGTAACGCTGCCAGTAACTAACAAGGCGTCATCAAGGTTTACCGCATTATCACTAAAGGAAAGTACTTGATCCAGGATACTCAAAGCATCCCGCATCCCCCCTTCAGCGGCATTTGCAATCACCCACAGGGCTTTTTCATCGTATGTCACCTTTTTTTGATCGAGAATATACTTCATCCGGTCAAAGGCATCCTGAGACGAAATCCGACGAAAATCAAACCGCTGTACCCGGGAAATAATCGTCAACGGGATCTTATGCGGTTCAGTCGTCGCAAGGATAAAAATCACATTGGCAGGCGGCTCTTCAAGTGTCTTTAACAACGCATTGAAAGCCCCTGTCGACAGCATATGGACTTCATCGATAATATAGACCTTATAATCGGCCTGCGTTGGCGCATACTTTGCCTTATCCCGAATATCACGAATCTCTTCGACACCATTATTAGAAGCCGCATCAATCTCAATAACGTCATTAAGCTGACCATTAGTAATCGCCTTACATGTGGCACACTCATTGCAGGGTTCCCCATCTTGGGAATGGTGACAGTTAACGGCCTTAGCAAAAATCTTGGCTGCTGAGGTCTTCCCTGTCCCCCGCGGACCGGCAAAGAGGTATGCATGACTAATCTGGTGAGTAATAATTGCGTTTTTTAGGGTTCTTGTAACAACTTGTTGACCAATAAGATCATCGAATCGTTGCGGCCGCCAAACACGATACAACGCCTGATAGCTCATCGCCAGACTTCCTTTCTGAATTTAAAAATACTATACAATATTATACAAGGAATTAGTCCCATAAAGTAGGAAAAATATTTATTATTTATTTTAAGAATTGTTAAGCAGCGTTTGCTATAAAAAAAGACCTGCAGCGAAAGGCTGTAGGTCAGCTTGAATATCAATAAAACTTAGAGCACAAGGCACATCATACTTAGTGCTGCTTCCTTCCAGACCTGACACGGTTCGTAAGCATACCCTTGCTCTAAGGCCTTACGGCAAATAGTATAATACACTATTTTTCACTAAAATGCTAGGGGTTAGTTTTATTTTTCCGGCGCGCTTCCTTTCGGCGCCGTCTTATTTCCCGAAAAAAACTTTTTAGCATTTGACTGCACTCATCCCCGAGAATCCCAGAATAGACATTCACCTGGTGGTTCAGCCGCGTGTCATTTAACAAGTGATATAAACTATCGACAGCTCCTGCTTTAGGATCAGCTGCTCCGTAATAAACGTTTTCTATCCGAGCATTAATAATTGCTCCGCTACACATAATGCACGGCTCAAGGGTGACGTAAAGGTCACAATCTTCCAGCCGCCAGCTATGTAAATTCGTGCATGCTTCCATCATTGCGAGCATCTCCGCATGATAGGTAACATCTTGAAACTTTTCCCGCATATTATGTCCCCGCCCAATTACTTGACCATCATGAACGACAACGGCCCCAATTGGTACTTCATCTAAAACTTTTGCCTGTTGTGCTTCAGCTATCGCCATCCGCATAAATTTTTGCTGGGCTAGTAATGATGAATTATTTTTTTCCATTTATTTTCTCCATTTACTTAAAATTATCCTGCTTTTCAGTGTATAATATTAATTTGGTTTTTCAAATTGATTTAGGCTTGACCAATCACCTGCTTATAATTTTCACAAAAAAAGTTTCACAGGTGGCAATTCCAGTATTAAGTACTATATGTTGTGTTTCACTATTTTCTCAGCACGAAATATAGTGCTTTTTTGATTGATTTTTTTAAATTCCCCGCTATACTAGAAAACATCGATTAACGTTTAGGAGGCTAATTAAAATGGTAACTGTCTTTTCCAAAAACAACTGTATTCAATGCAAAATGACCAAGCGTTTTTTAGAACAACACAAGATTGCATTCGTTGAACATAATATAGATGAACAACCAGAATATGTATCCCAATTAAAGTCTGAAGGCTTCATGGCGACCCCAGTAGTGAAGCTTCCCAATGGCAACGCATTTTCTGGTTTTCGTCCCGACCAACTAAACCAGCTTGCCTAATCAAATAGCATTGACAATCTTGCCAGGCAGCAATCCTCATTGTTGCGCTGGCTTCTTTATTGGCATAATTAAATTATCTTAGAAAGTGAGTTATTAACATGGCATTATCAGACATTGATATGACAAAGGTCAAATACTACGACTACAACAACGAGGTAAACATCCCGAAAAATGGGCAAATTCAGCTTGATAAAGATAAAATGGCCCTTGAAGATTTTATTAAAGAAAATGTTGAACCTAACACGAAACATTTTTCTTCTCTTCAAGAACGTTTTCAATGGTTAGAAGATAACGACTACATTGAAAAAGGGTTCATGAGCAAGTACAGCACTGAATTTATCGAAAAGCTGTACGACTACCTCAAGGATCAAGACTTCCACTTCCACTCCTTTATGGCCGCTTATAAGTTTTATGCTCAGTATGCACTACGGACTAATGATAAGGAATATTACCTCGAAAACTATATTGACCGGGTTGCCATGAACGCGCTGTATCTTGCCAACGGGGACGAAGAGTTAGCGATGCAACTGGCTGACGAGATTATTCACCAACGCTACCAACCCGCTACCCCGACTTTTCTTAATGTTGGCCGGAAGCGACGGGGAGAATTTGTTTCCTGTTTTGCAATCCAAACAACTGATGATATGAATACGATTGGACGGACTATCAATTCGGCCCTCCAGCTATCTAAAATCGGTGGCGGGGTCGGAATTAACCTCAGTAATCTTCGTGAAGCCGGTGCTCCGATCAAGAAAATCAAGGGCGCTGCTAGCGGGGTTGTGCCAGTAATGAAATTATTAGAAGATAGCTTCTCATACTCCAACCAATTAGGTCAGCGTCAGGGAGCCGGGGTTGTCTACCTGAGTGTTTTCCATCCCGACATTATTGAATTTTTGGGTGCTAAAAAGGAAAACGCTGATGAAAAGATTCGGTTAAAGACCCTTTCCCTTGGAATTACGGTTCCTGACAAGTTCTATGAGTTAGTCGAAAAGGATGCAGATATGTATCTCTTTAGCCCTTATGACGTAGAACGCGTCTATGGCGAGCCATTCTCCTACATCGATATTACGAAAGAATACGATAACTTAGTTGCAAATGATGAGATCCGCAAGAAAAAGGTTAACGCGCGGGATCTCGAAGACGAAATCAGCAAGTTGCAACAAGAATCCGGTTACCCATATATTATTAATATCGATACTGAAAATCGCGACAACCCAATTAATGGTAAAATTGTGATGAGCAACCTTTGTTCGGAAATTGCTCAAGTCCAAGTTCCAGCACGGGTAAACGATGACCAATCATACTCGGAAATGGGAATTGATATTAGTTGTAATCTTGGTTCAACTAACATTGCTAACATGATGGAAAGCCCTGACTTTGGTCAATCAATCAAGGCCATGATGCGCGGACTTACCCGTATCAGTGATGTTGAAGACCTTGATGTTGTCCCAACGATTCAAAACGGAAACCGGCTTGCGCACTCTGTCGGCTTAGGAGCAATGGGGTTACATAGTTACCTCGCCAAGCACCATATTCAATATGGAAGTCCGGTAGCAATTGAATTTACCGGAGTCTACTTCATGCTCTTAAACTACTGGTCCCTCGTTGCATCAAACGAAATCGCCAAGGAGCGGCACGAGACTTTCCATGATTTTGAAAACAGTAAGTATGCGGACGGTTCATATTTTGATAAGTACGTGACAAAAGATTGGGGACCACAATCTGATGTTGTAAAAGAATTATTTGCCGGTATCTTTATTCCTGGAATTAAGGATTGGCAAAAGCTCAAAGAAAATGTCATGCAAGACGGCTTATACAACCAATACCGACTTGCAGTAGCACCTAACGGCTCAACATCTTACATCAACGATTCCACAGCTAGTCTTCATCCGATTATCAACCGGGTAGAAGAACGGCAAGAAAAGATGATTGGGAAAATTTACTACCCAGCACCTTACCTTTCAAATGACACAATGCCTTACTACCGTTCAGCTTACGATATGGATATGCGGAGGGTAATTGATACCTACGCTGCCGCTCAGCAACACGTCGATCAATCACTTTCCATGACGCTGTTCATGCGGTCAACTATTCCTGCCGGCCTCTATGAATGGAAAGACGGTCGGACTGATAAGATGACCACCCGTGATCTTAATATTTTAAGGCACTATGCTTACAAGCGCGGAATCAAGTCGATTTACTATATCCGAACATTTACCGACGACAGTGATGAAATTGGGGCAAATCAATGTGAAAGCTGTGTAATTTAGGGCATGTTGGAATTTGATTTAAATGTAGTGCACTGGTAAACTTGATATTATGTATAATTGACTTCTTGGCAAGTTATTTCACCTGCCAAGAGTAACCTGTTTGGAGGAGCGCAATCAATGAAATTGGAAGAATTTAAACCTGTAAATCATTACGATGCGATCAACTGGAATGAAGTTTCCGATATGATCGATAAAGCAACTTGGGAAAAACTGACAGAACAATTTTGGCTTGATACACGGATTCCTGTTGCCAACGATATGGATGATTGGCGCGAACTAGATGACGATCACCAATGGACTGTTGGTCATGTTTTCGGTGGCTTGACCCTTCTTGATACTGTCCAGTCAGAAGCAGGATTGACTGCTCTTAAAGAAGACGTTAAAACTCCACATGAGACTGCTGTTTTAAACAACATCCAATTCATGGAATCAGTTCACGCCAAGAGTTATTCAACAATCTTCTCAACCCTTAATACTCCTGACCAAATTAAGGAAATCTTCGAATGGTCTGATACTGAAGAATATTTACAAAATAAGGCTGTTAAGATTGCTAATATGTACTTAGACCCAAGCCAGGACCCATTAAAGAAGAAAGTTGCTAACGTGTTCTTGGAAACTTTCCTATTCTATTCTGGTTTCTATACTCCTCTGTACTATCTTGGTCATAATAAATTAAATAACGTGGCGGAAATTATCAAGTTAATCTTACGTGATGAATCTGTTCACGGTACTTACATCGGTTACAAGTTCCAAGTTGGCATGCGTGACCGGACTGAAAAACAACAACAGGATATGAAGGACTGGATGTACAACTTCCTATACGAACTTTACGATAACGAAGAAAAGTACACCCACCTGCTTTACGATCAAGTTGGCTGGACTGACGATGTTTTAACCTTCATTCGGTACAATGCCAATAAGGCCTTGATGAACCTTGGTCAAGACCCGCTATTCCCTGATACTGCCTCTGATGTTAACCCTGTCGTTATGAATGGTACCTCTACTTCAACTTCTAACCATGATTTTTTTAGCCAAGTCGGCAATGGATATCGCATGGGAGCCGTTGAAGCGATGAGCGACAGCGATTATGACGTTAAAGATCCAAACGCTGGCAAAGATAAAAACGCCCGCGACTAATTAATAATAGGTTAAATAGCCATTATCCTTAACCGGGTAATGGCTATTTTGTTTAAATTTTTAAGTTGTGAAATCGATATATAACAAATTTATCTATCACTTTTTTATCATTGTGAAATACAATGCAAGTACATTGATTTAGCAAAAATCACTTATCAAGTATTCCAAAAATAATACCAATCTTTTTTACTATTCTACCAGTATTATCAGCTCAACAATGTAAGCGAATTCAATATTTATAACCATTGTTTAAAGGTTCACAAAGGTATTTACAACGCAAAAAAATGTAGTAATATTATACATGTTCAAAGGTTAACAAAAAAAGAATTGAAAAAGGAGATTTCAATTATGCCTGCTAACAACAAGAAACAAGTTGAAAAAAAAGAATTAACTGCTGAAGAAAAAAAGCAAAACGCTCAAAAGTTAGTTGACGATTTAATGGCTAAGAGCCAAGCTGCTTTCGAACAGTTGCGTTACTACTCACAAGAGCAAGTTGACAAGATTTGTCAGGCAATGGCCCTCGCTGCTGAAGAACACCACATGGACTTAGCCGTTGATGCTGCCAACGAAACTGGTCGTGGAATTGCCGAAGATAAGGCTATCAAGAACATCTACGCAAGTGAATACATTTGGAACAACATCCGTCACGATAAGACTGTTGGTATTATTGAAGACAACGATGAAGACCAAACTATCACAATTGCTGATCCTCTTGGTATTATTGCTGGTATCGTTCCCGTTACCAACCCAACCTCTACCACTATCTTCAAATCAATCATTAGTGCAAAGACGCGGAATACAATTATCTTTTCATTCCACCGTCAAGCAATGAAGTCATCCATTAAGACCGCAAAGATTCTCCAAGAAGCGGCTGAAAAAGCTGGTGCGCCAAAGAACATGATTCAATGGCTTCCTGAAAGTAGTCGTGAAAACACTACTGCCTTACTTCAACACCCTAATACCGCTACTATCTTAGCAACTGGTGGTCCTTCCCTTGTTAAGGCAGCCTACAGTTCTGGTAACCCTGCCCTCGGTGTTGGTCCTGGTAACGGTCCTGCCTACATCGAAAAGACTGCTAACATCGAACGGTCAGTTTACGACATTGTTCTTTCTAAGACTTTCGATAACGGAATGATTTGTGCTACTGAAAACTCAGTTGTTGTTGACGAAGAAATCTATGACAAGGTTAAGGAAGAATTCCAAAAGTGGAACTGTTACTTCTTAAAGCCAAATGAAATTGACAAGTTTACTGATGGCTTTATTGATCCAGACCGTCACCAAGTTCGTGGTCCAATCGCTGGTCGTTCTGCTAACGCAATTGCTGATATGTGTGGAATCAAGGTTCCTGACAACACTAAAGTTATCATTGCTGAATATGAAGGTGTTGGTGACAAGTACCCACTTTCAGCTGAAAAGCTTTCCCCTGTATTGACAATGTACAAGGCTACTTCTCACGAAAATGCCTTTGATATCTGTGCTCAATTATTGCACTACGGTGGTGAAGGACACACTGCTGCTATCCACACCCTTGATGATGACTTAGCTACTAAGTACGGTCTTGAAATGCGTGCTTCACGGATTATCGTTAACTCACCATCTGGTATCGGTGGTATCGGTAACATTTACAACAACATGACGCCATCCCTTACTTTAGGTACTGGTTCATATGGTAGCAACTCAATTTCACACAACGTTACCGACTGGGATCTCTTAAACATCAAAACAATTGCAAAGCGGCGTGAAAACCGTCAATGGGTTAAGATCCCCCCAAAAGTATACTTTCAACGCAACTCACTAAAAGAATTGCAAGATATTCCAAACATTGATCGGGCATTCATCGTTACTGGTCCTGGAATGAGCAAGCGTGGTTACGTTCAACGGGTTATCGACCAATTACGTCAACGTCAAAACAACACTGCTTTCTTAGTATTTGACGATGTTGAAGAAGATCCATCAACAAACACGGTTGAAAAAGGTGTTGCGATGATGAACGACTTCAAGCCAGATACAATCATTGCCCTTGGTGGTGGTTCACCAATGGATGCAGCAAAGGCTATGTGGATGTTCTACGAGCACCCAGAAACTTCATGGTACGGTGTTATGCAAAAGTACCTTGATATCCGTAAGCGTGCTTACCAAATCAAGAAGCCTACTAAGTCTCAACTTATCGGTATCCCTACTACTTCTGGTACTGGTTCAGAAGTTACACCATTTGCGGTTATCACTGACTCTGAAACCCACGTTAAGTACCCGCTTGCCGACTACGCATTGACACCAAACATTGCGATTGTTGACTCCCAATTCGTTGAAACTGTTCCTGCAACTACTACTGCTTGGACTGGACTTGACGTTTTATGTCACGCTACTGAATCATACGTTTCAGTAATGGCAACTGACTACACTCGTGGTTGGTCATTACAAACAATCAAAGGGGTAATGGAAAACCTTCCTAAGTCAGTTCAAGGTGACAAGTTAGCTCGTCGTAAGATGCACGACTTCTCAACGATGGCTGGGATGGCATTCGGTCAAGCCTTCTTAGGAATTAACCACTCCCTTGCCCACAAGATGGGTGGAGCATTTGGCCTTCCTCACGGTTTGCTTATTGCTATTGCAATGCCACAAGTAATTCGTTTCAATGCGCAACGTCCACAAAAGCTTGCCCTCTGGCCACACTACGAAACTTACCATGCTACTAAAGACTACGCTGATATTGCTCGCTTCATTGGTTTGAAGGGTAACAGTGATGAAGAATTAGCTGAAGCATACGCTAAGAAAGTTATCGAACTTGCTCACCAATGTGGTGTTAAGTTAAGTTTGAAGGACAATGGTGTTAAGCGTGAAGACTTTGACAAGGCTGTTGATGATCTTGCCCGTCTTGCTTACGAAGACCAATGTACTACTACTAACCCAGTTGAACCACTTGTTAGCCAACTCAAAGAATTACTTGAACGTTGCTACGATGGTACTGGCGTAGAAGAAAACTAATTAACTAATTTAAGCCTAGTTTCACAGAATTGTGTGACTAGGCTTTATTAGTTTAATGATTTGATATTACTTAAATAACATAGTAAGCCAGTTATTAAATTCCAATAACTAATTCACATAGAAACGTGTTTTTGACTTTATCTTCACGCCTCATCGATACGTGACCAATTTATACAAAGAACAAATAGGGGCTCCAAAGTTCGGATTTTCCGAGCTTTGGAGCCCCTTTACGTAGTGTGCTTTAACTAAGAAATGCATTCAAGCTACAATTCCTTTTATCTACAAAATTAAATGATATAAAAACATATTATTATTTTTTTGTAAAGAAAGCGCTTGCATTTTATTCCATTGGCGCTATACTTTAAATTGAAATAAGAAATATAGTTTCTTATTAAGAAATGAAGAAATATTACAAAGAAGGTATATTTATGGCTCAATCACAAGAAGAAATTAAACAAAATGAGGCTGCTCTTGATAAATTCAAAATGTC
>NZ_RDBR01000019.1 GCF_009663775.1 Lactobacillus sp. 0.1XD8-4
AAAAAAAATACCTCCTACATTTTCGTAAGAAGTATTTTTAGTCAACCATACCAGTTGACAGATATCCCTTTTTTTATAGTCTCTCTGTAATTCTTAGGGCAATAGATTCAGTAAGAATTATATCGGTAAATAGACTCCCACGAAGTGCTCCAAGAACAGCCTGATATTTTGATTTTTGTTGGATAATAGCAAGTCTTTTTGGAACATTGAGAATTTTATTTAATGGAATTGATAATGTCTTATCATCATTAGGATGAATTAAGAAATTTCCATTGATATCGTATGGACGACCAAATGCCATTCCAGCAACTTGGCTTAAATTAACTCCTTTAAATAGCAAATTTTTGCAATTATGCCAAGCAGGGATGCTATCAATTGACTGAAGAGTACCTAATCCGCAAATAAGCATATCCATTCTATTGGCAACATCAAAGGCTTGAGTAAAAGCTGGCTCTGAGTATAGAGTGTTTCTTGCAGCGTTATTAAGAATATATAATGGTCCGGGAATGGTGTAGTAAGGACAGTCATACTTAGAAGCGGCCTTTTGCACCATTCGCATTGAAGCGGCAGATGATTTATATTTCATATTTTCGCCCATGAATTGTGTGAAAGTTAGGTTATGTGATGTTTGTTTACTAAAGTAATCTAGTACATTATAGATAGTTTCTCCCCATGATAGTCCGATTACTTTATATTCCTTTATAAGCGATTGGATTTGATTGGCTGCAAAATTAGCAATAATTTTATCGCGATCAAGGGGATTATTAGGGTCTTTGATAACATATATATTTTTTATATTAAATTTTTGAGCTAGTTCATGTTCTAATTGTGCGTTTCGGTCGTATCCGGTATGAATATTAATATCAACTATTCCGCTAGAAAAAGCCTCGTCAAGATATTTCATAATAAGGTATCTGCTTAAGCTATATTTTTTTGAAATATCACTAATTGCCATTTTACTGAGGTAATAATCTTGTGCAAGGTTACCTAGTAATTGTTGATGTTGTGAATCCATTTTTTATATTCCTTTCGTGCTCATTTATTGTTAAAGTATAACATTATTTTTTAAATATTTTAAAAACTGGGTAAATATTTTAATTTTTTAAAAAAGATGGTAAGATATTAATAATGAAACGAGGAGGCTTTCGACAAATGGAAGATGAAGAAATACTCTCAATGCATGCCAAAAACCAAGGTGTTCTTAACATTGCACCCCAATTTGAAGTGAAAAATAAAAAAGAACTGGGAGAAGCATACACGCCAGGGGTTGCTGTAATCTCTAAGCTCATTGAACGTTATCCTGAGCTTAAAGATAAGTATACTCTTAGTGGGAAATTAGTAGCACTAGTAACCGATGGATCAGCTGTCTTAGGCTTAGGAAATATTGGTCCCGCGGGAGGACTTCCAGTTGTCGAAGGAAAAGCCTTACTATATAAAGATTTAGCAAACGTTAATGCCTTGCCTTTGACGGTTGAACAAGTTCCTGCTGATGAATTTGTTACTACATTAAAAAATATGCAGGAATCATTTGCGGGATTTCATTTAGAAGATATAAAAGCTCCACGTTGTTTTGAAATCGAAGAAAAACTTTCTAAAGCAGTTAATATTCCAGTTTATCACGATGACCAAGAGGGAACAGCAATTGTTGTATTAGCTGGATTAATTAATGCAACTAAAGTAGTTAATAAAAACTTAAAAGACCTTAAAGTTCTCATTAATGGAGTTGGTGCGTCTGGCGTTGCCACAGCTCGATTACTTTTTGCGGCAGGTATTAAAAATATTGCATTTGTTGATATTGACGGACCAATTCACCCTAATAGTCAAAATTATAATCATTACCAAACTGATTTAGTGAAACAAAGCAGTGATCAAACAGTATACGAAAGTTTGAGCGATGCAATAAAAGATCGCGATGTGTTTATCGGTCTTTCTGATGCTAATGTGTTAAGCAAAGAACAAATAAAAACAATGGCAGAAAATCCGATTGTTTTTGCTCTTGCAAATCCTAAACCAGAAATTGATCCGCAAATAGCAAAAGAAGCAGGTGTAGCTGTAATGGCAACTGGCTCTAGCCAATACCCGAATCAAGTAAATAATATTCTCGTATTTCCCGGGTTATATAAAGGGTTGCTATCAACAAACTTAAACAAGGTTGATTTTGGCCTTGAGATGGCAATTTCAGCTGGTCTAGCTAATATGATTGTTAATCCCACAGCTGATAAAATTGTTCCCGGCGTATTTGATGATGGTGTTGTGACTACAGTAGCACAGGCAGTAAGGCATTATGCAGAAAAAATGAAAGATTAGGGGAATTTTGATGCAAGTTCGCGAAATAAACATTCATTTGAAGCGTAATTTTACTAAGTGGCAGAAATTCTTACAATTTAATGGTATTCAAATTTTTTCGGAAAGCGAAACAGCCTCGATTGATAAGACATTCGTATGGGAAGAAAATGGCGATATTTTAGCAACAGGTTCAATTGCTGGAAATGTATTAAAATATATTGCAATTTGTTCAAAAATACAGGGTCATGGCGAAACTTTTAATAGTTTAGTTAGTAAATTAGAAAACGAAGCTGCGATATTGGGGCGATTTCATCTGTTTGTTTTTACAAAGCCACAATATATTCAAAGCTTTCAATATGTTGGGTTTCATGAACTAGCAAGAGTAGAGCAAGGAGCTATTTTAGAAAGCGGAACGCCTAATATTCATGATTATATTTCATCTTTACCACATTTTGATAATCAAAATAGTAGTAAAGTTGCTGGAATCGTAATGAATGCTAATCCTTTTACCAAGGGACACCGTTATTTGGTTGAAACAGCAAGTAACGAAAATGATCATGTATATATTTTTGTTGTTAGTGAAGATGTTTCTATTTTTTCTTTTACTGAACGCTATGAATTAGTTAAAGCTGGAACAGCGGATTTGCCAAATGTAACTGTTGTTCCAGGAAAAGAATATATGGTTAGTTATGCAACATTTCCAGCATATTTTCTGAAAGATGATCAAAATGTTGGACGATTTCAAGCCTCACTTGATGGAACCCTTTTTAAGAATCAAATTGCAAAACCGCTTAATATAACGAGACGGTATTTAGGTAAAGAACCATATTCTAAGACAACAGATGTATATAATGAAGAATTAACTAGGGTTCTACCACCTGATGTTGAAGTAAAAATAATTGATCGAAAGCAAACTGAAGATCAAAATATTATTTCAGCAACGAAGGTACGAGCAGCAATTGCTAATGACAACATTACGTTAGTAGAAAAGTATGTTCCTAATACGACGCTCGAATTTATAAAAAATAACTGGTCTGAGCTTCGGACTCGGCTAAAGGAAGGAAGTATTAAATAATGGATGTTAAGAAGACTGCATTAGCAGGAACTTTGGAATCTTCCGATATTCAAATTACTTTGAGCCAAGGTAATAATGGTATCAGCATTGATTTAGATTCCTCAGTAGAAGAACTTTATGGTGATCAGATTCGTAAGGTGATTACTGATACTTTGACTGCTTATGGGATTGACAATGCCAATGTTAAAGCTGTAGATAAAGGAGCTTTAGATTGTGTGATTAAAGCACGGACAATGGCTGCTGCTCAACGTGCACTTGATACAGCAGACCAACCAGACTGGGAGGTATTTTAAGGATGGAAGAACGTTTACGTCGAACAATGATGTTTGTTCCAGGTAACAATGCCGGAATGGTAAAGGATGCTGGTATTTATGGCGCCGACTCCATTATGTTTGACTTGGAAGATTCAGTTTCTATGGCAGAAAAAGATGCTGCTCGGATGCTTGTTTATCAAGCCCTTCAAACACAGGATTATGGTGATTCGGAATTAGTTGTTCGTGTTAATGGAATTGATACGCCATTTTTCAAAAATGACGTTTTTGCAATGGTAAAAGCTGGTATTCAAGTTGTTCGGTTACCAAAAGTCGAATCTGCTCAAATGATGCTTGATCTTGTAAAAGTCGTTGAAGAAGCAGAAAATAAATTTGGTATCGAGCCAGGAACGACGCATGTTATGGCAGCCATTGAAAGTGCTAAGGGAGTATTAAACGCTCCTGAAATCGCGGCAAGTACTGACCGTATGATTGGGTTAGCTCTTTCCGCAGAAGACTACACTACTGATATGAAGACTCACCGTTACCCTGATGGCGCTGAACTTGAATTTGCGCGGAATATGATTCTTCATGCCGCTCGTGCCGCAGGAATTGCTGCATTTGATACAGTATTTACAAACATGAATGACATTGAAGGATTTAAACGTGAAACCGAACATATTCATGAATTAGGATTTGATGGTAAATCTCTTGTTAACCCACGGCAGATTGACTGGGTAAATAAAATTTATGAACCAACTAAGAAAGAAATCGAAAATGCATTAGATGTTGAAGCTGCAATTGAAGAAGCTCATCAAAAAGGTTCAGGTGTTATTTCAATGAATGGTCAAATGGTTGACCGTCCCGTTGTACTACGGGCACAACGGGTCATTCGATTAGCTAAGGCATCTAACTTAATCAATGAGGAGGGTGAATACATTGAAAAATAAAGCCGGTCGCGAAATTTCAGATGAAATCTTAAATTCAACAAACTACAAGCCATTTGAAACTACTGAAATTGGCCATCCTATTGTCCATTATACTGGTCATGACGTTCGTGTAACTAAAGGGGATGACAAGTTAGTTGATTCATTAGATGATGTAATTAAGAATAACTTGAAGGATGGAATGACAATTTCATTCCACCACCATTTCCGTAATGGTGATTTTGTCTTTAACATGGTAATGGATAAAATTATCAAGATGGGTTACAAGAATCTGACTTTAGCCCCATCATCATTGACTGGAGTTATGAACGATAAAGTAATTGAAGCTATTAAAGCTGGTACGATTACTAATATTACTAGTTCTGGTATGCGGGGAAGCCTGGGAGAAGCCGTTTCTCATGGTTTATTGAAGAATCCAGTAATTTTCCGTTCACATGGTAATCGAGCTCGTTCAATTGAAAATGGAAACATTAAAATTGATGTTGCTTTTATCGGTGTTCCAAATTCTGACCGAATGGGGAATGCTAATGGTATGAATGGGGAATCAGCTCTTGGTTCACTTGGTTATGCTCTCGTTGATGCAAAGTACGCAAACAAAGTAGTGTTAATTACAGATACTATTGCTGACTACCCTAACACTCCTGCTTCTATTCAACAAACACAAGTTGATTATGTTGTAAAAGTAGATAAGGTAGGCGATCCGGATCGGATTGGTAGTGGTGCTACTCGTTTTACAAAGGACCCTAAAGAATTAAAGATTGCTAAAATGGTTAATAATGTAATCGTTAATTCTCCTTACTTTAAAGAAGGCTTTTCATTCCAAACAGGTACTGGTGGAGCTGCCTTAGCTGTTACTCGTTTCCTTCGTCAGGCAATGTTAGATAATAATATTACTGCTTCCTTTACCTGCGGTGGAACAACTTCTCCTATTGTTAAACTTTTAGAAGAAGGATTAGTTAAGAAGGTTATGGATGTTCAAGACTTTGATAAAGGTGCAGCTTCAAGCATGAAGAGTAATCCGGGTCAAATTGAAATTGATGGTTCTTGGTACGCTGATCCAGATAACAAGGGCGCGATGGTTGATCAATTAGACGTTGCGATTCTTTCGGCTTTAGAGATTGATACTGATTTCAATGTAAATGTTTTAACTGGTTCTAACAGTGAAATTCGTGGGGCTGTTGGTGGTCACCAAGATGCCGGTACTGCAAAGATGACAATTATTTCTGCACCATTAACTCGTGGTCGGATTGCAACAATTGTTCCAGCGGTTAACTCAATAACTACTCCTGGTTCATCAATTGATGTGGTGGTTACTGAAGTTGGTGTTGCTGTAAATCCTGCACGTAAAGATTTAATTGCAGCTTTTAAGAATGTACCAAGCATTCCGCTAGTTTCAATTGACGAATTACAACAACGTGCAGAAAAGATTGTTGGAAAACCAGCAAAGATTGAATATACTGATCGGACAGTAGCACTTGTTGAATATCGTGATGGGACTTTAATTGATGAAATTAAACAAATTAAGGACTAATTACGAATAGAAATTGCGGTACTAGTTTTCTGGTGCCGTTTTTTATATCTATTATTGTTATAATTAGTGTTAGATTTTTAAGCTTGAGGAGTTAATATGCAAACTATTTTTGATCATGGCAAATATCAAGATATTATTGCTGTCTTACAAAATAAAGATGAACGTGTTGCAGTGCAAAATCAATTGTTAAAATGCAATCCATCAATGACTGTTGTAGCAGCTAAATTAAATATTCCTGGGCCAATAAAAAATAATAGTGAAATAGAATCTTTTTTTGCAGCTGGTTTAAGTAAATTTGAAGAGATATTATTAGAGACTGGTTTTAACTTTATTTGTAAGAAAGAATGGTTAGATAAAGATACTGGTCCAGAAAGATTTTATCTTGTTCAGGCATCTGCAATCGAAATAAAGGCATGTACAAGTCGATTTGAAGAATTAAAACCTAGTTATCGTTTGTTTGATTTAGATGTGTTAACTAATAATAATGGTGTGATAAAAGTACTTTCTAGGTCAGATGCAGATCAACCAGCTAGGAAATGTCTAATCTGTGGACGTCCAGCAAAAGAATGTGGTCGATCCCGTCGCCATTCTGTTGAAGATTTGCAAAGAAAAGTAAGTATATTAATTTCTACAAATTTATTACAATGTGAAAAAGAGAAAATGGCTAATTGGTTGACGCAATTAGCCCTGCAGGCTCTATTATATGAAGTTTCTGCTTGGCCTAAGCCAGGCTTGGTTGATCCCGTTGAACATGGGGCACATTTAGACATGGACATTTTTACTTTTATTAATAGTTCAGTTAGTTTGCGTAATTATCTCCATCAAGCGGCATTGATTGGGACAATGAGTCGATCTGATGATTTGTCTTTGCTATTTGAGGAATTACGAGAATATGGTAAGCGAGCAGAAAAAAAGATGTTTTCTGTTACAGACAATGTTAATACTCATAAAGGGGCAATTTTTTCTTTAGGAGTAATTGTTACAGCTGTAGGGTATAGTTTGCAACATTTGCAAAAATTTGATCCTGATAATATTCAGACAATAATTAAGCATATGCTGGTAAATTTAATTAACGATGATTTAAAACATCTCGAGCAAAAAGAGTATCTAACTGCAGGTGAAAAACAATATTTGAAATATGGTCTTTCGGGAATTCGCGGTGAAGCACATGCAGGCTATCCCACAGTATTTAAATATGGTTTGCCAACTTTATTAACTTCAGTTGGTGACTGGAATAGTCGTATCTTAATGACTTTTTTAGAATTAGCACTGCATATTGAAGATTCAACGTTAATTAAAAGGGCAGGAACTCTAACAATCCAACAATGGAAAAATAAGGAAATTAAAGAATGCTTATCACTAGGTGGAATAGAAACTGAGGCGGGATGGAAAAAGCTAAATGAAATTGAAAAAAAGTTTAGCCAACAAAATTTAAGTCTTGGAGGGACAGCTGATTTATTAATAGTTACAATCTTTTTAGGTTTAGTAAAAGAAGGGATGCCTGATGGATTTTAAAACAAGTGATGGGATAAAGATTAATTACTATGTTTATGGTACAGGACAGCCAGTAGTGTTAATCCATGGTTTTGGAGGATATCAGCAAATATGGTGTTTACAGGTAAAAAATTTGTTAGATCAAGGTTACCAAGTAATCACATATGATCAGCGAAATCATGGTGCATCAACTAGAGATGAAAGTTTAGATTCTGTTGAACCATTGATAAAAGATTTATATGAGTTATTAAACTTTTTGCAATTAAAGAAACCTTTTTTAATCGGACATTCTATGGGAGCATCAATAATATATGGATTTTTAAGTACTTATCCTGAATTTCCCTTAAGTGGTGTAATTTCCGTGGATCAATCACCTAAAATGATTAATACGCCTACATGGCACTACGGATATATGGATGTTACACGGGCATCCTACAAGTTAAAACTAAAGGAGCATGGCAATGTTCGTGAAACATTAAATGGGGTTCCTCGGCAAGTAATATCAAAACTTGAGCCGGAAAAAGAAATGTTTCCTTTTGTTCGAGCGGAAAATTTACCATTGCTTTACGATCATGCTAAACGTGATTGGCGCTCAACGCTTGCGCAAACAAATATTCCAATTTTATTGGTAACAGCAAATCAAAGTCCATATTTTAATGGCGAATTTGCAGATGTAATGTGTGAGGAAAATTCAGAAGTTATAACTCATGAGGCAGTTGATCAAAGCGGACATGTCATAATGGCTGAGCAGGCGGAAAAATTTAATGATTTAATGGATAAATACTTACGAGAACACTAATAAATTTGCTTTTATAAAATCAGCTACCCGATAAATCTGCATATTTGTCGGGTGCTTTTTTGTTATAATTCTATTTTGTATTCAGTGAAAATTTGACGTAAGATAAAGATATTATTTAGTTTAAGAAAGGGTTAAGACGATGAACACTCGTGATTTACAATATTTTGTTATGTTGGTAAAACTGAAAAATTATACCCAAGTAGCAAATTACTTTAATGTCTCCCAACCCAGTATTACTCAAGCGATTCGTCGCCTTGAACAAGAATTTGACACCAAACTGGTGCGTAAAGACCGCGTTCATCGAGATGAGATGATTACACGTAGCGGTCAATTGCTATATAAAAAGGCACTTGCAATAAACAATAAAATTGATATTGCTCATCAAGAAATCGTTCGCTCTGATCAGCGACAGATTAAATTTGGGTTACCGCCGATAATTGGGAAAATGTATATCTCACAGATTGTTGGGAATTTTTCTAAGAGCCTTTTACAGCGAATAAGAATAGTTTCGGTTGGTTCTCATGACCTTTTAGCGCAATTACAAGCCGGCAAATTAGATATTGCAATGCTGGGATCAACTGCACCGATTAATCAGCTGGGAATTTTTGCGGAATTAATTACAACAAGACCGTTTAGTGTAATTGTAAGCACTGATAATCCGCTTGCCAAACGAAAACAAGTTAGTTTCCGTGATTTAACAAATGAATTATTTATTAATTATGACCAACAATATGTTCACAAGGCGGCGTTTCAAGCTTATTGTACCTATGCACAGATAAAACCGCGAACGGCAGTATACAAAGTTCCTAATATTTCGTGGATCAAGGAATTGGTTCGCCAAAATAAAGGTATCAGTTTAATGGTTGAGGACGCGGTTAAAGATGAACCGGGAATTGTAGCCTTAAAGATAACTGACCCGATTCCAGAAAAATTCTATATATCGGTTGCAACGCGTGAAGATTATATTTTGAGTGCGGACGAACAGCAATTAGTTTCACAACTAAAGAAAATTACCCCCAAAGCTTGACAACCGCCGTATAATAGTTAGGAGAATTGATGAAGGAGTTTGATTGGCTTGAGTATGGATAACGATACAACGACAAATGATTTTGAACCGACTGAACACTTGTCAGATAAGCACCATATGGCGATTCCATGGCATGATTTTTTTACAAATGATAATTTTACCCCCGCGTATGAAGCAAACTTAATTGAACGAGCAGCAATAGTTGGTCGGATTGGGTTGATGATGCTTTCTTATGGTACAGGGGCATGGCGGGTTCGTGACTCGATGAATACTGTTGCGCGGACGCTTAAAATGACTTGTTCAGTTGATATTGGTTTAGTTTCGCTTGAATATACTTGTATGGATGCCCATCATAGCTATACGCAAGCAATCTCCCTCCCTAGTACGAGCGTCAACACAACCAAGCTCTCCAAGATGGAACGTTTTATCAGGGAATTTGATAAACAGGGGAGTGAGATGACGATTGGAGAAATTCATGCCCGATTAGAAGAAATTGCCCATTCAAAAGGAAACTATGCGCCTTATCAAGTCGGGTTAGCCGCGGCTCTTGCCTGTAGCGCCTTTGTATTCCTACTGGGTGGCGGTCCGGTTGAAATGTTCTGTAGCTTCATTGGCGCGGGTCTCGGTAATTATGTTCGGCGCAAATTGATTGACCGGCACATTACCTTATTTGCCGGCGTTGCAGTTGCGGTGGCAGTTGCCTGCTTATCCTACCTATTAGCATTGAGTTTAATGCAATTAACATTCAATGTTAGTTCTCGTCATGAAGCGGGATATATTGGCGCGATGTTATTTATCATTCCCGGATTCCCCTTTATTACCAGCGGTCTGGATATCTCAAAACTTGATATGCGGTCGGGTTTAGAGCGGATGACCTATGCGATTGCAATTATTACGGTCGCCACCTTAGTTGGATGGATTGTTGCCTTGATGGTTAATCTGCGGCCAGAAAACTTTCCGACTTTGCCATTATCAGCATTAATGATGTTTTTATTACGGGTACCGGCAAGTTTTTGTGGGGTCTTTGGCTTTTCGATTATGTTTAACAGTACGCCAAAGATGGCGGCAACAGCAGGCTGCATTGGTGCGATTGCTAATACCCTTCGTCTTGAGTTAACAGACTTAACCGGAATTCCAGCGGGAGCCGCGGCCTTTCTTGGAGCATTAGTTGCTGGACTGCTTGCTTCAGTCGTTAAGAAAAAAATTCAGTACCCGCAAATTTCAATTACGGTACCTTCGATTGTTATTATGGTTCCTGGACTATATATGTACCGTGCAATGTATAATATTGGACTGACCTCGATTAGTGTGGGAACATTATGGATGACCAAAGCACTAATGATTGTAGTATTTTTACCAATGGGCTTAATTGCTGCACGTATTCTTACAGATTCTAAGTGGCGCCATAATGGATAAGGAGGCCGTTATATGATTGCAGAGTATCCACCGGAGTTATTAGCAGAGGTAACAGCAAAGACAGCTGACCGGCAGCTAACTGGTTTTGTTGCAGGGCAGGGACCGCTAAAACCTGATTTAATGCTGGTGGGAGAAGCACCAGGACGACATGAAGAACAGGTAGATATTCCATTTTCTGGAGCATCCGGTCAGGAGTTAATGGGCTTCATTGAATCAATCGGCTATTCACGGTCAACCGTATATATAACAAGTGTGGTACGAAAACGCCCTTACAGTATTAAACGTGTTCGTGATAAGAAAACTGGCGAGATCGTTGAAAAATATCCTAATCGAACGCCAACTAAAAAAGAAGTGCTGGCATTTGCGCCATTGTTTGATTGGGAATTGGCAACTGTTCAGCCACGTATAATTGTTCCACTAGGCAATACGGCGTTGCAACGCTTGCTTGGGAATAAGGCGAATATTGGTGAATTGCATGGTCAATTGCTCCACGAACCAATTCAACAAGCTAATGAGCAGCATGACGGCTACCAACTGACGACAGAAAAGTATTGGATTATGCCGATGTATCATCCTGCTGCAGTCCTTTATGCTCGGCGGTTAGAACCGACTATTAAGGCAGACTGGCAACGACTTGGCCAGCAAATAAAAGAAATTAAATAACAATTATACATTTACTGATAATCGTCGTATAATGATGTACAGTTTGAAATTAAAGTAACCGATAGCCTCTAACGTTCTGGCAAAGCCGAGCGCTAGGGGCTCTATTGTTGCCGAATATGACAAAATATCTAAGAGGAGATGATAAATTGGAACAACAGCAACGGCGAACAATCGTTACAGGAGCGCTATTATTATCTAATATTATGGCAGGGATGGACGGGACAATCGTCAATACAGCCTTACCAGCAATTACGAGTGATCTTCATGGTTTACAATATATGGGATGGATTATTGCTACTTTTCTTTTGGGAATGGCAGTAGCAACCCCGCTATGGAGTAAGTTTGGTGAGCATAAGGGAAATAAGCAGGCATATATTACTGCTACTTCATTGTTTCTGATAGGAGCGATTTTTCAAGGATTAGCGCCCAACATTCTCTGGTTTATCATCGCCCGGACCGTTATGGGAATCGGAGCAGGTGGGATGAACACTATCCCGTTTATTGTTTTTGCGGAATTATATGAAAACCTAAAAAAGCGCGCAGAGGTTCTGGGAATTGCTAGTGCTTGTTTTGGGACTGCCTCGATTATCGGCCCTTTATTAGGGGGATGGATTGTTGATGCCTTGAGCTGGCACTGGGTCTTTTATGTTAATGTGCCGATTGCGCTTATAGCAATTACGATTGTTAGCTTGTTTTATAAGAATGTTAAAATGCAAGCTGCCGGTAAGCCAGTCGATTATTTAGGAGCCAGTCTTTTAGTTGTTAGCTTGGTAATGATCCTCGTTGCTGTTCAATTAATTGGTTCTGCTTCGGGAATTATAGTTACAGGGTTAATGATTGTTGGCTTTTTGCTTTTAGCATGGATGGCTAAAATTGACAATAAGGCGGTTGATCCGATTGTTCCAAGCCGCCTATTTAAAAATCGGGAATTAGTAATTGATTTTACCTTATTTGTGATTATTTGGGGTTCATTCATTGCTTTTGTGACCTATATTCCAATGTGGGCACAAGGAATTTTAGGCCTTAGTGCCCTGCTTGGCGGGATGACCCAGATCCCAGGAGCGGTGACGAATTTTATCGGCTCTGAATTAGTACCGTTTCTTCAAGACCGGTGGGGAAAGTATTGGATTGTCACTTGTGGGGCCGCGTCTATTTTTATTGCATATTTAGGGATTATGATTGGCGGACAGCACACACCATTTTGGTTGCTTTTGATTATGGGAGCGTTTGAGGGTTTTGGTGTTGGACTGGTATTTAATATTTTACAAATAAACGTTCAAACTGATGCGGAACTGCGTGATGTGCCGATTGCTACATCACTCGGTTATCTTTTACGGATTCTTAGTCAGACTTTGATGTCTGCAGTCTACGGGGTAATTCTTAACCAAGAGTTATTCCGTGGTGTTCAGACTCACCATGATATTACCCTTAAGATGCTTAATCAACTATCTAATGCTAAAACCGCTGGCAACTTGCCATCATCGTTATTACCGACGATGCGGACAATTTTGTATTCGGGATATCATAACATTATTGTTGCTGCTGTTATCTTAATTGTTATTGCACTAATTTTAGTTATTTCATTAGGGTGGGAAAACCATTGTCGACAAGAAGCGCAAACTGCTTTAGGCAATTTTAAGGAATCAGAGTCAAAAACCGTGATACGATAGTAGTAATAATAGTTAAGAGAATAAGGAGAGCTAATTTTTGTGGAGAAAATAAAAAAATTTAATGCTCAAGTTGCTAGTCATCTGGCTAATAACCTTGAAAGCAGTCTACGAGATTTACGGCGATGTGGAGAACACCGTTCAAATAAGGCGACCCTTGTTGAATTGGGCATCCAGCTAAGTGGCTTTAAAGCAGATTTAGCAGAAGATAATAAGTTTGATGCAATGATTAGCAATGCACGTATTGATAACACTGCCCCGGTTTATTTACCGTCAGTTCAAACGAAAGTTAATAGACGACAATTTATGGATCAGGGATTAACAACTTTTGTATTAAATGAACGGACAAATGAACAAAAAGTAGTTCTTTATTTAACAGGAGGGGCATATGTCCAGCGCCCTGATAAGACTCATTGGCAATACCTAGACCGGTTGGCAAAGGAGAGTGGGGCCAAAGTTTATGTACCGATTTATTCTTTAGTTCCTCAAGCAACTTATCAGCAAGCTTACCAAGAGATTGCGACCTTGTATAATCAGCTCTACAATTTAGTTCCAG
Organism: Lactobacillus sp. 0.1XD8-4; assembly: GCF_009663775.1. GTDB lineage: Bacteria > Bacillota > Bacilli > Lactobacillales > Lactobacillaceae > Limosilactobacillus > Limosilactobacillus walteri. The sequence goes on from NZ_RDBR01000019.1 coordinate 13,713, forward strand.
CCAGTCATATTACTATAATGGGCGATTCTGCTGGTGGTGGTTTAGCTGCTGGCTTTTGTGAATATCTCGGTAAAAAGGGCCTTCCTCAGCCTGGACATTTGATTTTATTTTCTCCATGGCTTGATCTTGATTTAACTAACCCCGTTATTAACAAATATGCTGCATGTGATGTTACACTAGCAGTGAGTGGTTTACGCAAAATCGGTACGATGTGGGCTGGTGATACGGGTCACCGTGACTATCGATTAAGTCCCCTTTATGGTAACTTTGACCAGTTAAGGGATGTGACAATTTTTGTAGGCACAAAGGAGATTATGTATCCCGATGCAACCCTATTTGTTCAAAGACTGCGTGAGGCGGGGATTCCAGTCCGCTTTGGCGTTGGTCGCGGCCTATTTCATATCTATCCACTCTATCAGCTTCCCGAAGCGAAAGCTGTAATGGAACAAGTTGTTACTATTATCAATGATTAATGAGGTGATATTTTGCCAAAAGTTGCGGTAGTTTTTGCACCAGGTTGTGAAGAAGTAGAAGGATTAACGATTGTTGATGTTCTTCGGCGAATGGGAATTGATACGACGATGGTTGGTTTAGAAGATATCCATGTTCCTGGCGCGCATGGGATCGAATTAACTTGTGATGAAATAATGGACGATCGGCTTTTAGACTATGATGTAGTTGCCTTCCCAGGAGGACGTGGCGGTGCTCAGAAGCTGCGTGATAATGATCGCTTAATGAAGCTGATGCAAAAGCGCAATGCGGAAAATAAATGGGATGCTGCCATGTGTGCTGCGCCCATTGCACTAGCACGTTACGGCCTGTTAGATAATCATAATTACACCTGTTTTCCAGGGATTAATGAGGAAATTGCTAAAGTTGCGCCAACGGCAAACTTTAAAACTGATATCACTGTTGTAGACCAAGATGGGAAAATTATTACCAGTCGGGGACCAGCAACGGCATTAGCGTTTGCTTACCAAATTGCAACAGTACTCGGTTATAATACTGATAAAATCAAACACGAAATGCTTTATGATTATTTAATGGATCAACGATAAATTACCCGGGAAATAATGTTAGCTAAGTTAATCGGCTAGGCTGACCATCGTTGGTAATATTCAAAACTAGAAAATAGGGTTCACTTCACCGGTCCGGCCGAATGAAGTGAACCCTATTTGTGTTACAGCTTTTGAGGAAACTATCTAGCTTTTATTTTTCCACATATATTTTTGAAAGATATTCATTAATCCGACAAGAAAGAAAAGTAGTGCTTCTAAATACTCGTTATGGCTAATTACCATACTAATAATATTGATCGCTATTATTAACAGAAATATTTTACCGACTGGGGAAGATCGGGGATAAGTCTTCTTTCTTTTTCGTTTATCCAGACCAAGAAAAAATGGCTCTACGTGTTCCCCATAAAGAATAGCAATAATAAAAATACTTAAAAAAGCATATATGTAAAATTCAGCGATTGTTGAATTAGTGTCAAGATAATTAATCATCAAGAAAAACAAGCCATACATTATAAAAAATAACCCTCTAAAAATGCTAAAGGCATTATAAGCTTTTCCTTGTTCTAAGTATTTTTTCAAATGTTTATCCTCCTTCAAAAGAGAATCAATTGAAATCTGATATACGTTGCTAATTTTAACAAGCATATCTAAATCAGGATAACTTTTTCCTTGTTCCCAATTAGAGATCGTTTGGCGCGTAATATATAGCTGATTGGCGACTTCGGCTTGTGTTAATTTTAGCTTCTTTCGTTGTTCTTTGATTCGGTTACCAAATTCCATTGTGTTCCCTCTTTCTTTTTAGGATAAGTATATTTTATTTATAAATTGAAGCCTAGCAATGGTCCTTTGCATTATTTATATGCCAGTAGTTTAGGACAATAAAAGAAGTCCCCAGTAGATTTGAATCTTGCTGAGGGCTTTCATGTGCTAAAAGCTTAATCTAATAGTGTGCGTTTATTTATTTAACCACCAAAAGATAGAACGATGAGTTTGTTGATCGACCCGTTGGTTAACAACACTGACAAGGATCATCATGGTTGCGATAATTGAATTTTTCTTTCGGAAGGCTGTGTAACGAGAGTACCAAGCAGTTGCGTATTTATCTTTATAGCGTCGCAGCCCCTGGAAACCATAGAGGTGGTAGCCATACTCATAAATAAAATGGGCCGCCTTTTCTTCAATAAAACTAAATTGTGATTCACCAACATTTGCCAGTGGCGCCATGCCGAGGTCAAAGTAGGCATAGCCATTTTCTTGACCATATTGGAACATACTAATAAAAATCTTATCCATAATTCCAGAAGGAGCATCTTTACTGTGGCGCATCAGGTCAATAGTAAGGATTTCTTTACTGCCGGTTGGCATAAAGGTCGCAAATGCTACCATCTTGCCGTCCTTATCACGAACAACACCTACAGGAGCTTGATTAATATAGTATGGATCGAAATAACCGAGGGAGAATCCTTTTTCAGTTTCATTGCCTAACCAACTATCAGAAACTTTTTTCATTTCTGCTAACAATTCCTTACTAAATGGTGGCTTTTCAACAGAGAAGGTGTATCCTTCCCGATCAAACTTATGCATCAAAGCGCGCTGGGACCGTTGCTTTTTGCCAGCGAGGGTGAAGTCAGCTAGTTTTACCAGTCCCGTTTCTCCGGTCTTAATGAAGTCAAAACCAAATTCGTGGAGCAGCATTGTCATATCGCTCGACACTTCGTAAAAGACTAACTGATAGCCGTATTTATCTGCTTCTCTTACAAATTGACGAAGCGCGGGACGCCAGCTATCTTTGTCACCAACGGGATCACCCATGACGACAAGCCGGTCATATTTTCGCCGATACATAAAGAAGAGCTTATCATGATCGTCAACAGTGTAATAATAGAGCGCCTTATCTCGCAAGAAGGCAAGGTGACTAGTTTCATTGCCGCCATATTCCTTTATAACGTTACGAATTCGGTTAGCATTAAAGACTGGCGGCATACTAAATGGATCATAACCTGCCATGAAGTATTTAAGGATGACAAAGATTAGCAGGAGACCTAATAATAATCCGAATAACCCTGAAAGCCAGATTTTTTCTCCAGGGAAGAAGAGAAAATCTGGAATGTGATGCTTGCTTGAATATTGCGGAGCATTAATTACGCCGACAATAACGTAAAGGACACAAGCCCCAGCGAAGATAAGACTATCAATAGCGAACTTGCCAATGGAGTATTCTAATTTCTGGCGGTAAAGAACATGTCTGGATAGCAAAACTAAAACCAGAACGATGCTAAGATAGATCGTTAAGCTCCATGTTCCTAAGTTCCAAATAGTATTAGCGATACCAATGACTAGTAAGATCAAAGTTGGTAAATATGCTTTCTTCACTTTTGATTGTAAACCCCGTGCACATGCGAGCATTGCTAGGGCGAATAGAATGGTAGTTAATTGGTGTAGGAAAAAGAAAGTATAAGGATAGAGTCGCGCAATAATTTTGTTTTGGGCGGTAATATCAGGAATGGAAGCTGTAATCAGCATTAAGATTCCTGAAACATACATAAATGTTGTGATTAGGAAATAGGCAGCTTTCCGAACCATCAAAACTGGCAAACCATCGAAGAACGTATTCACTTGGTGCGCTAAATTATGCAAGAATGAAATGCCGGCAATGATAAGCGGAACGATGTAGTAGAAAATCCGGAATAACAATAGCCAAATTACCGACGTTGCCCGTGGTACGCCAAGTAGGGATAATTCCAGCATCATCAAGAGGTCAAATGATCCTAATGCACCTGGAATCATTGATAGGACCCCTAATACTTGTGCAACAACATATAACGGTAAAACACTAATGAGATTATGCCGAATTCCTAGGCACCATCCAACAAGGAGAAAGAAGAGGGCAACAAATAACCATTCGCAAGTTGAACTTGTAACTAAAAAGAGACCGACCTTAGGAGTAACATCCTTGAATAGCTTGTTTTTGTGAATAACCGTAATGTAAAACACAACTGGGAAGTATAATCCGCCACCAACAAGCCAAATAGCATATTGGTTAAAATGACCACCATCATGAAAAACGAACATGATGATTAAGGCAACCCAACAAAGAACAGATAACCCTGATAAGAGAAAAACAGCAATTTTTGAAATTGCTAGTAAAATTTCCTTTTTAGTTGCGTTTTTACGATAAAAATAAGCTCGTAAGGTTGACCCAAGAATCCCCCCGAATCCCGCAATATTAGTTAAGGTATTAGTTATCCACCCACAGCGAATAATATATGACAATTTAAATTTTCCCGGTAATAAGTGGGTGATTGCAAAGTCATAACCTAACATCGGAATGACTGCAACACAACCAGCAATTAATAAGGTTATGATATTTTCCCATGATAGATTGGCTAAACCAGCCCCAACTTCATGCCATTTAACAGTTTTAAAAAAGTTACCTAATGCAAGAATTACGAATACTAAAACTGAGGTTACAAAAACGACTTTTATTATTTTTGAATATTTTGACCACCAGTTTAATAGGCGTTTGCCCAACTGCTGCATTAAAAACTCCTCCTTAAAATAAATAGTACTTTTATTATAAACTATTGCAGATACTGGCGATACTAATAGGAAAAATGAATTTTAGAAATTAATTTCAATTTAGTTGTTGACTAATACTCTAAAGTTTCGTATACTTTTACTTGTTGTTAAATGGTCCGTTGGTCTAGTTGGTTTAGGACGCATCCCTGTCACGGATGAGATCACGAGTTCGAGTCTCGTACGGACCGTATATAGTTTTCAGAGAGCTGGGATATCCCAGCTTTTTTTGTATCTAAAAGAGGAGGAAACTAATGGAAAACACATGGGTATACCAAGGCGATGAACCAATTAAAATAAAAAAGTATTTGCAGTCACTGGGGATGGGACACCGGTTATTTAATGACCTGAAAAATGGTGAAGGCGCGTTTCTAGTTGATCATCGTATTGTCCGTCCAACGACTAAGATTTTACCCCATCAACCACTAACGATTAAAGCGCAGCCGGAAGCGCTCGATGATTCGGTAGCCATTAGTGAGAAACCATTAAATATTGTTTATGAGGATAATAATTGGCTAGTGATTGACAAACCAGTGGGAGTAACTTCTATTCCTGGTCCGACAGTAAAGAATGATACGGTATTAAACCGTGTAAAGGGCTACTTGATAGCCGCCGGGTCGTCTGATCTTCGTCCGCATTTAATTACGAGGTTGGATCGGTTTACTGGTGGCCTGTTATTAGTGGCCAAGCATCATATTGCTTCAAGTATGATTAGTCAGCAGGTGCAGCAGCACACGATGCTAAAAGAATACACAGCATTGGTTGAAGGACATCTCAATGCCGACCATGGTAAAATAGATCAACCGATTGCTCGTCGTGAGGGAGAAATTTCCCGGGTAATAGATGCAAATGGTCAACCAGCATTAACTGAATATTGGGTAGAAAAGCAGGGAAACGATTGGACGCAAGTGCGGGTCCGATTACATACAGGACGTACCCACCAGATTCGGGTTCACTTTGCCTCAATTGGGCATCCTTTAATTGGTGACCATTTATATGGCGGGAATACTAGTAAATTCACCCATCAGTTATTACATGCTAGTAAACTTAGTTTTAAAGATCCGTTTACCCTTAAGCAAATGACGTTTACATCTGAATTGCCAATGACTTTTGACCAAAATAAATAAATTTGCAATTTGAAGTTAAAAGAGGCCGGTGAAAATTTTCATCGACCTCTTTTAGTTATTTAATTTGACTTAAAATCTTTTTTACGCTTTGTGATTGAAATTCTTGTTCGGCTTGGGCTGAAACTTCTTGAATTTGGCTTGCTGTCATTTGTGGATTTTTGGCCATGGCTGCTTGTACTTTTGCGGTAACAAATGCACGGCCTTGTGCTAGGGATTGCGCCTGCATTTGTTTACCAGCAGAGGAATTGGCAAGTTTATTGAGCTTTTTAGCTTGGTTAGTTGTTATTTTGACATATGACTGCGGATATTCAAGAGTGTTTGTTCGCTTAACAAGGGTGTTATCCATCCCTGACCAAGCATATAAAACTTTATAGAAATTATTTTTATACTGCCAGCGTGTTTCAGTGGTTACCAAACGTGGGGTGGTATTTTTTGTCCACTTAATTTTGCTATTAGTATACTCATTTGCTTGTGTATGGTCAGGTGTTTTTTGTCGTTGCTTGGTGTTATAGAGATAAACATCATCTTGACCGCTTTTACCAATTGGTTGATACAACGCAAGGGGCATCGATGAATTAGATGCAGAGTAAATACGCTTGCTTGTAGTTGTAGTGACTTGGTGCATCCCAAAATGGTGACTGTAATTTAAGGTCATCAAGGTTGTTGAACCAATGAAAATGATGCCAGTAATAGTTGCGAGAAGTATTCGGAGTTTTTTGCGCTGAATAAACATCATGCAGGCGAAGAAGAATATTGCTCCTAAAAAGGTTAAAATAATAACCATTTACTTAGCACCTCCCTTGTCTGAAGAGCCAGCAATATCATCACTATCGATTCGGACATGAATTCCATTACCGTTTGTAACGAATAATGTTAAGAAAAGACCGATTAATGAGAAGGCGACAGCGAACCAAAAGGCAGCATGATAACCCATTAAAGTAGCATCAAACATCTTGGACTTATATTGTAATGGTGCTTGAACAAGAAGGGCGTGTGCTGGTTTATTGCTGTTTGTAACATTAGTTAATACTGAAATCATAATTGCCGTCCCAACAGAGGTAGCAACTTGGCGAACCGTATTGTTAACCGCAGTACCATGAGAGATAAGTCTGTAAGGTAGAGAGTTCATTCCGGCAGTTGTGACCGGCATCATAACCATTGAAATACCAAACATCCGCACGGCATATAAGAAGATAATATAAATCGTTGGTGTATCGCGAGTAACAAGTGCAAACGGAATGGTACCAACACTTAGAATGAACATTCCGGTAAAAGCTAATCGCTTAGCACCATGGCGGTCAAATAAGTTCCCGGTAATTGGACTCATGAATCCCATAAAGAGGGCCCCGAATAAGAGGGTAAGCCCAGAATGAAAGGCCGACATCCCATGAATAATTTGGAGGTAAAGCGGAATAACAAATTCTACCCCCACCATTGCCATCATTACAATAGAACTCAAAATTGTAGCAAGTGAGAATTCTTTACTCTCAAAGACCTTAAATTCAAGGAATGGTTCATCTAATTTATTTTGCCGCATTACTAAGAAGACGACCAGAATTGCTCCAACGATAATCGTTGTAATAACTACCGGATTTGTCCAGCCTTTATCACCAACGCTAGAGAAACCGTAAAGCATGCTCCCAAAACCAAACGTGGAAATAATAACCGAGAACCAATCAAGGTGTGGTTTAGCATTAGGAATAACATTTTTAACGGTAAAAATACTACTAATAATAACTGCTGCTGCAATCGGAGCAATCATGCCGAAGAGCCACCGCCAGCTAAATGTGTCAATAACCCATCCGGATAGGGCAGGACCAATTGCAGGGGCTAATCCAATTACTAATCCGTTAATCCCCATGGCTGCGCCCCGCTTTTCTGGTGGATAGACGGTTAACATGATATTTTGCATTAGCGGCATGTTAATACCGACACCAACTGCTTGAACAAGTCGTCCTAATAAGAGAACCGCAAACGAAGGTGCTAACCATGCCATAATAGTACCAAGTTCAAAAATTGACATTGCAATAATAAAAAGACTTTTAGTATTAAAGCGACTGGTAAGGTAGGCACTGACTGGAATCATAATTCCATTAACCATTAAAAAACCAGTAGTTAACCATTGAACTGTTGAAGTGCTAATATTAAAAGCATCCATTAATGCTGGGAATGCTGTTGATAAAATGGTTTGGTTTAAAATAGTACAAAAAGCTCCGATTAATAGAATAAAGACCATTAAGGAGCGATTGTATGCTTTACCATTAATATCAACAGGCTGTTGCGCTTGATTCACTACTAGAATCCCCCTTTTAAGAATTTTTAGCAATGTGAAAAATATAATACTATCTGATATCTTTGTCAAATTATTTGACAAAGTTGACGGTTTTCCTATAATTTATAGCATAGAATTTAGTTTGGAGGGGAACAATGGACCGAGTTTCAAATCAGGTTAGAAAAATGATCGTTAGTAAACAGCTAAAGGTTAGTATGACTGAGGTATCACGGGTAACTGGTGTTTCGACAAGTCAATTACGATACTGGGAGAAGAAAGGGTATATCCAATCTGAACAGGATGACCAGAATAAAAATCATTATTTTAGCCTACCCACCATTTTTCAAGCCTTTACCATTAAGCTTTTTCTTGATCAGGGATACACTTTGACGATGGCGGTAAAGAAAGAACAACAACGGCGTGAACTTCACCGTGTATTCGAACGTTTTATTACGGATTGCATATTGGAGATAAAGCAGACTGGTGAAAAAGAGGGAGAGATTAAATTAGGACCTCTGGCCGATGACCCGACTAAAGAGGTCTATGCAACAATCAATCGGAATAATACAAGTCTTCACTTACGTCCGCTAAATAACGAATAATTAACGTCTTGTTATCTTTGTGGTATGGTTGAACTAGGTAGATAAAGGAAAGCAATTAGAAAGGGACGACCACAAGTGACTACAACGGGTTTAAGTTACGGTGAATTAAAGGCTGATGCCAAAGAAACGGCTTTAAATTCATTTATTAATTTTTATGTTGACCAATATGAAAAAGGAAGCTTAGAAATCCTTAGTTCACATGTTTCAAACGAGGTAATGTCAACTATTAATGAAGTTTTACGAGAAAATAATTTTATGGGTCATCGCGAGTTAGTCGATGTTAGTTACCGTCTTAGTAAACCAGCGTATCAAGAAATTTTAACTCAATTAGTAGGGGTAAAGTTTCTTGAAGATGGGGAACCAGTAGTTGATTGGAAGATTGCTTGGCAGGAAAAAGAAGAAAAGCTGCCCGAAGAAGATTGAATATATTGAGGAAAATAACCGCCTCGGCTAGCGATCTAAGCAATAGTTTTTGGTAATACTTACTAAGTAACAAGAAAGGAGAAAAAGCTTTGACTTTTTCTCCTTTCTTGTTACTCCAACTTAGCTGATAAGATTTAATTTAAAGCTTAAGCAATTACTACCTTCATATTTATAGATGTGGTAAAATAATAATAGTTTTACGTACGGATTAAATAGATAGACTAAGCGCCAAAATTATATAGTAAATAATAAAAAAGACCGACCTTGCAATAACAAAGCGGTTCTTTTGGCCTACTTAAAATTCCGTTAATTAACGTTATAAAAATCTATAAAAGGGAAAGGTATTATGGCAAAATTAAAGATTAAGAATAATGAGGTTGCCTTTTACGCCATGGGTGGTCTTGGCGAAATTGGTAAAAATATGTACTGTGTTCAATTCCAAGATGAGATTATCGTTATTGATTGTGGGGTTTTATTCCCCGAAGACGAATTGCTTGGGGTTGATTATGTAATCCAAAATTATGATTACTTAATTGAAAACAAGGATAAGATCAAGGGAATTTTCATTACCCACGGTCATGAAGACCACATTGGAGGATTGCCGTTCTTCTTGCAAAAGGTTAACGCACCGATTTATGCAGGACCATTTGCGATGTCCTTAATTAAGGGGAAGCTGGAAGAAAAGCACCTTCTTCGCAATGCAGAATTGCATGAGATTAATGAGTTTGATGAAGTTCACTTTAAAAAATTATGGGTGAGTTTCTTTAGAACAACGCACTCAATTCCAGATACGTTGGGTGTTGCCGTTCATACCCCACAGGGGACAATTGTTCAAACTGGTGACTTCAAGTTTGATTTGACCCCTGTAGGCAATCTACCGGGACCAAACCTTCAACAGATGGCTAAACTAGGCGATGATGGGGTGCTCTTATTGACGTCTGATAGTACGAATGCGGAACGCCCAGAATTTACCAAGTCAGAACGCTGGGTTGACATTCATATTCGGCGATTATTTGAGCGAATTAAGGGGCGGATTATCTTTGCTTCATTTGCTTCAAATGTTTATCGTTTACGTGAAGCATCTGATGCGGCAATTGCTCAGGGTCGTAAGATTGCGGTATTCGGTCGTAGTATGGAAAATGCGATTACAGCGGGGCAAGAGTTAGAGTACCTTAATATTCCTAAGGACTCTTTAATTGATCAAAATGAAATTAATAACTACCCGCCGGAAAAAGTAATGATTATGTGTACTGGGTCGCAGGGGGAACCAATGGCTGCTCTGAGTCGGATTGCTAATGGTACTCACCGGCAAATTACAATTCAACCAGACGATACAGTTGTCTTTTCAAGTAATCCAATTCCAGGTAATACAACGAGCGTGAATGCTTTAATTAACAAGCTTGAAGAAGACGGCGCTAATGTTATTCATGGTTACGTTAATAACATTCATACATCAGGACACGGTGGTCAGGTCGATGAAGAATTTATGTTACGCTTAATGAAGCCTAAATTCTTTGCGCCAGTCCATGGTGAATATCGGATGCAAAAGATCCACACTAAGTTAGCAGAGATGACTGGTGTACCTAAGGAAAACAGTTTTGTTTTGGCTAACGGTGATGTTTTAGCTTTAACTAAGGATTCCTGTCGAGTAGCAGATCATATTGATAGCGTTAGTGACGTTTATATCGACGGTCGGGATGCCGGAGATACGGTTGGTAATCCTGAGATTCGCGAACGTCGCCTCCTTTCAGAAGAAGGAGTTGTTACGGCGATTGCAGTGGTTGACTTAAAGGATTACCAAATTGTTGCTGGACCTGATATTGTTTCGCGTGGGTTCGTTTATATGCATGAATCACAAGAATTGATTAAGGCTGCTAACCATGAAGTATTCTGGGCAATTCTTAATACTTTTAAGAATCATAAGCATGTTGATCAACGAGTATTAAATCGGACAATCATCAGCAGGTTACAAAAGCTTTTGTATGATCGGACAGGGCGACGTCCAGTGATTATCCCAATGGTGACAATCTTAAATGGTAATAACCGTTCAGAAAATCAACATTATCGTCGACCAAACAATAAAAAGAACCAATCACATAAGAACGAACAGCAAAATAATCACAACCACCGTAAACCACAACGTCATCCTAAAAAGAAGGTCGCTACAAAGGAAAATCAACCAGTAGCAGCTAACGAAACTAAATAATTATTAATGAGGACTTGCAGATTTTTTGCTTGCAAGTTCTTTTGTGTTTTAAACTAGAAATTGAATGATTGTTCTTAAAACTAAGGGCATTGTTTGGTATCATCATATTTAGCAATTATTTTTTAATATTTCTCAGAGAGGATGAGGATAAATGACCGGAAACGATTATTTGAGGATCTGGTACCGGGTACAAATTGGGGCAACCCTAGTCATTTTAGCAATGATGATGATTCGCAATTACGAATTTAATCGGCAAACAATGGCTTTAGCCTTATTAATTATGGTTGCAATTTTAGCAATTGGCTTAACATTTGAACTGCTTCCTAATATCCCGATGTTGGTAAAAAAATTAAATGCGTGGCTTCAAGTAATTACTCAACCGTTGATTTTAGTTTTTGCTTGGGATGTTATGGTTCGTGAGATTATTGTATTACTCCATTTACCATCACGCGGGGTCGTGACAATGATGATTTTTTACTACATCATTATGTTTGCGCCGTTTGCGAGTGTGGTTGGTGAGTTAATGCATTGGAGCATTGAGCGGTTATTATTCATTGCGTGGCTAGCACAAGTTACGTTTACACCTTTGATTGCGCTTCCTGCGGACTTAGTTAATAACAATTTTTTGTTGTTAGCATTGTCAACAGGAGCTGTTGGTGCTGTTGCTTTTTTTGTCTTAACAACAACTGTAATGCGGACTTGGCACTTATCATGGCCAGGTTTAAAACCTCATTGGAGTGGGGATTTTAATTGGTGGATCTTTGCTGGATTAGTACTAGTTGATATTATTTTTATGGCTTTTAATACTGGCGAAATGCCTAATTTTCATAAAGTTACTTGGAACTTTACTTTTTCCGCATTTGAAGCCGCCGTTATGGAGGAGACATTATTCCGTTTTGCCATTCTAGGTATTTTATTTTACGCTTGGCGTAACTTAAAGCAACGGTTGCCGCTAGCTCTTGCTACGAGTTCAATCTTATTTGGAATTGTTCACCTTGCAAACTATGGGCCACAGGAATGGTCAATGACAGTTTTACAAGCAATTAGCGCTGCCGGAATTGGTCTTTTCTTTGCAACTGTATACGTTTATACAGGTCAGTTATGGTTAGCAATGGTGATGCACTTTTTGTTGGATTGGACAGCCTTCATTGCATCTGATTCTACTTTAATGACAGGCAAGGTTACATATCAAGATTGGCTTGGGACGGGAATCGAATTAGTGGTCTTTATCGGTATTACTGTCTGGATGATGTATGGTCAGCGTCGTCAAGTAATGGAACGCCATGTTGACCGCTTGACTGGTGAACACCAGCGGTTTGATTTTATGATTCAATATTAAAAATAAGCCCTCTGATCAGAGCGGAAAATGGTGTGTTTTGACAAAAATAGGGCTGTAAAAGCAGATATTAGTATGGGTAAAAATACTACAATATATGAAAAAACCTCCAGCGTTCGGAAAATCCGAATACTGGAGGTTTTTGTTTCTGCGTATTTGTGTGAATTCACTAGTAAGCTAACTCTGTCGGGTTCTTAGGCAATATGTTTATGTAGATAGTTAGCAAATAATGATAGGGAGTAACAAACGATGAAGTAAAGTACCGCGAGGGCAACAAACATTGGAATGATATAATTTGTATTTTGTCCGTAAATAATTTGTGCGTGGTACATTAATTCAGGAAGGACAATGATAGTTGCTAAAGAGGTATCTTTAACTAGTGAAATAAATTGACTTACAAGGGCAGGCATCATATTTTTAATTGCCTGTGGAAGAACGATAATTCGTAAAGCTTGCCACTTCGTAAGACCATTGGCGAGGGCGCCTTCAGTTTGCCCATAATCAATAGAATTAATTCCAGAACGGACAATTTCAGCGACCATTGAAGATTCAAAGATCGATAGGGCCATGATTGCAGCAGGAATAATTTCAGGCTTTATCCCGATATTTGGTAACCCAAAATAAGTAAAGAAAATAATTAGCAAAAGTGGTAAATTACGGATAATATCAATAATAAAACCAACGATTGCGGATAAATATTTGATCTTAGCGTAACGGATAATTCCCAAAAGCGTCCCAAGAATGAAACTGATAACAATCGAAATGACTGAAACTTCGATTGTGATACCAAGTCCTTCTAGGAGGAAACGGATGTTAATCCAAGAATAAGCATCAATAAAATTTTGCATTAGTCATCCCTCCTAAGCCAGTTTCTTTTCCAGATGCCGCATATAGTAACTTAACGGTAAGGTAATGATTAGGTACATTATCCCAACGATAAAATATGTTGGCATCGTTTCTAAAGTGTCATTTGCAATTAAATTCCCTTGGTACATTAGATCGAATCCGGCTACAAAAGCAAGGACGGAGGAGTTCTTTACCAAGTTAATAAATTGATTTCCTAGAGGGGGGATAACTACGCGAAAAGCTTGTGGCAAAACAATATAGCGCATGGCTTGGGTGTATGTAAGGCCGTTTGCCAATGCCCCCTCCATTTGTCCATGGTCGATGGAATTAATCCCTGCCCGCACAGTTTCGGCAATAAAAGCTGAAGTATAAAGAGTGAGGCCAATTGTACCGGCAGTAAAACCGTTAATTTTAACAATGTACATCGGGATAATCAAAAAGAAGGCCATTGTGATAACCAATAAAGGAATATTACGGAATACTTCTACATAAACGTGACCGATAATTTTAACAAATCGGTGTTGCGAAATTTCTAACAGAGCGAAGAAGGTCCCGATAACTAGGCTGCCAACCAGAGCAATTAGACTACAGAGAATTGTATTCCATAGCCCAGTCAAAAGGGGATGCCACTCATTTGCAATTATATTTAACATTAGCGTTTCATCTCCTGATAATTAAATCCTTTGACATCACCAAACCACTTAAGCAGTAAGCGGTTGTAGGTGCCGTCTTTCTCAACTTCTTTTAGTGCCCAGTTTAATTTATTGCGGAAACGAGCTTGGTTTTTGTTGACAGCAATTCCATAAGGTTCTTTTGTAAAATTACCGCCGACAACTTCATATCCTGGGTTTTCAGCAGCCATTCCATAAAGAATACCGTTGTCAGTTGTCAAGGCATCCCCTTGCTTTGATTTAAGGGCGGTCATTGCTTGAGCATAGTCAGAAAGTTGGAGAACTCGTGCTTTCGGAGCAAATTTAGCCACGTTTTTTACTGAATTTGATCCCGCAACCCCTAAGATAACAGCACCATGTTTATTGAGATCATTAATATTTTTAATGGGGCTTCCTTTTTTGACCAATAATGATTGTCCAGCGTCAAAGTAGGAATGAGTGAAATCTACTTGTTTTGCACGTTCAGGGGTGATAGTCATTGTAGCCATAATTGCGTCAATATTACCGTTCTTTAATAACGGCACCCGTGTCCCGCTTGTAACTGGAACAAAGACACACTTACCGTTTGGACCGAGGATCTTTTTTGTCAGTGCTTTGGCGAGGTCAATCTCAAAACCTTCTAACTTGCCAGTTTTTATATCTTCAAGACCAAATAGCCGTGTATCTGCTTTAACTCCCCACGTAATTCGTTGACTATGCATATCTTCGGTAAGAACATCTTTCTTAGCAATTGAGGTACTGCAAGCAGAAAGAGTGGTGAGGATAAACATCAAGAGGAAACTAAGACTAATTAATCGCCAATATTTTTTCATAGGAAGTTCCTCCTTAGTGACCACTAATTTTACTCATGAATTCACGGGCCCGTTCGGTAGATGGTTGTTCACCAAAAAATTTTTCAGTTGTATCGTCTTCTAAAATACGACCTTCAGCCATGAAGATTACTCGGTCAGCAACCGCGCGGGCAAAGCCCATTTCGTGGGTTACAACGAGCATTGTCATATTAGAGTTCTTTGCGATGTCTTTCATGACGTCTAAAACATCGTCAATCATTTCAGGATCAAGAGCACTTGTTGGTTCGTCAAATAATAAACATTTAGGTTTCATTGCCAGACTACGGGCAATGGCAATTCGTTGCTTTTGACCTCCGGATAATTGAGCAGGCATACTATCTGCCTTATTAGCAAGACCGACTTTATCAAGAAGCTTCATTGCTATTTCGTGGTTTTCATCATCCGGGCGTTTAAGAACAATCCGTGGTGCGAGCATTATATTTTCAAGCACAGTCTTATTGTTGTAAAGATTGAAGTGCTGAAACACCATTCCAACGTCTTTTCTGATTAAGTTAACGTTTGTTTTTTTATCGGCAAGGTCAAACCCGTTAACGATTAACTGTCCGTCTCGAATAGGATCTAAGCCGTTAATTGTTCGGATTAAACTACTTTTTCCAGAGCCGGATGGGCCAATCAAGACGACCGTTTCACCAGCTTCAATTGTTAAATTAATATCTTTTAATGCATGAAATTTACCATAATATTTTTGAACGTCATGGAATTCAATCATCGACATATGCATTTAACCCCCGTTTCGCTTATAAACTCAAATAAGTAAGTAATTATCATTATATAGGTTGTTGTATAAACCGTCAAAAATGGATTTGTGTATTATTGAATTTATTACAGAAAATTATAAATTATTTTAGAAATTACTTTTATTTTAGGATTGCCAAAATAATTATTTACAAAATCGAGATAAGTAGTAACATAGGGAGTGAAGAAATTGATTTAACGAAGAGGAGCGAGTGATGCTTCATCGTTAAAAGGAAGAACATAGGGAGGAGAATACTAATGTTCGAAATTAAGCCAAAGAAGTTCAAGAAGATCCTCGTTGGTGTTGACGATGCGCCAGATGCCCGTGCCGCTTTCTCGTATGCGGTTGATAAGGCAAAGCGTGACGGATCAGAATTAGGAATTGTATCAATCTTGGAAACTGATCACGTTAACGTATACCAAATCTTAGATAAAGATTATGTTCACAGTAGCGAAGACGAATTACGTCAACGGGTGAACGAATATGTTCAAGCCGCAATTGATTATGGGGTTGACCCAGAAAAAATTACTGGGATTGTTGATCGAGGAGAACGTCCTGCTGAACGAATTTGTAATCATGTAATCCCTGCCTTTCAACCAGACTTATTAGTTGTTGGTTCGATTGGTAAGTGGGGCAACCGTAAGGCCGTTGGTTCTCAAGCTTCATACATGACTCGTCATGCGGGTACGTCTGTATTCGTAATTCGGACGACTGCAGTTGAACGTTACGAATAATTAAGTTGCCAATACTATAAGGTTTTCTAGTATTACAGCGATAGTTCTTTATGAGAGCTATCGTTTTTTCTATGTAAACATAATTTCAAATGTTTCTAAAGTAAGATATTCTATTAAACAAATATTATTGCGTTTCGTTATCTCTATGTTATAATGATTCTAAATTAAAAGAGGGAAGGGATAGAAATGCCCAAGAAAAAGATGTCTTTAGCCCAGAAGGTTAATGTTTTACGGGCGAGCGTGATGGGCGCTAACGATGGAATTATTTCGATTGCGGGGATTGTTATCGGGGTTGCCGCTGCAACGAGTAATTCTTATTCGATTTTGATTTCTGGCTTGTCAGGGACGCTGGCTGGGATGATTTCAATGTGTATGGGGGAGTATGTTTCTGTTTCTACCCAAAAGGATTCACAGAAAATGGCGTTGATTAGTGAAAAGCAACGGCTCCAAGATCAATATCAACAAGAATTTAATTATGTTCAAAAAAAGTATGAGGCACAAGATATTGATCCCCAGCTTGCCAATCAGGCGACTAAAGAGCTCATGGAAAAAGATGCTTTAGGAACAGTAGTCCAAGAACGGTATGGCTTTAACCCTAAGGAATTTACCAGCCCTTATGCCGCCGCAATTGCGTCATTTATCTCATTTCCGACTGGTTCAATTTTACCAATGGTTGCTGTGACTGTCTCTCCTGCTAACACGCGAATTTTAGCGACGGCAATTGCTGTTTTAATTGCTTTGCTGATTACAGGATACTGTGCTGCTGTTCTTGGTAAATCAAATCGAATTAAATCAATGTTTAGAAATGCAGCAGCAGGTTTGCTGACAATGGGTGTAACTTACCTTATAGGACAATTATTCGCGCGTTAAGGGGATGAAAAAATGGCTACAAAAATAAAAAAGCACCAAAAGCAAACAATGGAGGAAAAACTAAATACTTTACGTGCTGGGGTGTTAGGATCTAATGATGGTATTTTAACTGTTGTCGGTGTTTTAGTATCTGTTGCAGCAGCCACCAGTGACCGTTTTACTATTTTTATTGCCGGTTTATCTGACCTGCTTGCCTGTGCTTTTTCAATGGCTTCGGGGGAATATGCATCAGTTTCCACCCAAAAAGATACAGAGAAGTCGGCGGTTGCTCAGGAAGAAAAATTATTGAAAACAGATTATGATGGCGAATTGGCGGCTGTCCGAGACTATTATGTAAATAAAGGTGTTACCCCTGAAACATCACTAGCAATTGCTAAGGATTTATTGAATAAAAAACCGTTAGAAACAGTTGTGCGGATTAAGTATGACATTGAATTAGGACATTATTTGAATCCATGGGACGCAGCTTTTTCTTCACTTTTCTCAGCAGCTGCAGGGGGATTGTTTCCGCTAATGGCAATGACATTTGCTCCAGAGGCTTATAAGTGGTATGCGGTAATTCTTGCAGTGGCGCTAACAAGTGCATTAACTGGATATATTAGTTCAAAGCTTGGAAATGGTCTTGTTAAGATTGCGGTAATTAGGAATATTATTATTGGATTAATTACAATCACGATTCACTATGGTGTTGGTAAATTATTCTAGGGTAAAAGGGAATTGTGACATAAGCCCCCTAAATGCTACAGTGCAGGACAAAAAGGGCTCTAGTATTCGGAAAATCCGAATGCTAGAGCCCTCTTTACGTTCCCTTTATTTACTTTGAAAATTACTGTTGATAACATTTTTCTCATCGACTGGTGTATTGAATAATTCTTCGTCGCGACCACGATGATACTCTGCTTGAATAGTAACGTGACAAATACCATATTTTTCATGGAGGATTTGTTCAACCTGACTGTAGATTCGTTCAACTTGACTCAACGGCAAGTCGTCACAATTAAGGTGCGCTGAAAAAATAATGCGGTGTTCATCCATCATCCAGGCATGAATGTGGTGAACAGCGGTAACGCCATCAATTTGTTTGAGATCATGTTCAATCGCGTCATAGTCCAAATCTGGGGAAGATTGCATTAAAATTTTAACTGTCTGTAAGATGATCGGCCAAGCTTCAAAACTAATATAGATAGCAACCCCGATTGTTAATACGGGATCGAGCCATGGTACATTGACAAAAGTCAAAATTAGCCCACCAATAATTACAGCAACAGATGATAAAGCATCACTGAGAACATGTAAATAAGTAGCCTTAACATTAAGACTATCTTTACTGCCTGCATGAAGCAGAAGAGCGGAAACAAAGTTAGCTACTAACCCAATGATAGCGACTGTTAACATGATTCCGCCATTAATATGTTGGGGATGTTGCAATCGTTTGATAGCTTCAACAATCAAAAATAAGGAGATGATTACTAATAATGTACCATTAGTTAGTGCCGCTAAGATTTCAGCTCGACGATATCCATATGTTCGTTGCCTATTTTCAGGATGGCCACCAATATGTTGAGCAAAGTAGCCTAAAACAATCGAAAGCGAATCACCTAGGTTGTGAAAAGCATCTGATAACAAGGCTAAACTTCCTGAAAGAGCTCCCCCGACAATTTCAACAATCGTAATTAATATATTTAGGAGTGTGACGGCAAAAAAACGTTTACCTGTTACTTTTTCTTTCATATATAGTTGCTCCTCTATAAGTTACTGGTTTGTAAAAAGCAAATAACAAAAAAGTTAGGCTTTCCAAACTACACTTTTAATAATATGCTATAATCAACTTGGGTTCAATGTTAATATATAAAAAACATGTAATGACCGATCGTAGGCCAAATTTTAATACCCAGAGGTGAAACGAATTGACTCCAATGAAGGAAGACTACCTAAAAATTATATTTGAATTGGGTGGTAGTCATAAAAAAGTTTCTAATAAAGAGATTTCCCTTGGACTAGGAATTGCCGCTGGATCAGTAACCGAGATGATTTCTAAGTTGGCTGACGAAGGGCTAGTTGTTCATGAACCATATGCAGGTATCTCATTAACTGATAAAGGGCAGAAATATGCGGCAGAATTGGTTCGCAAGCATCGGTTGTGGGAGACGTTTTTAGTAAATAAGCTTCATTATAATTTTGCTGATGTTCATTCCGAAGCGGAAATTCTTGAACACCAGACAAGTGACCGCTTAGCAACCGCACTAGATACATTTTTACAACATCCAGATCATTGTCCGCATGGTGGAGTGATTCCATCAGCCAACGGTAAGTTTCCAGATGTAACTCATCGTTTGCTTGCTGATGCTAATGATGGGGAAAAGGTCGAGTTAGAACGATTCTTGGATAATCATGAATTACTAACTTATTTAGAGGAATTAGGATTACGTCCACAGGAACAGGTAATTGTGATTCGTCACGAACCATTTGAAGGACCAATTGTCATTCGCAAGGCTGACGATAATAAAGAGATTAACGTTTCCTACAAAGCATCTCATAATATTTTTATCGAGCCCGATATTACGTCAATGGTCAAAGATTAATTAGGTAAATTTTTACTTATATGGTACAATAGGCTTTGTAGTTTTTTTAAGTGCGGTTGGTTCGATTGTTACATTGCAAATGGATCTCTTCACCTGAGATGAATTACAAAATTATATCAGTGCGATATGCATAGGAGGATTTCCATAATGGAACAAGGAACTGTTAAATGGTTTAATGATGATAAGGGTTATGGTTTTATTACTCGTGAGAGTGGCGACGATGTATTCGTTCACTTCTCTGCAATCCAAGGCGATGGATTTAAGTCATTAAACGAAGGACAACATGTTACGTTTGATGTAGAGGATGGCGAACGCGGTCCTCAAGCAGTAAATGTTGTAAAAGATTAATAATATATTTAGCGGTTGGGATTTCCGGCCGCTTTTTTTATTGAGGAAAGGTTCTAAACAGTGGATAATATAAATTATCTTTGAATAAAGAAGGCGGAGAAATGTTAACGAAAAGACGACAATCCTTAGCGTTAAAAACATGCTTATTAGCAGGGCGATTATTAATTGAAAATGGTTCAAATATGGAACGAGTTAATGATACTTTGTCGCGAATGGCGCGCAGTGCAGGCTTGCGTGATTTTCAAGCTTTCACCACAGTTACGGGAATTGTCGTTGGAACAATTGATGAGCCCCATGCTCAAGTGATAACAATTCGCCATCGGAAGAATAACCTAAGTAAAATCGCGGACGTTAATGAAGTGTCACGTGAATTGGCCCGTCGAAAGATTGATTTGCCCCAAGCATTTGCGAAGCTAAAGAAAATTGATCGGCAAAAAGTATCGCGATGGCAGAATTGGTATGAATCACTAGCTGCTGCTGTATTAAGCGGTGCGTTAATGATTGTTTTTACGGGTAATATAATTGATTCGTGGGCTGGCTTTATAGCGGGGGGAATTGGATACGGGGCTTTTTCCTATTTACTTAGGAAATTTAAGATTCAATATCTCGGTGAATTCTGTTCTTCATTAATAATAGGATTATTAGCGGTAATATTTGTAAAACTTCACTGGGCTAATAATATTAATGATATTATTATTGGAGCTGTGATGCCGCTTGTACCAGGTGTTCCGCTAACTAATGCTGCTCGTGATCTAGTTTCTGGTAATTTAATCAGTGGACCGACGAGAGGAATTGAGGCTATTTTAACGGCTGTGTCAATTGGAAGTGCGATTGTAATTGTCTTACATTTTAATTGAGGAGGACAAACTAATGAATTGGGGTAACTTATTGTTGCAATTTATCTTATGTTATATATCGACAGTTTGTTTCGGAATCCTCTTAAATATTCCTAAACGGGCCTATAATATTGCGGGAATTATTGGTGGTAGTGTATGGGTAATCTATTGGATTATGTATTATCACAGTGGCGTGGGCTTAGCATTTAGCAATCTGGTTGCGGCCATCTTAATTTCAATTTTGAGTCAGTATGCAGCCCGGCGAAAACGAATGCCGATTATTGTCTTTAATGTTCCTGCGTTAGTGCCTTTTGTACCGGGAGGGCAAGCCTATAAAATGGTGCGTAATTTTGCGATTGGCAATTATCATTTGGTGACAGTGTACTTTTATCAAGTAGTAGTAATAGTTGGTGCAATTACGCTGGGCTTTGGAATCGGCGAACTATTAAACCGCGTTTTAATCTATCTTCGACAATATTTAATCAAAAAGTCGCGGTGGAACTTCTAACAGTGTGGTATACTCATTTTTAATTGATTAATTTAAGTTAGGAGAATCCTTAATTATGTTTATTGAACGTGATAACCATCGTTGGTGGCGCTTTGCGTTAAGCGGTGGTTTCTTTATCGCTCTGATGTTGTTAATTATGTTTAACTCATCAGTAGTGACGATGATTGATGCAGTTTTACAATCTTTATTTACTAGTCAGCGTATTGAATCAATTGGTTGGTTCCATGCGTTAATGACCCTCATATCATTTCTAGCTAAACCGGTATTAGATTTGGTATGGGTCTTTATCATTGCAGCAGTTCTATGGTTAAAGGGTTATCGCATTCCGGCTCTTTGGGCTTTAGGTACGATTTTTGGCGGAGATGTGTTAGGAGAAGTATTTAAGCATATTGTAAAACGGGTACGTCCAGCACAACATTTACCAGCTGATGATGGTTATAGTTTTCCTAGTGGACACACATTAGGGATTTTCTTAGTAGTAGCAATTTTATTCTTAGTTGTTATTCCTCTTATTCAAAAAGCAGCAGTTCGGACAATTTTGCAAATCTTACTAATTTTTGCAGTATTTTTCTTGGCAGTCTCACGGGTATACCTCTACGCTCATTGGCCTTTTGATACAATTGGGGCAATGCTGTTAGCATATGCTTGGTTACAAGTAGCAGAATGGTTATATGTTGCATGGGCACCGCGGCTGCAACAAGTTCCGTTCCTTCGCAGTATTGAGATTTGAGAAAACAAGTAGCAGTAATTGCTGAGTAATAAGTATAAATAGGGTCCAAACATTTGAAATTTTCGGATGTTTGGACCTTGTTTATTACTTAGTGTATTTCCCGGGAAATAGGTGGTAATTATGGATGAAATTAATATAAAAAAAGCAACCACGGTAGAATTAGCGAGGTTAGCTGAATTGCTAGATGATGATGAGTTAGTACAGGGGGCGGAACTAATGCTGCCACGGGATAAAAAATCACGTATTCAGGCATTAAACTTATTTATTCGGCGCAATCATGTTGCATTATTAGAAACTGAAATTGATGTGGTGGGAATGATTGTGTTAAGTAACTGGTATGGCAGCGAGGGGCAAAAAATTAATCATCAATATGAGCTTGGTTATCTGTTAAAACGCGATTTGTGGGGACGAGGAATAATGACAAACACACTTAAAAAAGTTATTTCTCAATTACCGAAAGGAATCCTTATTCATGCGGCCTGTAAAGAAGAAAATCATCGCTCACAACGGGTCTTGATTAATAATGGGTTTATCTATAAGCATGATTTATGGTGGCAATTAGCCAGATGAGATCTAGACTTGCTTTTTTATTTAAGAAGGGTATAATTTCATTCGATGAAGAGGTTGCATGTTTTATTAGTAATCATTGTTAGGTGAATAAGCACCGGAGCGATGCTGAAAGGAAAATATGCCGAAACATTACTTAACTTATTTTAAGTGATTGTTGGGCCATAGTCATAATAGGCTATGGACTGTCGCAGATAAATTGCGGGGCGCTTCCTAAATTGATTCAACAATTATGAATTGTCAAGTTGGGTCTTCTGATAGGATTGCCGATCAGGAGGCCCTTTTAATTTATCCTCTTCGAAGTGATGACGTTAAAATATATAATAATGGAGGAATTATTTTATGGCAGACGAAGAAAAGTCGACAGGTCATATTGAACGGACATTGGAAACACGTCACCTGTCAATGATTGCCCTCGGGGGAACAATTGGTACTGGTCTTTTCATTGCTAGTGGATCAGCAATTTCGACAGCTGGGCCAGGGGGAGCCTTAGTGGCCTATGGAATCATGGGAATTATGGTTTACTTTTTAATGACTAGTTTAGGAGAAATGGCGACGTATATGCCGTTAACGGGGTCATTTTCAGCTTACTCCACAAAATTTGTTGACCCGGCATTGGGATTTGCCCTTGGGTGGAATTACTGGTTTAACTGGGCGATTACAATTCCTGTTGATGTTACAACAGCCGGCATTGTGATGAATTACTGGTTGCCTAACGTACCTGGTTGGATTTTTAGTGTAGTAGTAATGGCATTAATTTTCTTGATTAATTATCTTTCGGTTCGCTCGTATGGGGAGACAGAATTTTGGCTGGCGCTTATTAAAGTTATCACAGTAGTTGTTTTCTTAATTGTAGGGGTAGCTATTATCCTCGGCATTATGGGGGGACGACCTGTTGGTTTAAGTAATTTCCATTATAAGCAGGCGCCTTTTGTTGGTGGTGTGCCAGCGATTATCAGTGTATTCCTTGTTGCTGGATTTTCTTTTCAGGGAACTGAGTTAGTTGGAATTACAGCTGGCGAAGCTGCGACGCCTGAAAAATCAGTTTCTAAGGCGATTCATTCTACTTTTTGGCGAATTTTACTATTCTACATTTTTGCAATATTTGTAATTGCATGCATCTTGCCATATACAGACAAAAACTTATTAAATCAAGACGTTTCAAATATTACAATGAGCCCATTTACGATTGTCTTCAAGCGAGCGGGGTTAGCATTTGCTGCTAGTGTAATGAATGCTGTTATTCTTACAGCGGTGATTTCAGCCGCTAACTCGGGGCTATATGCTTCGACACGGATGTTATATTCTCAGGCAAGAGAAGGCTATGCATGGCGCATTTTTGGGTATGTTAACCGTCGGGGAATTCCGATCTATGCATTGCTTGGTACAATGGTCGTATCATTAGCTGCCTTTGCAACCCAATTTGTCGGTCCGCAAGCATATAATTATTTAATTGGGGCGTCTGGACTTTGCGGATTTATTGCGTGGTTAGGGATTGCAATCTCTCATTACCGTTTTCGGAGAGCATTTGTTAAGCAGGGGCATAGTATTTCTGAACTAAAATATCATGTAACAGCCTTCCCATTTGGACCTATTTTCGCTTTTGTTTTATGTATTGTTGTTATTTGTGGACAAAACATCGATGCCTTTATTAAGATGGATTGGCAAAATATTTTGATTACTTACATGGGAATTCCACTATTCTTAATCTTATTTTTATACTATAAGATTCGTTATAAGACCCACGTTATTCCACTAGATAAAGTTGATTTATCACGGAGAACTAAGGGTGAGTCATACGAACCGGAAGAAGACTGATTATTAGGTAGCGGGTAAAGTTATTTTAACTTTGCACTCGCTCCTTTTTATTTTAAATGATAGAATTGTGTTCGTGACTTTTTTGAATTTTTAAATAGGGGGAAATAATAAATGATTGCATTAGCCGGTACGATTGGTGCAGGGAAAACCAGTTTGACGCAGCTGTTGGCGGATCACCTTAATAGTCAGGCCTTTTATGAGTCTGTTGATGATAATAAAATTTTGCCGCTTTTTTATAAAGACCCTAAAAAGTATGGTTTTTTGTTACAGATATATTTTTTAAATAAGCGTCTTGATGAGATTAAAGACTCGTATGAAAATGACCTAAATGTTTTAGACCGGTCAATCTTTGAAGATGCACTTCTATTTAAATTAAATGCAGATATGGGACGGGCTACGGAAACGGAATCAGATATTTATTCATCTTTATTAGCTAACATGATGGAAGAATTACCTGAGCAGCCCCACCAAAAAGCACCGAATTTATTAATTACAATCAAGGTATCATTTGATACAATGCTTGAGCGAATCAAGAAGCGCGGCCGTTCATACGAACAAATTGCTAATGATCCTTCTTTATATTCATACTACAAAAATTTAAATGAGCGTTATATAAAATGGTATGAAGATTATAACGAAAGTCCTAAGATGATGATTGACGGGGATAAGTATGATTTTGTTGAGGATCCGACTGCCGCTAAAAAAGTATTATCAATGGTTGATAAAAAATTGATTGAATTAAATTTAAAATAGGATTTGACAAATATCATATTAGATGATATATTAAATAGGCTGATTTGTTTAGCAAGCCTATTTTATGGAGGATTAGCTCAGTTGGGAGAGCATCTGCCTTACAAGCAGGGGGTCACAGGTTCGAGCCCTGTATCCTCCATTTATTTTGCGGATGTGGCGGAATTGGCAGACGCGCAAGATTTAGGATCTTGTATCATTTATGATGTAAGGGTTCAAGTCCCTTCATCCGCATTTAATATTTTTTGAAAAAACTTATTGACATTAGTAAGTATTTCATGTAATATTAATAACCGTTGATAGGAAATAACTTATCAGTAACATGCGGAAGTAGTTCAGTGGTAGAACATCACCTTGCCATGGTGGGGGTCGCGGGTTCGAATCCCGTCTTCCGCTTATATGCACCCATAGCGCAATTGGATAGAGTGTCTGACTACGAATCAGAAGGTTGAAGGTTCGACTCCTTCTGGGTGCACTAATTATAGTAAGCGTGACAGTTTTCTGTTATGCTTATTTTTTTCGGAATTTAGCTCAGCTTGGTAGAGCGCTGCGTTCGGGACGCAGAGGTCGCAAGTTCAAATCTTGTAATTCCGATTTATATATAATAAGGACTGTCATTAAACGGTAAACCGTTGAAATGACAGTCTTTT
>NZ_RDBR01000001.1 GCF_009663775.1 Lactobacillus sp. 0.1XD8-4
TTCTTTTGATTAGGGATATTCAAAAGTCTATCACAAATGGCTTTTTATTTTTTCTAACTTAATTTTACAAACGACGAATATAAATATGGAAACCGACATTTTGGGGCCGAAGGCTACTATGTAAGTACAGTAGGGTTGAACGAATCCACAATAAAGAAGTATATCCGAGATCAAGAAAAGCATGATATTGGAATGGATAAGTTAACAAGTGTGGAATACTAAGACCCTTTTAAGGGTAAGTGAAGTAGTCAGAGCATTTTGGCTTGAGCAAAGCGAAAGCCAGCGCCTTGAGACGCCGGCTTTTATTATCGGCTTATAGCCGATGTGCAAACCACCCGTTTGACGGGTGGTTATGATTTATGAAATTAGTCTCCAATCGACTAATTGATTGGCCAAATTTCGTTAGATTTAATGCCATCAGGGCTAGCCCGATATCATTTTCCACAGCCCGTTGTCCACGTAAATGAGTTCGTCGTATGCCAAAATCCCTCTTCATGTGACCAAAGACTGGTTCAACGTCGAACTTCCGTCGACGATAAATTGCTTTGCCTTCGTCACTTGAGAGGGCATCTTTAACTTTAGCTTTATAATAATTTCAGGTTGGGTTAACCTTCATATAGCGTTGCCGACCACCTGGTGTCTTTGCTAGTTCATCTAATTTAACTGATAGTTGATGTTTATCAGCACGATAGATTTTAAAGTCACGCTTAAAGCCATACTTATCAGTGGATTTACTATAGCGATAAAAACTAAAACGAACTCCTTGATGATCAATGTAGTAGTCGTCATTAGCGTTATATTTCCAATTCTGTGACCTAGTTGGATCGTTTTTAAATTTACGTTTCTGTTCCATTTGATAAGTTGTGTATGGAATAACCGGCTGCTTTTTAAACCGATCAAGAATCGTTGTGTAATTGTACTCACTACCATAGCCTGCATCGGCGACGATATGTTCAAAGAAATCTAAAGCATGAAACTGGGTAAGGAATGGCACTAAGGTCCTGATGTCAGTTGGATTTGAAAACAGCTCGTAATCAAGGATAAATTGCTTATGGATAGCGATTTGCAGGTTATAGCCGGGCTTTAACTACCGATTCATCATCGGATCTTCCTTCATACACATAAAGGTCGCATCATGATCAGTCTTAGAATAGCTATTACGGCCTTGGAAGATATTTTCGGCGCGTTCATACTTTTGGGCACGCGGAATTAGGTTGTTGCTTAATTGGTGACGAAGCTTTTTTAGAAAACGACGGCGCCGTTTTCTAGCTGAACCACCTTTGATGATTTTTGGTTCTTGCTCAATCTCTTCATCTAATTTAGTAATTTTCTCCGCCAATTCTTGTTCCATTACTTCCATGCCTTCGGCGGAAGTAACCAGCTCCGGTGCCATTTCTTGCACCACTTGTTTTTCTACTAGTTCCTCATAAAGCTTACTTGTCTTTTCTCTTAACTTAGCGTGATACTTTTCAACTGCTCGCCGCCAAGTAAATGAATATTTATTGGCATCGGCTTCTACCTTAGTCCCATCGATAAAAACCGCATCGTTTTGAATTAGTCCGTGATCTTTTAAAGCCATGGTACAGTATACAAAGGCATGTTTAATTAGCTTACTAGCGTGCTGACTGCGGCGAAAATTATTGAGGGTACGGTACGGTAGCTATAAGTATAATCATGAGCTAACCAACGCATTGGCAGGTTCTCATCCAACATCATTTCAATCTTTCTTCCAGAATAAGTTTGGCGTGAGTAGGCAAACAAGAGAATCTTAAGCATAATTGCTGGATGCGATGAAGGGCGGCCGGTAGCCGCTACTGAATCTTCTAATAGCACATCTTGTGGAATCGAGTCGACAAAATCACTAATTAGTCGCGCAACATGATTCTGTGGTAAATCATAGTTATAGTTTAGTACGAATTCGGTTTGCCCTATGGTATAATTTTGATACATGGAAATCGCTCCCTTTAGTTGTTTTTAGGGGTAATTACATCATATCAGGAACGATTTTCTGTGTACATAAAAACCGGATGATGAATTGTTCAAAAAATTCATCATCCGGTTTTTATTTTGGAGTAGGAGTTTTTTCCCAGCCTCTTTCCTACGATTAGTCAAGAAAAATATTTAGAAAAGAAGAGTATACTAAACCAACCCGGTTCTTCTTCAAAAATCGAGAATTAGTGGTATATTAAATTTGTGAGACGATTATGCCCTCACAGGGACCATAGAGTCCGTATACCGATAGTGGTATTTTTCATGGTGCTTAATCATGGATAAGAGACATTTCAGAGTTTTATTCATACAAGCTACCATGGCGACCTTATTCAGTTTTGGATAAGGTCGTTTTTCTTTTAAACGATAATAATATTCAACAATGTGATTAGGATTGACGTGTTGTTGGCGAATCATATTACCAATGGTAAAATACAACAGTTTACGGGCAATTGGGTTTCCACGCTTATTAATGTGGTCTTGACCGGCATAAGTTCCAGAGTGGTGACGGCGAATATCAATCCCAACATAGGCATTGAGTTGGTTAGAGTTATCAAAACGACTAATGTCACCTAATTCTCCCACTAGTTGGGTGGCAGTCTGCTTGCCAATTCCCGGAAAAGAATAGTACAGGCCATACTCTGGCAAGAGCTGGGCAATAGATTCTATCCGCTTGATCACCTCTTCTTTTTTACGTGCTAAGGCAATTAATTGGCGAGTATAGTAGCGAACTTCATCAACCTGAATAGCGTCACTAGAAACAGCCGGATATGATTGTTGGGCAAGATCGATTAATCGATCGGCATACTTATAAGTTTTCATCTTAGATATTCGTTTATCTGTAGATGCCATTAGAATATTCTTTAATTTAACTCTCGAATAAGGCCTAACTAGTGCTGGGTGAGGGAAAAGCTCCACGATATTCAACGCTAATTTAGATGTTTTATTTACAAATAATTGCTTAAGTTCTGGAAAAACCTGTTCAAGTGCAGTATGAAGATGGTTTAGACGATAGTTCCAATCAGCGTTGAGCTGATTATAGAACCGACTAAGCTCATGTAGCTGAAGATAGTCTTTTTTCCAAGGAACTGTTAATCGAAAAGTATTTTCCTGGACAGTGAGAGTAATCCGGTGAGCGTCTTTCTGATCGGTCTTAACTCGTCGTAGACTCTCGGACTTTAAATGAAGTTCTAGTGGATTAAGACGGCAAAAGCGGAGACCATTGGTCTCAAAGAAATGTTCAATTACTCGCGAATAAATTCCAGTCGCTTCAAAGTAGATAATTGGCTTCTGAGCTTCATTAATCATATCTCGTAGAGCATTAAACTCCGCTTTCGTGTGTACTAAAGAAAACTCTTTTAAGCAGTGTTTCCCTCGATACCAGACACAGTAACTTTTCCCCATTGAAACATCCAAGGCAAATATATCAGCCATAAAAAGACTTCCTTTCTAGAAATAGAGCTAGTCATTACCACCATCCTAGATTTGTACTTCATTTCCTAAACACCCGAACTCACAGTTCCACAACCTAAAAGCAAAATATCAAATCAAAGATAGCGGAAATCATTTTTTAATACGGACTCGAAGTCCCTGAGGCTATGTACGACCTTAGCTCTATCTTTAGAGTAACAAAAAAGTTCAGAACAAAATTATTTTTGTCCTGAACTAATCTTAGGTTGTTTTACCAACTCCGGCAGTCAGACTCGAACTGACGACAACCTGATTAACAGTCAGGTGCTCTACCAACTGAGCTATGCCGGAATAACTTTAACACAATAATTATACCGAACGAGAGCCAGCGCCATCAAGGGGCTTTTCAACCGTTATTACCTCTAGGCGCCGCTGAGATCCGCCCGCCACACCGTCATTGATTGGCACCACTATAACTTCAATAACGACTAAGCTACGGAAACTTCCGCGGCCTAGCCGTTATCTTTATGCTTAATAATATTTAAGATGAACCGGCGGCATTAGCCTACACGGAAAGCGGCTCGTTCCCGTCGCCATTCGGCCAGCTCAACCGTCTGACGCATCAGCATGGCGACCGTCAACGGGCCCACGCCCCCGAGAACTGGGGTAATCAGCCGTGCTTGGGAGACAACACTTGCGAAATCAACGTCGCCGACCAGCTTGCCAGACGGCAGGCGGTTGATTCCCACATCTATTACCACCGCCCCTGCCTTGACGTCCCCCGCTTTAACCAGGCTAGGAACCCCGGCAGCAACAATTAGGATGTCCGCCTGCCTGGTCAGTGTAGCCCGCTTCTTGGTATGCCGGCCAACAAAGGTCACCGTCGCGTTCAGATTATTCAGCAGCGCCAGGAGCGGTTTGCCAACCAGGAGGCTCCGCCCAACAATGACCACGTTGGCCCCTGGTACTGCTTTAATAGTGCCATGATCCCCCGGGGCGTACAGGCGACCGGATAGTGGCCGCCCTGGTTGAGCGGGTGAAGGTCATCGGCGTCCTTTGTCAGGTCGATTGCGTTAACAATTTTCTCACCATTGAGCTGAGCCGGGAGGGGCGCCTGTACCAGGATGACGTCTACACTGTCATCCCAATTTAATTTCCGAACCTGCTGTAAGACGGTCGCCTGGTCGACATCAGCCGGGAAATGGTACCGGGTCGAAGCAATCCCCAGCTTTTGAGCAAGGCGGTGCTTTGTGCGGGTGTAGACCAGACTAGCCGGATCATCGCCGACCAAGATCACCGCAATTCCTGGCGTATGCTGGTGCGCTTTTAATTCTGCAACCTGTTGGCGGGTTTGTGCATTTATTTCCCGGGCAATTTTTTACCATCAATAATCATCGCATCGCCCCCTAACAGCTGACCTGGAGGAGAGCGCCGATGTTTTGCTCAACCTGACGGGCAGTGTCCGCCTGATTCATTGTGTACAGGTGGATCCCGGCAACGTCATTGGTCACCAGATCGACAATTTGATCAATCGCGTAGCTAATTCCCGCCTGCTTCAGGGCCTCGGGATGGTCATGATACTTGGCCAGGATGTCCTTAAACTTCTCCGGGACCGTCACCGCGCTGGTCCGCAAAATCCGGTTTGCCTGCCGTTCGTTGATAATTGGCATAATGCCAGCAATAATCGGCACGTCAATTTCGGCAATGGCACACAGCTCACGAAAGCGGTAGTAACTCTGGTTATCCAAGAAAAGCTGGGTAATAATCTGGTCACACCCCGCGTTTACCTTCAGCTTTAAATGCTGCAGCTCGGCTACCATATCCAGCGACTCCGGGTGTTTTTCCGGGTAACAGGCACCCGTGATTTGAAAATCGGGGTAATTCTGCCGGATGTAGGCAACTAGGTCACTGGCGTGGGGGAAGTCGTCCTTTTTGGCTAGCCCAGGGCGTTCGTCCCCGCGCAGCACCAGCACCCGGCCAACGTGGCGTTCCCGTAGCTGCGCCATGATCCGGTCAACATCAGTGCGGCTAAGGTACCAAGCCGGGAGGTGGGCCATCGCCGGCACATGACAGCAATTTTCAACATAATCGGCAACCCTGACCGTCTCTTGGGCCAAGCGGGCCGTTTTGCTGCTGCAAGTGACACTGATGAACGACGGTTCAAGATCTTGCAGGGCGGCGAGTACCTGGTTCAGATGGTTAATGCCGACCGCGGAGTTGGGTGGGAAGACTTCGTACGATAAACTGGTCATCTAATCACCCTCTCCTAACTGCCTGCGAACTGCCCGCGTCGCCGCAAGCACGTTGGTTAAACTAGCCTTGGTTTCTTCCACGCCCCGGGTCTTGAGCCCACAGTCAGGATTGATCCAGACCTTCGGCGCGGCAATCTTCGTCAGGATCCGCTTAATCGTCGTCTGCACCTCGTCAACTGACGGAATCCGCGGTGAGTGGATATCGTAAACGCCAGGGCCGACTTCGGTTTCAAAGTGCTGCTTCTTCAGCGCATCGAGGATTTCCAGGTTGGAGCGTGACGCTTCAAAGGAGATCACGTCGGCGTCCATGGCGTCGATTGCCGGGATAATGTCGGTAAATTCGCTGTAACACATATGGGTGTGAATCTGAGTTTCCGGCTGGACCTTACTATGGACCAAGCGGAAGGCTGGGATGGCCCAGTCGAGATATTCGGAGTACCAGTCGGACTTTCGCAGGGGCAGCTTCTCACGCAGAGCCGCTTCATCGATCTGGATGATCTTAATTCCGTTGGCTTCCAGGTCGAGGACCTCTTCCTGAATTGCCAGGGCTAGCTGGAGGGTCGCTTCTTTCAGGCTGATGTCTTCCCGGGGGAAGGACCAGTTCAGAATCGTCACCGGTCCCGTCAGCATCCCCTTGACCAGCTGCTTGGTTTGGCTCTGGGCGTACTTAGACCACTTGATGGTAATCGGCTGCTGGCGCTTAACGTCACCCCAGATGATTGGCGGCTTTACGCAGCGGGTCCCGTATGATTGGACCCAGGCGTTCTTGGAAAAGAGGTAGCCGGAGAGGTGTTGTCCGAAGTATTCGACCATGTCGTTGCGTTCAAACTCCCCGTGCACCAGGACGTCTAGCCCGACCTGCTCTTGCCACTTTAGCCACTCGTCAATCTTGCCCTTAATAAAGGCATCATACTGTTCCTGGCTAATTTCGTGCCGGCGGAACTGGCGCCGAACCTGGCGGACTTCCTTAGTCTGCGGAAAGGAGCCGATCGTAGTGGTTGGCAAAAGCGGCAGGTGGAACGCTGCCTTTTGGAGCCGTTCACGGACCGGACGGACGGGCTGGCGGGTAAAGTCCTCATCCTTCAGGCTAGCAATTTTGGCGTGGAGTGCGGCGTCTTCCTGCACCCGTGGGTGGGCAAATAACGCTTGGTTGGCGTGCAGTTTCTCGGCACCGTGGCCATCGTAAATCGACGCAAGGTCTTGGAGCTCTGCCAGTTTTTCCTTGGCAAAGGCGAAGTGCTCCTTGACCGCTGGTGCAAATTCTTCGTTTTCAACGGTCAGCGGGACGTGGAGCAGGGAACAAGAAGTGCTGACCACGATTTGTCGGGCCCCGGCTGCTTTGAGCTGGGCCAGGCTTTGGTCATAGTGGTTGCACCAAATGTTTTTCCCGTTAACCACCCCGGCAAAGAGGACCTTGTCGGCGGGAAAACCGCGGCTGACCAGCTGCTGGGTTTGCTTCCCCTCCACAAAGTCTAGTCCGAGCCCATCGAACGGCAGCTTGACCAAGTCGTCATACACATCCCGAACGTCACCAAAATAGGTCTGTAAGAGGACCCTTAATTTTCCCTTGGCGGCCAGCAGCGGCCGGTAGAGATCGTTAAATAGCTGACGGTCCTCTGCGGTCAGGTCCTTAACCAGCGCTGGTTCATCAAGCTGAATCCAGCGGGCGTCCTGCGTGCTGAGCTTGGCGAAAACCGCCTGGTAGGCCGTCACGGCGTCCTTTACAAAGTCGCCGGCGGCCGCATTTTGGTACTCACTCAGCTTTAACAGGGTGAAGGGACCAAGCAGGACCGGCCGGGTAATAATTCCTAATTCTTTGGCCTCCGCAAACTCGGCAAAAATCTTGTTCCCGGTCAGCTTAAAGCGAGTGTCCTGGTTAAGCTGGGGAACCAGGTAGTGGTAGTTGGTGTTAAACCACTTCTTCATTGGCCAGGCTAAGACATTGCCCTCCCGGCCCTGGTAGCCCCGTGCCAGGGCAAAATACTTATCTAATTCAGAAAATGGCAGGTCCTGGACCGGTTGGGGAACCAGGTTAAATAAAAAGGCGGCGTCTAAGGTCTGATCATAGTAGGAAAAGTCATTGCTAGTGATTTCGCTGATGCCCGCCTGGCGGAGCAGCTCCCAGTTGTGGCGCCGCAGCTGCTTTGCCGTCGCCCGTAACTCTTCCTGGTCGATTGCGTTTCTAAAGTACTTCTCGGTAGCAAATTTCAGTTCACGCTTCTCGCCAATCCGGGGGAAGCCGATAATTGTGGTGGTTGTCATCATTCAGTCATCTCTTTCGTTTTTTATTTGTCTAATAATCTACCATGAATATTCGCTATTGAATAACTGTTAAAGATTTGAACCCGATATAAGGAAAGACTATAATGCTAATAAAAAAAGGGGATGGTCCTGATGCGGATTAAGCAACTGGAATACTTAGAGGCGGTGATTGAAACCGGATCAATCAACGAGGCGGCGAAACGGCTCTACCTCACCCAGCCCAGCCTCTCGAGCGCGATTAAGGATCTGGAGAAGGAGATGAGCATCACCATTTTGCAACGAAGCAATTCCGGCGTCCGGTTGACTGCTGACGGCCGCGAATTCATGAACTACGCCAAGCAGATCTTAGACCAGGTCCGCCTGCTCGATGACCGCTTCAAACAGCAGCAGCCTCTCCACCAGTCCTTTGCCGTTTCGGCCCAGCACTACGCCTTTGTGGTCAACGCCTTCGTGGAACTCATCAAGGAGATCAACTCGCCAAGCTATAAGTTCACCCTGCGAGAAACCGAAACGGAAAATATCTTCAACGACCTGCGCACGTTTAAAAGCGAACTGGGCGTGCTCTACATCAACAACTTTAACCGCCGGATCATCAGTAAACTGCTAACGGAAAGCGGCTTGGAGTTCACACCGCTTTTTACAGCCCGGCCGCACGTGTTTTTGAGCCGCTATAATCCCCTTGCTGGACGTCACTCGATTAGTCTTACCGACCTGACTGAGCTACCCTACCTGTCCTTTGAGCAGGGGGAGAATAACTCCTTTTACCTTTCCGAAGAAATCCAGTCGACCCTCAGCCATAAGAAGGAAATCAAGGTTAGCGACCGTGCAACCATCTTTAACCTGATGGTCGGCTTGAACGGCTACACCATTAGTTCGGGGATCATCAGCAGCAAGCTCAACGACGACAAGATTGTCGCGATTCCCTTGGAGCTGGATGACCCGATCACACTGGGAATTGTCCAGCACCAGCACACAATCACCAGCCAGCTGGGTCAGGAATACATCCAATTGCTAAAGAACCACATTCGCGATTACGGCTTCCCGATTATTGGCGAAGATGAAATCGAGTAGGAGATAATTGATTAGTTCAATTATCGACCTCTCACACCACCGTACGTACGGTTCCGTATACGGTGGTTCGACAACTTAATCACATTGAATTGACTGGAGCGTCTTGGACATATTCATAAGTCCGAGTTGTTTCAGTTTTCTATTAGTTAGAGAATAGCTCAAGGTCTTACTGTGTGCAGTTCGTCAGTACCCCTTGCGGGTACTAGCGAAGACATATGCATCATGCTGAGACAGCCCCAGCTTCTGTAAATTAGTTACCTTAGTTTTAAACTTCTTCCATTGCTTCCAGATATACTGCCTTATTCGGGCTCTCAACCACTTGTCAAGGCGTTGAATAAAGTCAGTTAGTTTCCCAATTGAGTAGTACTGAAGCCACCCACGCATTTTTCGATGAATTTCTTCAAACATTCTTGTCAGAGATATTCCACGATTACGTTTAGTTAATAACTTCAATGCTTTCCTTACTCGTTGTTGCGATTGCTTAGCTGGACGGGCGTAGGCCCCATTGTGGTCTACGCCCAACGAAAAGCCAAGAAACTTCAACCGTAGAGGACTACCGACTTTGGTTTTATCTGGGTACACTTTAACTTTCAAGCGCTTTTCTAGAAAATGGGTAATGCTTCGCATTACTCGTTCTCCGGCTCGTTGACTTTTAACATAGATGTTACAATCATCCGCATAGCGCACAAAGTGATGACCACGTCTAGTCAACTCTTTGTCCAACTCATTTAGATAGATGTTCGCCAGTAGTGGGGACAATGGCCCTCCTTGTGGGGTTCCTTTTTCGCTCTTAGCGAAAAGCCCATGGTCTAAGACTCCACTAGTTAGAAACTTACGAATGAGTCTTAGTGTCCATGGGTCCATCAATATATTGTTGGAGATACTTAATCATCAAGTCATGATTAACGTTATCAAAATAGGCTTTTAGATCTAAGTCGACAACTCTTCGATAACCTTGATTATAAAGATCTACTACTTTTGCAATAGCGTCATGGGCCCCACGGTGGGGACGAAAGCCAAAACTATTATCAGAGAAAGCGCGCTCAAAGATAGGCGTAAGAATTTGGGCCACAGCTTGTTGAACCATTCGGTCCACCACCGTTGGTATTCCAAGTCTTCTTACTCCACCATTAGGCTTCGGAATTTCTACCCGTTTGACTGGAGCTGGTTTATACTTGCCCTCACGCAAACTAGCGATCAGTTCCGTCTTATTTTCTCTAAGATATGGCAGAAGGTCATTGACTGTCATATTGTCAACGCCTGCTGCTCCTTTATTTCTCTTAACTCGCAAATAAGCCTGATTAAGGTTATTACGATCCAAGACTAAGTCTTGGATAGTGACACTCATACCTTTACCTTCACCATAACCGGTACTACGCGCCCTTGTGTACTTTCGGTTTTCCAAATCTATCCTCGACAAGCGATCAGCTTGTTGTTCTGTTTTCTGCGATTGTCGCACCTGATTACACCTCCGATATAAGTTACAAGTTATTGTCGTTCAGTCCTTCATCTGATTATTCAAACTACTATGACCTCGGCTGACTTCTGGCTTACTCAACACTGCATCACTGCACCGCTTGTTTCTGTGGAAATTAAACTTATTCCTCCTGTCGGAAACGTGTAGGCCAGATCTCCCCGGGTAAGGATATTAACTTTCATACCATGTCACCGTTAGCTTTACTAAGAGTAACTTCGAGTAGTATTGGACTTCAGTTTGGTTTGCAACCTTATCCAGTTACCCTCAGCCTTATAGCTACTTCTTGTTCATCGGTGCAGTATTTTGCCTTAGACTTCCTTCAGATTCCACCTCACAGTGGACACCCTTGTCCTCAGCTCATGGTTCCAACTACTATGGCCCATAGCGGACTTTCACCGCCTAGCTAATATTCATGCCTAGCGCACTAAAAAGGCGCGTGAACCGCCGGAAATTGGTAGTTCACGCGCCACTAAACGTTAAAAGGCCGGTTGACATTAGCGGCAGCCGGTCTATGTGTTTAATCTGAAATTGCTAAGGCTACTTCGCCAGTGTTTCCTTCAAGGCCGCCAGTGCCTGGTCATAATCCGGCTCGTCAGTCAGTTCAGCCACGACCTCCCGGTAGACAACCTTCCCCGCTGCGTCAAGAATCCAGACTGACCGGGCCAGGAAGCCCTCGTCCGGGATCAGTAGCTTGGATTCGTAGCCAAACGACTCTTCACTATCAGAAACGAGTTGCATATTCTTAACGCCTTCATCCGCACACCATTTTTGCTGGTCTGCCGTGGTATTGGTCGAAATTGTCAAAAAGTTGACGTCTGGAAACTGGTCCATGGTTGAATTAAAGCGCTTGGTCTGGAGACTGCAGACCGGGGTATTAATGTCGGGGACAACGCTCAGCAGGGTCACCTTGCCCAGCAGCTCCTTCATCTTAACCTTGTGACCGTCCTTGTCAAAAACCTTGAAATGAGGAAAATCATCGCCAACCGCGGGCGGGTTACCGACCAACTGCCGCTGCTCACCATTGATTGTAATTTCCATCCGTATCATCTTCCTTTCTCAATCGAATTATGTTCAGTATAACAAACTTCGCCTAGAAAGCAGTAACGAATTAAAAAAACTGGATAATTTCCTCTCATCAGAAATTATTCAGTCCATATAAATTAGTGCCAACTAGAAGATCCGACTTCATCCTTATACCATTGCAAGGAGTACTCCAAATTAGTTATGAATTTAATGCGTTAAATTCTTGTATTGATCATTTAACTGACTTGCGTCATCAGTCTTTAATTCTTACCAGTACATAGCTCATCATATCCAATAACCTTACATCGCTATTGAAAAATTTCGAAGTTATATAAAACTATCTTCCATTCCTAATAGTAAAAGCACCCGGTTTTCACACTGGATGCTTTCTTATGGCAAATATGTTATTTTCGATGAGTTAGTCGAGTTTTAACACTACCAAAAGACGGTTATATCGCAATTCCAACTCTAAGTAACATTGTAATCCTACTCATATTCAATCGTCGAAGGCGGCTTACTCGTGACATCGTAAAGAATGCGATTAACGTGATCGACTTCATTAACGATTCGAACTGAAATCTTTTGCAGAATATCCCATGGAATCTTAGCAAAATCAGCTGTCATCCCATCAATTGAAGTAACGGCCCGGATAGCAACTGCATAGTCATATGTCCGTCCATCACCCATGACACCAACTGAACGAATACCTGGCAAGACAGTAAAGTATTGCCAGATTTCTTCATCAAGACCAGCTTTCTTGATTTCTTCACGCAGGATTGCATCACTTTCACGAACAATCTCAAGCTTTTCAGGGGTAATTTCGCCAATAACTCGAATTCCAAGACCTGGACCGGGGAATGGTTGCCGCCATACTAATTCATGCGGAATACCAAGTTTTTCACCTAACTCACGCGTCTCGTCCTTAAATAGCTTCCGTAATGGTTCAATGAGCTTAAAGCCGAGCTTCTTTGGCAAACCACCAACATTATGGTGAGACTTAATCGTCTGGGCGGTATCTGTTCCAGATTCAATTACGTCCGTATAGAGCGTACCTTGTGCTAAGAAGTCCGCATCCTTAATCTTCTTTGCTTCTTCGTTAAAGACTTCGATAAATTCCTTACCAATAATCTTTCGCTTTTGTTCTGGATCAGTAACGCCTTCAAGCTTACCTAAGAACCGATCTGCTGCATCAACTTTAATGATATTAACGCCAAGGTCGCGGCTCAAAGCATCCATCACTTGGTCAGCTTCGTTCTTACGCAACAATCCGTGGTCAACAAAGATACAAGTAAGTTGATCACCAATTGCTTTATGAATCAAAACAGCGGTAACACTGGAGTCAACACCGCCAGAAAGACCCAAGATCACCTTCTTGTCGCCGACTTCTTGACGGATTTCATCAATTTGCATATCAATAAAGTCATCCATTGTCCAGTTTGCTTTAGCGCCACAAACATCAAAAGCAAAGCGGCGTAAAATATCTAACCCATATTCGGAATTACGAACTTCAGGGTGAAATTGAACACCATA
Organism: Lactobacillus sp. 0.1XD8-4; assembly: GCF_009663775.1. Classification (GTDB taxonomy): domain Bacteria; phylum Bacillota; class Bacilli; order Lactobacillales; family Lactobacillaceae; genus Limosilactobacillus; species Limosilactobacillus walteri. Next base: position 13,015 of record NZ_RDBR01000001.1, read on the forward strand.
GAACTTACGGTCATTATCAGCAATCGATGCAATCGGACAGTTTTTACTAGTAGCAGTAACTTCAAAACCAGCTGGGGCTTGCGTTACTAAATCACCATGACTCATCCATACATATTGCTTCTTTGGCAAACCTTTGAATAATACAGCCTCGTCATCAAGTACTTCAATATCTGCTCGTCCGTATTCAGAGTTATCAGCTTTTTCAACTTTTCCGCCAAGGTCGTATGACATTAATTGCATTCCATAACAAATACCTAAGATTGGGATACCAAGCTTAAAGATTTCTGGATCGACCTTGAATGCGTTTGGATCATAAACACTGTTAGGTCCACCTGAGAAGATGATCCCCTTAGGATTAATCTCTTTGATCTCGTCCGCAGTCAACTTATGAGAAAGCAATTCGGAATAAATACCGAAATCACGAAGCCGACGAGTAATCAATTGATTGTATTGGCTACCAAAATCCAAGACAATGATCTTATCAAACGCATCTAAATTGATGTTTGCCACAATGACACTTCCTTTGTTCAAATTTTTATTCTTAAAGGCTAGTTTACAGGCTGAGTATTGCATGGTCAATGATTATTTAATATTCCATAACAAAAAAGACGGGAGCATATTTTCTCACGCCTTTTTCGTTAGATGGAATTTTATTGAGGATATTTAATTAGTGTTCTAAGTCAATATTTAATAGACGTAATTCTTCATCAACCGCTTGTGCTTCAAGTGTTTTAGTATCTTTATCAGTTCTTATCATTTCGCCAGCCTCCTCATCTCATTTAATCTGTATCCTTCTTAAGTGGTCTGTCAGTAATTGTCAATAAAAATGAGTCATAAATATTATGTGCAACCGTTTCGAACCTTGATATATTAGGATTAAAAAGGTTCATTTTTTTACTTTTACTAAGAGCTTTAACTAAATTTTCTAGTGCAGGATTTGTAATCCATTCCAAATTCAGTTGATTTGAATGCGCTTTCTACATTTGATAAGATTTAGTTAGCTATTTTTACTTGAGGTGCAATATGTTTACTCGGACAAAATATCTTAACCAACTAATAAACAACATGGACCAGCCAACAATTAAGATCCTCGTTGGGGTTCGTCGGTGTGGTAAAACGACTATTCTTGACCAGTTCCGAGCAACTCTTCGGCGACAAGAAATATTCCCAAGCCAAATTCAGGTGATCAACTTTGAATATCTCCTAGAAAATGAATTATGCAATCCAGAATATCTTTTACAATTTATCCTTGACCGGCTTAGTAAACACCAGATGAATTATATTTTTCTCGATGAAGTTGAAGTGGTTCCCCAGTTTGCCCGCGTTGTAAATGCCCTAAATTCACTCTCCAATACTGATATCTATATTACAAGTTCCAACAAAACTATTCTGGAAAAAGAAAATCTTCAGCAAATGACTCCCTACATCATCATCCCCGTTTTCCCTTGCAGCTTCCGTGAATACATAAAAAGGAACCAACAAGAAGCTGATTCCCAAACGTTATATCAATATTTAAATGAGGGTGGTTTCCCCTATACTCACGAAATTCACGGTCCAATCAACCTCCGTAATTATGTGAATGGGATCATCAACACGATTATCATTACCGATTTCACTCAGCAAGCGACTCTTTGTAATCCAGGACTGACTAAACAACTCGCGCATCACCTAGCTCATCATGCTGGGACCACACAAAATATCTCCCAGATTGTCGATAGTCTTAAACGTCACCACATCACTACTTCCAATAAGACGGTTGATTTTTATTTACAGTTCTTACAGACGTCCTTTATCTTTTACCCATGCAAAGAATATGATTTTTCCCGTCGCCACGTCAAAAGTACCAATATTCGTTATTATCCGGTAGATCCTAGTATTCGGCAAGCTCTTACGCTGAAAAAGAATGTCCTTTCTCAACGAATCCTTGAAAATATTGTCTTTATTGACTTATTGAGCCAAGACTACCAAGTATATAGTGGCCGTATCAAAGATAATGAGATTACCTTTGTCGCAATCAAAAATGATATTTTTACCTGTATTCAAATTGCTTATTCGCTTGCTGATGATGGCGCCTATCGTCGGGCGATCAGCGGATTACGGCAACTTTCCTCAAAATATAAAAAGCTTTTAATTACAGTAAAACCAGCGCTCAATTACGCTGGCTTAGATCCTGATATTGAAATTATTGACTTGTATAGTTGGCTAACCAATTAACCCCGTCGCAAGTAAAGCTTATCCACGACGTGGCCAGTGGTTTTGTGTAAAATTACGTCAGCACGACTCTTAGTTGGCAGGATAAACTCCCGTAAATTAGGAAGGTCGACACGTTGCCAAACATCTTTTGCCATTTTAAATGCTTCTTGACGGTCCCCCTTCGAATAAGGATAGTAATAGTTTGATGGGTCAGTAAAGGCTGTCTCTAACAGCATCCCAAATCGTTGAAGATACCAATGCTCAATCAAGCCCGGCTCTGCGTCAACGTACAATGACCAATCGAAGTAATCACTGACATACAGTTGTTGGTTACTTGGCAATTGCAACGTGTTAATCCCTTCTACAATCAATATGTCTGGGCGATTAATTACCAAGGGCTTATCCATTTGAACATCATAAACCTGATGCGAGTATGTAGGTGCCTTAACAACTGGTTCTCCTGCTTTGACATCATTCAGAAACTTAAGAAGTCTTTCCATATCATATGATTCGGGAAAACCTTTTCGATCCATGATTCCCCGCCGTTTTAATTCTGCATTAGGATATAAGAACCCATCCGTTGTCATTAATTCTACCCGCTTATCAGGCAACATCTTATTTAGTAAGATACTAATCAGCCGAGCGATGGTGCTCTTCCCAACCGCAACCGAACCTGCAATTCCAATAATATATGGAATGCGAATCGTGGAACGCTGTAAAAAGTTTGCCTTTTGCATCTGCCATTCCAAAAAGTTCTGGTAGCGCAGTTGAATTAATTTTATTAATGGCAAATATACATCCTGCACATCCTCAATTGAAATTCGGTCATTCAACGATTTAATTTCATCCAAGTTTCCTTGGGTTAACCGCACTGAATCAGTTGGAAAAAAGCCGTGCCATGTTTGCCGATCAAATTGTTCGTAGTTCATCCATTCATCCATTATGCAAAATCCTTTATTTCACCCGTTAATGAAAACGGTTACTCACGTTTAATAGTAACATATTATAAACATAATTAAAGCTCAATCTAGCTTGTGAACACCTAAACATTTTACCAGATAATTAGCGCAACGCAACTGTTTGAAATAAAAATGGAGACTAGTACTATTACTGGCCTCCATTTTCTTCTTATTATGGTTTAGGGAAGGTTAATTTCGGATAATCCTTTAACTCAGGTGCATCGGTTGTGTAATCATCGAAGGTACTCTGGTTATTATTTTCCGACTTCAAACTTGTCTTCTGTTTCTTTTGTTGCTTCTGTAAATTCTTCAAGCTCTTCTTAAGGTTATAAGTATATTGTTTTTTATCAACTTTCTTAAATCCTGGTAGTTTGTAGAAACGAAGCAAGTCACCATTCACGACTTTATCTGATAATCCAAGATCAGTTGTAACATATTTTTGAATCTTGCCAATTTCTTTGCGTTGAGCCGCGGTTTGGTGAGTAATTTGCTTACCATTCTTAGTGTAATAGTAATCACCATTATACTTAGTGTATTTAGGCGTTACCCAATCACCATTTCTAAACGGTACGATTTGCTTATTTTCAGGAGAAAGTAAGTCTTGTCCGAATTGAATGTAATTCTTAGAGCTAATTCCTAACAAGTCCTCAAGAGTAGGTAAGACATCAATTTCACCACCATAAGTATGATTAATCCCGCCTTTTAGGCCAGGCATATTAATCATAAATGGTACTTTTTGGAACATTGCTAGATCATAATTAGTTACTTTCTTCTTACCTAAGATTTGCGCAATGGCTGGTTGGTGGTTGTTAGAGATCCCATAGTGGTCACCATAAAGAACTAACACACTATTTTGCCGTAACCCAGTCTTGTCAAGATAATTAAGAAATTCGCCAAGTGATTCATCTAAGTAGCGTGCAGTCTGAATATAAGGGTCGACCGTGTCATCGCCAGTCTTCCACGCTTCGATATCCTTATTCTTTTTATCAAGGATATATGGATAGTGGTTAGTAACTGTGATGATCTTTGCATAGAATGGTTGTGGAAGTTGCTCAATATAGTGAGCTGATTCTTTCATGAAGATCTTGTCCTTCATCCCATATCCAGCATCATAGTCCTTAGTCTTTGGATAATATTCTTTACTAAAGAAGTATTGGTAACCAAAAGACTTATAAGCATTATCACGGTTCCAGAAACTAGGAACATCCCCGTGGAATGATGCCGTAGTATAGCCTAGTTTTTGATGAAGAAGCGCTGGTGCAGACTGGAAGGTATTAGTCGTCCCATCAGTAACCATCGCTGATCCTTCCGGAAGACCAAATAGCGAGTTTTCGAGCATTGTTTCAGCATCCGCCGTCTTTCCCTGACCAACTTGGTGGAAGAAGTTATCAAATGCCAACGTATTATCTGCATGGTACAACTTATTCAGGTTTGGCATTACTTCTTGACCATCTTGCTTATAGTCGATCATGAACTGCTGGAGACTTTCAAGGTGAATGATAAAAATATTCTTTCCTTTAGCCTTACCATAATATTCAACATTTGGCGCAGCATAATTACTATGGATGAAATGCAAAACCGGCTTTAATTCGTCACGATTAGCACGCGCTTTTACTACACTATTATTAGTCGTCTTAACTCCATCATAAACTGTATATGCTTCGAGCCCTAGATACTTAACAATATAGTTATTATCAAAAGTTCGCGTAAGTAATTGTGAACGATCACTTTCTGCCATTCCTAAGTTAACTCCAAATAGCACAAAGCCAAGGGCAGTAATCGTCATCGCATATCTAACTTTAAAGCGCCGCATATCAACACGGACAAAGTGGAAAAGTAAGATGAGTGCTAAAATTACAACATCCAGGTAAACCAAAAAGTCTTCGGGACGTAATATTCCCATTAAACTTTTACCAAGATTATTTGAAGCCGCTCCAGACCCCTTTATTACGTTAAAGGTAATGAAATCTGAAAATTCTCGATAGTACAAAATATTTGCAAAAAGCCATGTCGATAATGCCGCATTAATTATCAGCATCATCCAGTAAGATAATCGACCACGGAAATACAATGCAATTCCTAAAAATACAAGGGCACTTGGAATCGTATTAAATGCTAAAAGAAAATGCTGCATGCTCCCCTTAACACCTAAGTTAAATTCATTTTGATAAGCCCAATAGCTCTTTAAACAAAATAAGAGTACAACAAGCAGAAAAAAACCGAGCTTGGTATTCAAGACACGGCGGAGCTTCTGCAACGCTGTTTTCATAGTCGTTCCTCCATAAAAAAATATCATTATTAACAATAATACACTAATGAGACGACCGCAACATTACAATATTATTTTTCCAAAAAGTTTAAAAAGATATCATGTTTTCATCTTATTAACCATTTTTAGAAATCGCTTTCACGTGTTAAGATTGGGTACTATTAATATGTGTGAAAGGACTGATCTTTATTTCGAAGAAAAAAGCTAACGTAATGCTCCTCATCGTTGCCATTTTATGGGGCAGCAGCTATGTCTTTGCTAAGTTAACGATTCAAGCTGGGATGCATTCTGGTGTTATCAATGCCTGTCGCGGAACAATGTGTGTTATTGCTGGATATCTTATTTTCCATAAGCAAATTAACCGCATGACATTGACCGACTTCAAACTTGGCTTAATTATGGGAACCATTAATTTTCTCGGCTATTTTTTACAAACTGACGCCCTTCGCTACACAACTCCTGCTAAAAATGCTTTTTTAACAACCCTTTATGTTGCAATTGCGCCACTATTGCTTTGGTTATTTTGGCATGAACGTCCCCAAAGAAAAACCTACTTTGCGGTAACTCTCGCCCTAATCGGAATGGCTGTCATTACTAATGTTGTTAACACTGGTCTTCAGCTTAATTTTGGTGATTTTTTGACCGTTATTTCTGCTATATTCTGGGCTTTACAACTGATTTTCTTTGGTAAATACGCACCAAAAGTATCAAGCCCCTGGGTTGTTATTTTCATGATTGGTTTATGCCAAGGCACTTATGGCTGGATTACAACAGCTTTGTTTGAGCGGGCTAATTTGGCCCAAATTCACTGGATTCAAGCTTTAATCCCGCTTGCTATTTTAGCAATTGTTGTTACATTCCTGGCACAGGGAATGCAAATTACCGCCCAGCGTTATACAGATGCGACTTCTGCTGGCCTTTTACTAATGCTCGAATCATTCTTCGCAAGTACGATGTCCGTTATTATGGGATACGATCCGTTAACTCCGCAACTAGTATGGGGCGGCATGATTCTCCTGCTTGCCAATGCCATTATGCAAATTAATTTCCAAGATGTTCCATTTTTAAAGCAACAATAAAAGATAGGTGTCACCATTTATTAATTGGCTGATACCTATCTTTTTTAGTGCTATTTATTTTTTCTTATCTTCTTTAGCAACGGCCGCTTGTGCTAGTAAGTTAACATAGTTAAATAGCCGGTCAAAGTTTGGCTGGAATAATGTATCGACATAGGCAAGAAAATCAATTGAGTTGCGGTTTTGAATACATACAGATACTAGGTTAGCTGATTGTGAAACATCATGCTTACTCATAAACTGTGCACCAAGAATCCGCCGCGTTCCTTTTTCCCATACTAGTGTCATGAAGACAGGCGTAGTGGTTGGCATAAACTCTGGACGATAATTATCTTCAATTGTAACTGAATCGGCATCGATACCGAACTCTTTTGCCCGGCGTAATGTCAGCCCAGTACATACCATTGTGTTACCGAATAGGTGCAAGCCAGTCGTTGACTGTGTCCCCATATATTTCATCTGGTTGCCAAAAACGTTAACACCCGCAATTGTTCCTTGACGAACAGCATTAGTTGCTAACGGAACATAACGGTCAGTGTTAGTCGGATTAAAGTGAACAGATGTAACATCCCCACCAGCATAAATATCTGGATCAGAAGTCTGCATATATTCATTAGTCTTGATTGTGCCATCTGGGTGTAATTCAATCTTGCCACGAACAAGATCACTATTTGGCCGGAAACCGACACAAAGAACCGCCATGTCAGCATCATAAATCTTACCGTTATTTGTCGTAACACTTACGCCGCCAGTCCCATTATCCTTGAAACCGGTGACCCGTTGACGTAATTCAAGGTGAGCATTATGGTCTTTGAAAACCCGGCCAATCCGATCAGAGTATTGCTTATCAAAGTATTTCAACAACATTTGATCAGAACTATCAATCAGCGTAACTTCTCGTCCCTGGCGAAGGTATGCTTCTACTAATTCGACACCAATGTAACCCCCACCAACAACGATAATCTTCTTCGCTTCTTTTGCAAGGTGGAAGAGCTTCTTGGCATGGTAATAGGTCTTACATAAGTATAGGTTCTTATTTTCAAGCCCTGATACAGGCGGAATCACTGGCCATGAACCAGTAGTAATAATTAACTTATCATAGTAGTCAGCAGTTAATTTACCAGATTCTTGGTCCTCAATTTCAAGGGTCTTGGTAGCTGGATCAACACTCAATACATTGTGCTTTACTTTAACTGTGGCCCCCATGTCTTCCAGTTGCTTAGGACTAGAATAAAACATTGCGTCCGGGTCCCCAACTTCACCACTCAAATAAACGGCAATTCCACATGAAAGGAATGAAACCGTATCATTTCGTTCGTAAATAACAACTTCAGCATCTGGATGCGCATTTAAAATCTGGGTTGCTGCTATCGTGCCCGCGTGCGTACAGCCAACAATAACTACTTTCATATCTACACCTCATTTTACTTTCCTACTATTCTAAAGTAAGACTTTTTACTCCCATAATCAATAAGTTAATCAAATAACCTTATACTCATTTACCATTTTAACAGATTATTTATTAGTCGTTACCCGCTTTTGCCATCGCGGCTTGACCAAGCAAATTAACATAATTAAAAGCACGGTCAAAGTTTGGTTGGAACATCGTATCATACATTCCTAAAAACTCAATCGTATTTTTATTTTGAATACACAATGAGATTAAACTCAATGATTCAGAAATATCATGTTTGCTCATCATTTGGGCGCCTAGTATCTGTCGGGTATCTTTATCCCAAACAACTGTCATTAGGACCGGTGTAGTCGTTGGCATAAACTCTGGTCGATAATTATCTTCAATCGTAACTGAATCAGCATCAATTCCTGCTTGTTGTGCCCGTGCTAATGTAAGACCAACTGATGCCATTGTGGTTCCACTAAGGTTTAAACTCATGCTTAGTTGGGTTCCAGAATCTTTTACTTGTTTTCCCATCACATTTTCTGCAGCAATTACTGCTTGGCGAACTGCTTCTGTTGGTTGAGGATCATAGATACGTTGCCCTGTCGGATTGTATCGAAGAGTGGTGGAACCACCGACAACATATATATCAGGTACGGAGGCTTGCAGAAATTCATCTACCTTGATTGCCCCGTGATCATCCATTTCTAATACTCCATGGTAAATAGATGTATCGGGTTCTTGTCCGGATGAAATTACTGCTCGGCTAGCATTATAAGTTCCCTTGTCTGTTGTCACCGTGATTCCAATTCCGTTATCATCAATCCCTGCTACATGTTCATTGGTAACAACATTGATATTATCAGCCGTTAAGAGGTCTTTAGCACGTTTAGAATATTCATCTTCAAAGTAGTATTGTAATACCGGTGCGCCATTTGTTATTAGAGTAACTGTTTTTTTCTGTTGACGAAATGCATCAACCAAGCCAAGGCTCAAAGCATCATTACCAATAACGACAATCTGTTGGTCAATTGTTGATAAAAGAACAGCTGCCTTGGCATCCTGCTGGTCTTTAATAAGGGTAACGTTGGTACTATCGACTCCTTTAAGGCTAGGGGCAGTTCCGGTAGGGTCATTAGCAATAATCAACTTATCATAATGCTCAGCGGTCGTATCATCATCAAGCATCCCCATTACCTTAACGGTCTTTTGTGCTGGATCGACATGCATTAACAGGTATCCCATTTTAACGTCCGCACCCATCACTGTTAGTTGTTGTGGACTTAACTCTGTCCGCAATCGTGGGAATTCTGCATCTTGGTCATCGTAATCATTAATCTCATATGAAATTGAGGGAACCACTGCATTACGGTCATAAATGGTGACCTCCGTGTCTGGATGACTCTTTAAAATTTGTGCCGCGGCTGTCATCCCCGCATAGGTGCAACCGATTATAATTACCCTCATAGTACTACTCCTCGTCGAAATTATTTCGTTACTTTTTATCCGTATTTAAATTATAAATCTAATATTGTAAAGTGCAATATTCGTATTATCTTTATTTATTATTCATAACCTTTTCGTATTCGTCAACCGGTACTTGATCAATTAAACTCGTTACCTTGTCAATAGATACCAAGCTAAGCGCATGCATAGCTCGTGAACAAATAGTATAGAGTAGCTGACGCTCATCGTTTCCGTGATATTGCTGTTCATTAGCATTCCAGACAATTACCGCATCGAATTCTAATCCCTTCGCGAGATAAGAAGGAACAATAAGCGGGCCTTTGACTAACCGTTGATTTTCTGTCCGAATCAACGTGGTCTTAATATTACGGGCCATTAACTTTTGGTAAAGCTCTTCACTGTCTGCTAAGGTTTTACCAATAATCGCTACGGCATCATGCTCTTTCTTATATTTAGCCAGTGTATCAACTACTGCTGTCACCGCGTCGTCTGCTGTTTTAGTCTCCCAAACTTGCGGTTTTGTCCCCTGACGTTCAAAAGCCTCAATTGCTTCCCCATCAATTAAGATATGTTTTGTAAAGTCGGTAATTTGTTTTGTCGAACGATAGGACTTAGTAAGTTGAACTACTTTAGTCTTTTCTGGATCAAACATTGTCCCTAACTGTTGTAAAAGTGATTTACTATTTTCATGAGTAAAAATGGCTTGATTAAGGTCACCGAGCAAGGTAAATTTAGCACGCGGGAAACGATACTTAAGATAAGCTAATTGGTATGCATCATAATCTTGGACTTCATCAACAAAAACATACCGGATATCCCGTTGGCCACGTTTCCCTGTAATTAAATCATACAAGTAAAGGTAAATAGTAATTCCGCTAGCACTAATTTTCCCTTTTTTCAAATTTTCTTTTATGCTATCAACATAATTCCGCCACTGCTCTTCATTAATGTCATAATCGTCAATTTTAACAAGCTTGGGCGTTACCCGAAGAAAGTGCAGAAATTGACCATTAATGTTAAGCCATTGATTATGGTCAATCGCTTTTTTGATTGGGGCAAATGCCCGCATAACAATTTGTCGTGCTAAAAATTTGTACTCCTTATCTTCGTCTTCAAATTCACGCGGCTGATTGCCAAAAAGGTTATCAATTTCTTCCTTACTCAAGCTCTGGATTTCATCTTCAACCCATTTATTCCGCATTTCACTGCTAACACGGTGGTTAAGGTACTTGATTAGTTCTTCTTTTGTGCCATCTAACCTATTTCCCAGGTTATAATTATTGTTAAATGAATAATAAATTTCTTTAATCTTATCCTTGCTTAAAAAGACTTTGCCATTAAACATCAAATTACGAAAGCGCATATTAGCACGTCCTAGGTGTTTTGCATAACGCTCCGTTGCCTTAAAGTATTGTAAGCTGGTTAATAAACGTTGGGCATTTTTAGCTGTTGTATCTTGGTAATTTTCAAATCGTTGTTCAAGATTTTGAACATGTAACCTAGGAACACGGCGATTAGCAAATTGGAAGTAAGTCATTTGCACCATGTTATGTTCACCAAGTTCTGGTAAAACCTGGTCAATATAATCATTAAATAATTGATTAGGCGAAAATAGCACAACTTGCGAGGAAGTTAAATTGCCCCGATAACGATAGAGTAACCACGCAACACGCTGCAAAACGGCTGCTGTTTTTCCTGAACCTGCAGCACCTTGGACGAATAATAATTCATCATTCGTATCACGAATAATCTCATTTTGCTTTCGTTGAATCGTCGTTACAATACTCTTCATTTTTGTACTTGAATGATTGCCTAGTGCTTCTAAAAGCATTTGGTCGCCAACTTGTTCATCTGTATCAAAGATTGTAACTATTACCCCGTCTTTAATCTGAAATTGACGCTTTAGGGTCAGGTCAACCTCCTGTTCGCCTACTGGGGTTTGGTATTTAACTTTTCCTAGCTTCCCCTCATAGTAAACTGATGAAATAGGGGCCCGCCAATCATACACAAGAAAATGATCAGGCTTATCAGTAAATGATGCTAATCCAATATAAACACTTTCATTTTCCGCGGATCCCTTTTCACGAAAATCGATCCGCGCAAAGTAAGGTTTCTTTTCAAGGCGCTGCAAAGTTGCTAATCGATCTGCCGCATGCTGCCAACTATTTTGCCGTTCATCCAGCATTTGTTGTTGAGCACGAAATGACATGGCAGTATCCATCATGCCAGAATAAGTAGTGGTGTTTAAATGAATATCATCAATCTGTTTATTTATTCCTTTAATATCATGCCGCGCTGATTTAATTTTTTCTTCAGCTTTTTGTTCAGCTTCTCTTACTTTATCAATAACGTTATCAAGATATTTTTGCTCTAATTCCTTTTCCGTGTTTGCGGCCATCCTATATTCCCTGCCTTTCTTTTTATGAAACCATTTTGGAATTGTCCTATCCTATTAAAATCATCCAATTATTATATCATTTTCAGTGATTATCCTGTTAAAATTCCCCTTTGATCTGCTCTAAATTATTAAATGTCACTTAATTTTATTGCCAAACGGGCCTAAATGACAAAAATAAAGCTACAATAAATAGAATTATATGTTAGAGAGGAGCAGAGCCCATGGCACACCTTATTTATATTCTTACCCACATCGCGGAAACTGTTATTCCGATGTTTGAATGGATGGGACCGTGGAGCTATGTTCTTCTTTTTATTTTAATTTTTATGGAAACAGGCTTAGTTATCTTCCCCTGGCTTCCTGGCGAATCACTAATTTTTTTGACCTGTTCATTTATTGCTTACCACCCTGTATTAAAAATTGAGATTGTTATCCCTGTATTTTTCTTTGCCGCGTTAATCGGTGACACCGTTAATTACTTTATCGGACATTCACTGTCCCATTGGCAGTGGCTGCAAAAACAAATGGTTGGTCCGCGGTTTGACAAGGCCCAAAGATTTCTTAACCGCCATGGAATAAAGGCAGTTGCCCTTGGTCGTTTTGTTCCCTTTATCAGGACTTTTGTTCCTTTGATCGCAGGAACAATGCGTTTTCCGTTTTATCGTTTCACAATCGGTAATATTATTGGTGTCACTCTATGGGTAGCAATCGGCGCTAGTGTTGGTTTTTACTTCGGAACAATTCCTTTTGTTCGTCAACATTTTTCTCTTATTATCTTAGCGTTTGTCGGATGCTCGCTGATAGTAGTGATTCTTCTTGCAACCATTAAAATGCTGCGCCAGCGAATTATTAAACATAACCGAATGCTTTAATCCCTTTTTCTTGAGTGAATTCATGTTAAAATATAATAAGTATTTTTTATTTCGATTAAAGGAGTACAGTAACTATGGCAATTAGCGTTTATTTTGTGCGACACGGACAAACCTACCTCAACCTCTACAATCGGATGCAAGGATGGTCTGACGGTCCGCTGACGCCAAAGGGACAAGAAGACGCCAGACGAGTAGGACGGGCGTTAGCACCACTTCAATTTGACTACGTATTTTGCAGCGACCTTGCACGTACAGTTTCAACTACCCGTTTCTTGCTCGCTGAACATCCTGGTAATAATCCAAAACCAGTTACCGAACCAGCATTTCGTGAAGAATTTTTCGGCTATTTTGAGGGAGAAAATGGTCAACAATTCGCTGACTTTTTAGGCGGTCCAGAAGGATACCACAGTTTTGCTGAGATGGTTGCCGGTTGGGGCCCTGATAAATTAAAAGATAAGATTGCTGCTGCTGATAATTATGGCACGGCAGAGGACCACGTTGCTTTTTGGAAGCGGGTTGATAAAGGATTTGACCGGCTTCGGGCACTGCCGGATGGATCCACAGTACTTGTTGTTTCACATGGTGCTACTATTCGCTCAATCGTCCAGCGTTATTCCGACGCCTATGATCCAGGCGACTCACCACGCAACGGCAGCATTACTAAGTTAACACTTTCTCAAGATAATACCACTGTTGATTTTTATAATAAGCTTGAATTACCACAATAATATCCATTCATAAAGGGGGATCTTTATTCTTCAATGGACACTACCATACAAAATGATGAACCAGTAATTATCACTGGTCTAGACACAGGGCAAAAAGATTTTGATTATTCGATGGTTGAGTTAGCCGAATTAGCTCAAGCCAACCACATGGAAGTTGTTACCCGTATTGACCAAGTCATTGACCGACCAAATCCGGCAACATACTTTGGCAAAGGAAAAGTCGAAGAAATTCGTGACGTTGCTGATGCTAATCATGTATCGACAATTATCACAAACGATGAACTTTCGCCTAGTCAATTGCGGAATCTGGAGGAAGGCACTGACTGCCGTATTCTGGACCGAACTGCCCTCATTCTTGAAATTTTCGCCAATCGTGCGCAAACGAAAGAAGCCAAACTCCAAGTACAAATTGCTGAATTACAATACCGGCTCCCACGGCTGCAAACGAGCGCAAGCGAACGATTAGATCAGCAGACGGGGGGAGGAAGCGGCTTCACTAACCGTGGTGCTGGTGAAACTAAACTCGAAATGGATCGTCGAACAATCCAACACCACATCTCCCACCTTCGACAAGAACTTGCGGCCATTGATAAATCTGAACAAACAAAACGAAAACTACGGGCAAAAAGTGCTATTCCTACCGCTGCACTAGTTGGTTACACTAACTCTGGTAAGTCAACAATTATGAACGGGCTAGTCCGTAAGTACGGAGCAGCTGAGGAAAAAACTGTTTTTGAAAAAAATATGTTATTTGCTACGCTTGATACAAGCGTTCGGCAATTAACGCTTCCTGATCAAAAACGATTCTTATTAAGCGATACGGTTGGTTTTGTTAGCAAATTGCCGACCCATCTTGTTGAATCGTTTAAGTCAACGCTGGCGGAAGCTGCTAACGCTGATTTACTGATCCAAGTAATCGACTATTCTGATCCGCACTATAAACAAATGATGGCAACTACCGCTAAAACCCTTAAACAGATCGGAATTGAGGACATTCCAATGATTAATGTCTTTAACAAGGCCGATAAAACTGAGATTGAATTTCCAATCTTAGAGGGGGACGATCAAGTTGTAATCTCTGCTAAGCAAGATGCATCACTTGACTTATTAGTTGATGTGATAAAAAAGCACCTTTTCAAAGACTATGTAACTGCAACCCTCCTAATTCCCTTTACTGATGGTCATGTTGTTTCGTACCTAAACGAGCATACTAACATCCTTAAAACCGAATACGAAAGTAATGGGACACTGTTAACTGTTGAGATGTCGGCTCAGGATTACCAACGCTATAATAAATATGAAAAATCATAAAAATAATCGGGATCAAGCAACCCTAGTTCTGCTTGATCCCGATTTTTATCATTATTATTGTTGAAGTTACATAAAGATTTGTGCAAAAGGAATAACGACTAGATCAACTACAATACCGATAATCACAACACAAACTGACGCCATTGCTCCTTCGAGTTCACCGAACTGTAATGCCTTCGCTGAGCCGACTGTTCCACCAGTACCCAAGCCTAAACCGAGACCGATTTTGGAGCCTTGCAGTCTGAACAATCTGATGAATGCATCTGCTAAAGCGTATAAGATTACCGCCTTTAGAATACAAGCCATGGCCGTAATTGCCGCATTTCCACCAATCGCATCCGCTACTGGCATCGCAATTGCCGTTGTAGCAGCTTGTGGGAGCATTGCAGCAGCTGATTGATGAGATAAGCCAACAAGCTTCGATGCACCAAGAATTATAAATAAGGCAATAACACTACTAATTACTAATGAAATCAAAATATCAAACCAATATTTTTTTAAGACCTCGTTGCGCTTAAACAATGGAATTGCAAAGGCAATTGTTGCCGGGTTAAGAAACCAAAAAATAATATCTCCCCCCGGCTTATAATAATGGCGGTACACATACGAGGTCGGCATTCCACCAACTTTTCCCCAAATAAATAACAAAATAATACCAACAATCATCCCGAAAAATAATGGCTGAAATAAGAAAAAACCTTTAGTAATTTTAAATAACCACTGTCCAAGAAGGAAAACAGCTAACGATATAAAGATTCCCGTAAATGGTAGCGCAAGGTTATTATTCAATGCTGCCATCTTCTACACCTCCTTGGGTCACTTGCCCTCGTTTCTTATTAATATGGCGGTGGATCGCAATGACAAAGCGCGTGACATACGCGGTTACAACCAATAAGGCAATTGTTGCAACAATAATTACAAACACGATTTGCAGTCCCTCCTCGCGCAATACCCCAAGGTCATTAGCTATTTGAATTCCTGATGGCACAAAAAGGAAACCGATTAAACTAATCATAAACATTCCAAATTCTTCTACCCACTCAACTTTGATAATCCGAAAGGTAAGCAACAAATATAGCAAGACTAAGCCAATTACTGGCGTCGGAACGATAAAACTACTTGGTAGGATACCAGAAATAATACTAGCAACCCATAATACTCCGGCAAAGATCCCCATTTGAACAAGAATCGGCGCCTTTTTTTCTTTTTTACCTTTTGGCGTCATAGTTAGTAGTCCTCCGTATTTCATTTATTTTCAATAATAATTATACGGGAGTTAACGCGTTTATGAAAGCGCTTTACTTGTGGCTGTTTTCACTAAATTTGCTTTTGCCGTACCTTGTAAATAACAATCGCGATCCACGTTGAAATTAAAGCAGGAAATAAGGCCATAATTAAGTAATCAGGGTTAATTATTCTGCTTTCTGCTACTATCCTTATCATATATTTAGATGATTTTGAAAGGTCATTAAAAATTACTTGATAAATTGTTGTATAAATTAACGACCATTGAATGTAGTATTCCATAATGGTTAAACTCGTAGGCCGATAATGGAAATGCTTTTGAAACCACCGTAAGAAGTTTGACATTAAAATTCCAATAAGAACCGCAATAAGCAAAATTAAGCTAAAAATTGAATCAACATGAAAAATTTTTAAGTCAAAGATTAAGGTCATTACACAATATAATAAAATAATAAAGCTAACCATACTCATACCAACCATAATCGTAATCAACACTAGTGAATGAACATATATTAGGCTATGTGTTCGCTGGACACTAAATGTAGTTGAACCTAATATGAGAAAGGCTAATAAAATCCAGTAAATAATTTTTCCCATCTCCTTAAAGATTACTATTTATAGTTTAAGCTAATCAGTATAAAAATCGAAAAAAGAGACTTGGAAAATCCAAGTCTCTTATGTGTAGCTATTCATGCTAACCTCTAATGATCAGTTCGGATCCCGAAGACGAGAGATACAATCATGACAAGGATAACGGCCCCTATCACTGACGGTACAATCGCCATTCCTGCTACTTGCGGACCCCATGCACCAAGAATTGCTTCACCGATTACTGAACCTACTAATCCAGCAATAATATTGCTAATTATACCCATGGAGCCACCACGTCGCGTCAAGGCACCGGCAGCTAATCCAATTAGCCCACCAATAATTATAACCCAAATCCAATACATAATTATCCCTCCCTTTTGTTTCCTTTATCTTTTAGGTCGTCTTTAAGGTCAGCTGCTTTATCCTTAATTTTACCCTTAAGTTTTTGCAGTTTTCCTTCACCTTCACGAGATTTATCGTCAGTCAATTTACCCTCGACTTCCTTTAATTTTCCCGCAACTTTATCTTTCATTCCATGTTTATCGCTAGCCATTATCATCAGTCCTTTCGTCTGTTTTTGGCTATTAGTGGCTGACAACATTCCGTTAAATAAAACTCCTTTCTTGTTTGACTAGTGGTAATTGATGATTCTAAGTCTAACAGCTACCTTCTAAGAAAGCGATATCTTATCTATTTAATTATGGTTTACTTAATAATATTGTTTATATCTTAAATAAATAAAATTGAAGAATGCCCCACTTTTAAGCAATTAAAAAGGAACTGTGACATAAGTAGTTGAAAGTGCTACAGCGCAGTACACAAAGGGACTCTAGCATTCGGAAAATCCGAACACTAGAGTCCTCTTTGTGCTTGCGGGGGTTCCCTAAAGGCTAGCTTCGCGTCGAAAAACGAACTAGCAAGCTAGTTCTGTCTCACTCCCTAAACTTAAGATATTTACATGCGAATTTCGTTTCGTGAATGTTTTCCCTCGACAACTGATACTACATCACTTAGGCTAATTTCAACCATATTACGGATAGAAGTTTGGGTTAAGAAAGCAATATGCGGAGTTATAAGAACATTTGGCATTGCTGCTAATCGCTTATAATCACCAGGAACTTCATCAGGGGAAACTTTCTTTGAGAAGAAAGTAGTTTCATCCGCGAGCGTATCTAACCCAGCTCCAGCAATCTCATGCTTCTCCAATGCAGCGATAAGGTCTGAAGTATTTACCAGACCGCCCCGTGCCATATTAATTAAGTAGGCATTATTTTTCATCATCTTAAACTGTGGAGCTGCGATCATGTTTTCTGTACTAGGAAGCAGCGGTGTATGTAAAGTTAAAATGTCTGCATTCTTAACCACTGACTCAAAATCAGTATATTCAACATACGGTTCATCTTCGACATTATAGAACGGATCATAAGCTAATACGCGGGCACCTAAGGCCTTATAAATCCGAGCTGTAGCGCTACCAATATTACCTAATCCAACTATCCCCACAGTTAAATTATAGATTTCATCACTAATTAGGTCATCGCTCCAACGAAAGTCACCATGATCCATTCGTTCCCGAAACTCACCAATCCGCCGCAAGAGGTACATCGCTTGGGTAACGCCCATTTCTGCAATTGCTCGCGGAGAATAGACGGGAACGTTGGTTACAACAATCTTATTCGCCTTACAAGCATCAAGATCAATCATATCAACACCAACCGTCCGTGTTGATAATTGTTTAATCCCCATCGCTGCCAATTCTGCATATAGCTTGGCATTTCCAAGTTTTGTTGTTTGTTGAATAGATATGCCATCATAATTACGGGCAAGTTCAACAGTTTTATCATTTAATGGTTCAGTTACCATTTTAACTTCATGACCTGTTTTCTTCGCCCAAGCGGTAATATATGGCTTCTCCGCTTCCCGCACACTATATATAATTAATTTCATCAGTTTACTCATTCCTTTCGATGAAACTGTTTACATAATTAGCTTATCACTATTTTTCCAGATCAGCAGTAGATTAAGCTCAGATATAATGAACATTTAATTATTTGATGAATAAAAAATAAGCCTGTAATAGCATGATCGCTATCACAAGCTTATTTATTTATTGTTCGCCATTTTTTTGTTGGTCTGGTCGTTCTTGTTGGAGGTGCATACCATCATAGTCACCTTCAGGACCAAGTAGTTCTTGGTTATTATCTAACTCCGAGCGCCCAGCGTAGTGGTGTCGCTGCAACCAAATCATTCCGAATAAGAGAAGAACGAAGAATACTACAGCGATGACGATAAGGACAAGATTGCAGTACATTGTGTAGTGCTGTCCTAAACCACCGGAAATTGAATCACGCAATCCAAGAATTGAATATGTCATTGGTAAATACCAGTGAATAACGTTATAGAATTTCATCGTGATTTGCATTGGGAAGGTACCACCTGATCCCCCTAATTGAAGCATCAAGAGAACCATTGCAACAAATCGTCCTGGGTTATCAAAGAGCATCGATAAGAACATAACAATTCCCATTGAAGCTAACCCGAAGCAGATCGTTGTGATGAAGAATGATGCAGGATGAATAACGGTTAATCCACACGCCATCATAATTGCATCTTCAGCAACGGCCATGGCGGTAACGGCAACTGATCCAACAACAACCTTACTTGCCCACCATGCTGCTGGCGATTTGCCATATTCTGCCACCCGTCGAATTGGGTAAACAAAGTTAAAGACAAGGACACCAACATACAAGGCAACTGACAATACGTATGGAGCCAAGGCATGACCATAGTTTGGCACATAACTATAATCGGTGTGTTTAAGCGTGGTTGGTTCCGCAAACATCTTAGCTGTTCGTGGCGAAGTCTTAATACCATTAACTTTCTTAGCGCCACCTTCAAGCGAAGTTGCAAGTTGAGAAGCACCAGCATTCAAGCGGGCAATCCCAGAAATAAGTGCTGGGGAATTATCTTGAAGTTGTTGGGTTCCGGCTGCCAATTGGTTAACACCGGCAACTAATGCGGGAACTTGTCCATTTAATTGTCCCAGTGCGCCCGCTAACTGCGCAGCCCCAGCATTCAAGGCTCCGCTATTAGCATTGAGTTGGCTAATTCCGTTACCTAATTGGCCGACACCGGCTGTATATTGACCAATACCACTAGCTAATTGACCAGCACCCGCACCGGCTTGGGCAACTCCGGCTGTATATTGACCAATACCACTAGCTAATTGACCAGCACCCGCACCGGCTTGGGCAACTCCAGCTGTATAAGCACCAATACCAGCATTAAGCGTCCCAGCACCAGTAGCAGCACTATCAACCCCGTTAGTATATTGGTTAACACCTGCATTTAGAGTACTTGCACCCGATGAAATCTGACTAGTAGCATTTTTGAGCTGGTTAACAGCATCTGGCATAGCTGCCAGAGTACCTTTATAGCCATTTAATGTTGCTAATAATGTATTAGCTTGCTTAATTGTACCATCAGCATTGTTTAATACGGTTGACATTTGTGAGAGCTGGCCAAGCTGTTGCTGCATTCCGCTAAGACTGCCCTGAAGACTGTTTAATTGGCCTAGTGTACCACTTAGGCCCTGAATCGTTGCAACATTACTACCTGCTTTACCAGCAATTTGTTGGGCCGCTGCCTTAGTAGAGTCACTAGCTTTATCATCCTTAAGAATTTGTTGTGCTAAACCAGCAATCTCTGCATCATTAGTAGCAACACCTTTAAGCTGATCGCCTGCACCAGCAACGCTAGACAATGAACCAGAGGCTTGTTGTAATTTTCCAGCGCTATCCTGGACACCAGCAAGTGCATTCTTGGCGGTAGCAAGACCTGTTTGCAATTGCCCCAAACCTTGTTGAAGGCTTTGCGCTTGGTCCATTGCCCCCATAATACCGTTAAAGTTAATATTACCGAGTTGACTATTAACTGTTGAATTTAACTGGCTTGCACCAGATGCTAATTGGCCAGAACCATTACGAAGGCTAGATGAGTTTCCTTTAAGTGTATTTAAACCACTGCTTAACTGACCCGCACCAGTGCTTAAAGCGCCAGAGTTAGCCATTAATTCGTTAAGGCCACTGTTTAATTGACTAGCACCAGAATTTAACGCACCAGAATTGGCCATTAAAGTGTTTAAACCACTGCTTAGTTGACCTGCCCCTGAATTTAAGGCACCAGAGTTAGCCATCAACTGGCCGACACCGTTACCCAAGAGACTAACACCCCCGGTATACTGAGCAATTCCATTAGCCAAAGTTTGACTACCTGTCGCTAATTGTTGAGCACCGCTTACCAATGGGGCAACACTCACTCGAAGCGTTTGGATCCCGTTATTTACTTGGGACACTCCAGCAACGTACCGGTTTACCCCATCACTGAGGGTTACCATCCCCGTATCAATTTGTTTAGCACCATCGGCGGCTTTAGTCATCCCCTTACCAACAACATGCAATTGCTTAAACATTACTGTCGCATAAGCATTAGTGACAGATGCCCGAATCTTTTCGTTTAGCTTAGTCATGCCCATTTGGGTAATAACTTGTCCAATGTAGTTCAATGATCCATTTGTTTCATATTTTAACTTCATTGGTTTTGGATGCTTGTGTAAAACAGTTGTAGCATTTTCTGAAAAATCCTTTGGAATTGTAACTACCGCATAGTATTTGCGATGACTCATCCCATATTTTGCTTCTTTAGGGGAAACAAATTCCCATTTTAGTTGATGATTTTTCTTTAACTCATCAACCGTTTGTTTTCCAACATCCATTTTCCGGCCTTGATATTCAACAGGGACATCTTTATTGACAACCGCTACCGGTAAATTCTGTGTACTTCCATACGGGTCCCATACTGATTTTAAGAAGAAAATACTATATAGGAAAGGTATGAAGCAGATAACCGTTACTGATAGAAGTAATAACCGGTTATGCAAAATATGACGAAATTCGTCTTTTATCATGCTCCACATTTAATACTTCACCTCAAAATTATCCTTTCATAATTTTATTCTAATTAATTAATAATCGTGCTGTAGCTCGTGCAAATTTGATAACATCTTCCTTTGGCACATCGTAATTATTTCCTTGCCACCAATAGAAAGTTCCGATAATCGCACCACTTAAAACGTAAGCAAGCATTTCAGGATTATCTGATTTTTGCAGAGCTATCACAATTGGATCGTTCGTCTTAATATTTCGACGTTCAAGTAGAATTTGACTCAAAATAGTAAGAATTTCTGTGTATAAAGAGCTACGCGCACTATTAGGTGCTAAGTGACGAATAACTTCCTTATGCTGTTCAATATATGATATTAATTGCTTAATAATGTCATCTTCGGAATCCGTATTATCCGTCAACTTATTAATTTGAGCATTTAGCGTCTGCTCTAAAAGATCATATTTATCACTAAAATAGCGATAAAAACTACTTCGATGCAACAATGCTTCTTTACAAATTTGATCAACCGTCAAATGTTCAAACGAATTTTTTTCTAATAATGTCAATAATGCATTTTCAAAATCACGAATAGTTCTTGTAACACGCACAACTTTTCCCTCCCTAACAATACAAATTTAACATGCCTATTCTATCCCGTTGCAAATCACTACAACAGGGCTAATTAAAGATAACCATCTCTAAATAGGACTAATTAACAATTTTGTCTTAAGAAATGATTTGAATTGTATTTTTTCTAGACGAAATACTATATTATTCTCTTATAATGATGCGGTCAAGATTATCTCATCTTTATCCAGTTATACCGACTATTCACTACTTGCGACGTTATAAGTATTTGCTTACAATTAAGGTATATAAGTATTAGCAAGAGATATCCAAAAGGAGGTTCTTATAATGGCAAAAGCGAAAAAACATTTAACAAAATCAAAAAATAAAGTATTCCTCGGTGTATTCGGCGGAATTGCCGATTACTTTGGTCTTGATGAGACCCTTGTACGGGTAATTGGTCTGCTGATTTTCGTTTTCACAGGGTTCTTCCCACTTGGCGTTTTCTACTTATTAGCAGCATTAATCATGCCAGAATATAACAGTAAAAGTAGTAATGATAACATAGTCGATGGAGAATTTAGAGAAAAGTAGGATTAATCAATAAAAAAGCTAGTTCAAGCTCAATAACCGAACTAGCTTTTTATTTAAGCTTCTTCACGCTGCTTGTAAGCAACCTGAACTTGTAAACTATAATCCTCATCCGTCAAAATCGTTGAACCGCTACGCCCAGCTATTTTATTCGGACCACCATCGACCACAACTGAGGCAAGATACAACTGGTATTTATCATGCGCTGTATGGACATCAGTAAGACCAATTTTGGTAATGTGACCAACTGGACGCCGTTCCATCTGGTTAATCCCAATATATACCTCCAGACGGTGACGTAATTCATCATGAACTAATTCAAAGTATGGTGGTACAGATTGCGAGTTGAGAGCTGTTACGGGCTTGTCAGTAGCATGATATTGCTCAACAATCTCTTTTTCACTTAAGCCATCATAACCATTAACAAAAATACCTTCCATTAACAAGCGGTCAACTACTTTGTGTAAATTACGCTGTTCATGTTCATCAATAGCAACCGCAGCTGGAATAGTATCTGCATTTGTAAAGAGGCCGTTAGAACGGTTAGCTAATTCAGCTGCTAAACGCTGTTGTGCGTCTAATGGCACTTTTGCCTTACCATCTTCAAACTTTTGCCCCGTAATCTTAGCCACTCGTGGTGAAATTATATCAAATTTTGAGGTTTTTTCTAAAAAGTAAAATACAAAATTTAAATATATAAAGTACGTTAAACCAATTACTGCTAAACAGTATAGTAATGCCCGCAGCCAGACATGGTTCATAAATAAACGAAATGTAACGTACACTAAGTAAATGTCACCTAAAGTTGCAATAATAATATAAATTCGACTTTTTAATTTAACATCTAAGTTGAAATAACTCAATGACGAGTTAATCATATCAAGAAAGCTAAACATTAATAACCCGCCTCCTTATTATTCATTTGAAGTCGTTCCAGTAGTATTATTAGTCGTTCCTTGTGTTGACGTTGTATTATTACCAGTTGTTGTATTTCCTGTTGATTGTGAAGTACTACTCCGATTAGCAGTAGTATTTTCATTATTATTGTTATTATTTGACCGATTTGTGGTTGTATTATTATCTGTATTGCCCGTTGACCTTGTAGTCCGATCAGTACCAGTGTCATTATCAGTATCACCAGTAGCACTATTATTACTATTGCTAGTCTTAGTGGCTGATGAACTATCTGCGTCATTATCATCATCACGCATACTCTGCGAATCACGACTCGATTGGTCGCTTTCATCAGCACCTGATTGTTGAAATTGACGGCTGCTAGACACTGACGTCACCTTGGCACCTTCCGAAGTATGCGTTGCCTTATTAACCACAACATTAGTGGCTCCTAACGCAAGAACTAAAGAAACAAGTGCGAACGGGGTTACTAGCGGCGGTATCTTTGCTCCCATATTTCATTCTCCTTTTCCAGAGTATATCATACACGAAAATAGTCACGATAAATATGAATTTATTTTAAAGATTTTGCCTGACATTTTGCACAGATTCCATGTAATTCAAAGCGATGACCCGTAATTTGGGCTCCCGGAAGTTGTTTTTCAAAAAATTGCATATCAAGCGGTGGCATCTGAATCTCTTGAACCCGTCCGCAAATATCACAAATAAAATGATGGTGGTGCGCAGTATCACATGAATACTTGACTTGCATCTGATCATTATGCTGACGCAATTCAACGATTCCCAGCTTTTCAAATTCTTTAAAATTCCGATATACCGTATCATGACTTAATCCTGGATATTGTTTGCGGAGATATTGATCAATCTCAATAATGTTAAAATAACGATCAGGCTGTTGAGCCACTGCGGCAATCATCATCTTTCGCTGCTTAGTCCACCGCAAATGATTCTGCTTGATGATTGCTTGCGCTTGATTGATTAATTCCTGCATTCTCCACCACACCTCCAGATTAGAACAAATATTTTACCATAATTTTCATTCAAACGGATACTATTTGCTTAACAATTGCATCAATTTGATTTTTAGTTTCTTTCCACTGATCATTTACAACAACATGCGCGATGCCTTTTAGCATTGGAGGCAGCATAAGATCACGATGATATTCTTTGCTCTTTAGCCGTGACCTTATTGCCGCGTTTTGATCACCGCGGAGAGTCATCCGCCGTGCTAAAGTCTTCATATGAGTAACAGTTAGAAAGATTATCACTGCTTGAGAACCTAATTGTTGATGATAAGTAATCGCCCCAGCCGTATCTAACACAATGACATCATTTTGCCCATTATGCCATCCTTCCTCAAGTCCTTCCACCGATGAACCATATTGCGATTGATCATATGTTACTTGTTCAAGAAGGTGAAGTTTTTTAATCGTTTCAGGAGTTTCGAAATGGTAATCAATACCATCTCGTTCTCCTGGTCGTGGCAACCGCGTCGTATGAGTTATTACACGATGCATATGATATTGTTCTTGCAAATAGTTAGCTACAGTAGTCTTTCCCGAGCCAGCTGCTCCGGTAATTACAAATACGTAATTATTTTTTTGCATAGCTATTTAGTCAAATGGTCATTAACTTGGTCAAGCAACATTCTTAAATTATCATAAGTCAACTGCTGACGAGCATCCTGATAGGAGAACCACCCATAATTTTTAATCTCTGCCACTTGCAAATGGATATCTTCATGATTATCTAATTCGGCGGTATACAATGTCATCTGCTTACGGTTTCCATTAGGGAGATCGTACTCAGTATAAACATTAAAACTGGTGTCAATTGGCAATTCGAGTTGTGTTTCTTCTTTTATTTCTCTAATGGCGGTTTCTGCTAGAGATTCTTCTCCTTCAACATGCCCTTTAGGGAACCCCCAGAAATGTCCCTTATTTTGACTTTCTAGTAAAAGATACTCAATTCCTTTATCCCCATTGCGATATACAACTGCACCACTAGTTACTTCAATTGCCATTTTTATCCCTCTTTTTGTAATTTAATTTTCTAATTGACTTTTAATATTGATTACAGGTATCATTATTAATTATAAATGTGCCGCAGTGTTTTTGCAGCACGTACACTATATTATAGCAAAGGTGGTTTAAAGATGAGCTTAAACATTATGCGAAAAGAAAGTCTTGATCGTTATCTTGGTGAAGATAAGCTTTTCGTTAAATCAATGAATGCTCGTGATCTCATGGCAATTGGGATTGGTACCGTTATCGGTACTGGGATTTTTATCCTTCCAGGAACAATTGCCGCTAATTCAGCTGGACCAGGAGTGTCGTTGTCATTTCTGTTTTCAGCGATTGTCTGTGCTTTAGCTGCAATGTGTTACGCTGAATTTGCCTCGGCCCTTCCCGTTGCAGGAAGTGCTTATTCATATGGAAATGTAGTGTTTGGCGAATTTTTTGGCTGGTTGCTTGGCTGGGCGTTAGTGCTTGAATATATGTTAGCCGTTGCATCAGTTTCTACTGGATGGGCTGCCTATTTCAACACCTTACTCGAAGGTGCTGGCATACATTTGCCTAAAGCTTTATCTGGCCCGTTTGATCCTGCTCATGGAACTTATGTAAATATTGTTGCGGTTGTAATTGTCCTATTAATTACGATTATGTTAGCTCACGGAATGCAGTCCTCAATTCGGATCAATAATATTGCTGTTTTCCTTAAAATTGCAATTATCTTGATTTTTATTATTGTTGGCTTCTTCTTCATTAAACCTAAAAATTATCACCCATTCCTTCCCTACCACATGAAAGGCGTTATCCACGGCGCTACAATTGGTTTCTTCGCCTACCTTGGTTTCGACTGTGTTTCAAGTTCAGCAGCTGAAGTTAAAAATCCTAAACGTAATATGCCATTAGGAATTATTGGTACCTTGGCTGTTGCAACAGTTCTTTATACCGGGGTCGCAGTCGTGTTAACCGGGATGGTCAAGTACACCAAACTCGACGTAGCCAATCCGGTTGCGTTTGCCCTTCAAATGGTTAATCAGGATTGGCTTGCTGAATTATTATCAATCGGGGCCCTAATCGGGATGTTTACGATGATGGTTTCCATGATCTACTCAAGTTCACGGTTAATCTATGCAATCGGTCGTGATGGTCTACTTCCTTCATTTCTGGGCAAGCTTGATAAAAAGAGCCACTCCCCACAGATTGCGCTATGGATTGTTGCCATTATCATTGCCATTATGGGTGGACTAGTTTCCCTGGATCAACTTACAAGCTTAGTAAATATCGGGACCTTATTTGCTTTCATGTTAGTTTCATTTGGAATTATTCCACTTCGCAAACGAAAAGACATTGGTAACCGTGGCGGATTCAAAGTGCCGCTTTATCCAGTCCTCCCCATCATTTCTGGGCTGGCCTGCCTTGGAATGATGACACAACTAAAAATGGAAACTTATATTGGGGCAGCGATTTGGTTCGGTATCGGAATCATTATTTACTTCACATATGGCTACTGGCACAGTAAGCTAGCGCAAAATAATAATTAAATCATAAAGCTGCGGAGCCTCTTCTTTAAAGGGACTTCGCAGCTTTTATTTCACAAGGTAATTTGCGTCAACTATTTATTTTTGTTAGGCTAATATTACTTACTTTTTATTTTTTCACAAGGAGGAATCAAATATATAGGCTAACTTTTCATTTATCATAAGCCTATTTTTTATGGAATATACAAAGAAAAATTACAAAAAAGCACCATTATCATCAATTCATTTTAGGATCTATTTTGCACTCGTTTTTGGGCAAATTGCCTGTGGCTTTGCTCTTGGGATCAGTGGCACAGCCCTTTCTCAAGCAACTAATTATATTGATATCAACGACTTTTGGGTCGGCTTGATTGGCGCGGGGAGCTTAATCGGGTTAGCTGGTAGCGCATTAATGGGTAAAATTGCTGACCAATTTGGTCGCCGAAAGATGTTGATGCTTGATATGTACCTTTTTTCTGTATTTTCTCTCTTACAATTACTAACGACAAACCTCGTTATTCTCTTTACCCTACGGATTTTAATCGGTTTGATGATTGCAATCGATTATACTGTCGGAAACGCTTTATTAGTAGAATGGTTGCCTGCAAAAGAAAGCGGCCGATTACAAAGTCAGCTAATTGTCTATTGGACAATCGGTTTTATCGCTTCGTACATTACCGGGATTCTAATTACTGGCTTTGGCGCCCATAATTGGCAAGTTATTCTTGCGTCAAGTATTGTGCCGGGGTTAATTGCAGCAGTGTATCGATCTTTCTTTCGCATTCCTGCATCCCCAAGTTGGCTCGCTAGTCAAGGAAAAAACAAAACTGCCCAGAAATTAATTCAAAAACATCTTGGTAAAAAATGGGGACTTTCACTAAAACAAATTCGTAGTAAGAAACCAAAGGATATTTCCCTCAAAACCTTGTTCAACCCGCCATATCGGCGACGAACCGTTGTTGGGGGCTTATTCTATGCTTGCCAGGCATTCTCTTTCTTTGGGATTAGTATCTTTTTGCCAATCCTCTTAAAGAGCATGAGCCTTGGCAACGACAACCTTTCTGGAATTATCTATAATAGCTGTATCTTCATTGGTGTGATTATCGGTAGTTGGATCTTTAAGCTTATTAGCCGCCGAATGTTTTTGATCGGGACATTTTTCCTTTCAGCTAGCGCGTTAATCATATTAATGTTAGGAAAGGGGCTTTCCCCAATTCTTCAGATCAGCATCTTCGCGATTTTCGCGATCATTCTCTCAGCTGGCCTTGTTTTAGATTATCCATACCCCACGGAACTATTTGATATTAAAGTTCGGGCTAGTGGAGTCGGGACTTGTATTACTATTAGTCGTTTTGGCGCTGCTAGCGGGACCTTCTTATTGCCAATTTTGACTCATCTCGGTGGTTCAAACTTAGCAATGCTAGTTTGTACTATTGTCTTACTAATTGGCGGAATCATCTGTCTTTTGTGGGCACCAGAAACCTCGCCAAGATTCGTTAAATAATTAATCCTGACTAAGCTTTTAGCTTGGTCTTTTTCTTTATTTTGCTAGTAAATATTTGCGATCATGAAAAATAACAAAAACCCCTGTGATAATAAACAAAATAATCATACTTACCCGCAAATAAAACATTTCCCGACTATATTGCAGTTCTTGCTGGTGATCGATATATGGAATTAAAAGCGCGCTTTTATTATCAAGTTTGAAAAAGGAAATTACTTCAAGCATCCCAAAAAGCGCTATCTGATTACAAAGCGATCCAAAAACAGATAGCTTTTGATCAATACTACTATATTTGTCAGGCACCTGAACTTTTACCCACTTACCTAGTAACATTGAACTTAAAACAGTAATCGCCGTCCCTATTAAGTAGGTACGGTCTGTATAAGTCAAAAATAAACCTAAGCATAAAACCCCTAGTGTGGCCTTATAACGCACCGTTAAATTAATTTCTTGCAGTTTTTTATTGAAAAAACCAATTAACATTCCACTAACCATTAATTCAATAAAAACAACAAAAATCCAGTAAACTTTATTTTGTTGAAAGGCAAACAATAAGGTGTAAATAATGACATAGTTTTTTATTGCCCCTAGCCAAATCCGAAAAAGCTTAAATGGCTGACCAAATATATTCCGTAGTTCTAAAATAATACCAAGAATAGCTAAAACAATCAGTACCCAGCTAAAGTCAGAAATCCGCCCCGTTTTCTTAAAAAAACTAATGATAAACACAACTACAAGAACTGCAATTGCTGGAAAGGCCGTTTTTAAGTTAAATGAAAATTTAAGGTCAAGCGGGGTTTTATCCCTTTTAACAACGACATAAGCATATAAAACCTCGAGCCCTAATATAATAGTATAAAAAATAAAACCATATACTAACGATGTTTTCATCATCAACAGGCCAAGAACAATTAAGCCCGCAATAACACTAAAACCGGCAATCATATTTACCCGCTTAAAGTTAATCCCCGCAACTTCTTTATTCGGATCTCCCAATAATTTCAAACCAGTAACACCAAAGCCAATCGCAATCGCTGCGATACTAGCAATCCACTCTATACGGAAATAAATACCAATACAGGCCAAGATACCACCAATAAAGGCAACGATTGAGCAAAACTTAGTTACTCCCGACCAAGCCGCAAGATTAAGTCGTCCGTCTAGGATAAATGGCATTACTTTTTCAACAGTGTATACAAAAATAAACGGCCATACAAACATAATTACATTGGCATGGGCAATGATAGAAAACGCAAATAGCAAAGTTGGAAATAAAATATAACTACGAGCGACAAGCTCATGATTAATTGCCAAAAATTTTTTCATAAGTTACCTCCTGCTCTTTGCCGTTTACTTTTAGTAAATCACATCTTGAACCAAAAATAAAAGAATAGGACTTTAACCATTAAGTTAAAAATCCTACTCTTTTATTTGGCAAACATCTTAAATTCTAAAAATAAATCATTATACTCCCCTAAGACACGCAATGGTAGATCACGATAAACTTGTAAGTGCTTCATTGTGGCCTCTGGCGGATAAAACGCTTTGTCTGAGGTAATTTTTTTAGGAAGTTGTTTCTTCGCTGCTTTATTCGGGGTGGCGTAACCAACATACTTAGCATTTTGGGCAGCATTTTGCGGGTCAAGCATAAAATTGATAAATTCATAAGCGGCTGCCTTATTCCGGGCCGTTTTAGGGATAACCATATTATCAAACCAAATATTGCTTCCCTCACTTGGCACAACGTAATGTAAGTGTGGATTAATATCCATCATCTCCCGCGCGTCCCCAGAATAAGTTACCCCAACTGCTGCTTCATCTTGTTCCATGTACATCTTCATCTCATCAGCAATAATTGCTTTGACATTAGGTGTTAGCTGTTTTAAGTGTGCTTGTGCAAGCTTCAATCGGTGATAGTTGGTCGTGTTAACAGACTGGTGTTGGGTAATTAATGCCACGGCAAAAACATCCCTAGCACTATCAATTAACATTACATTATTTTTAAGACGCGGATTCCATAGCTGCTCCCAATGTTGAACGTCTTTTCCCTGAACTTTTTGATCATTATAAATAATTCCTAATGTCCCCCAGAAATACGGGACTGAATAACGGTTTGTAGGATCAAATGATTGATTCAGAAATTGGGAATCAATATAGCGTAAGTTTGGTAACTTATGATGGTCAAGGGGGGCAATTAAATGCTCCTTTTTCATTCGTTGAACTGTATACTCACTTGGAACAACTACATCATAGTTAGTCCCGCCTTGACGAATCTTAGTTAACATCGATTCATTACTGTCAAAAGTTTCATAATCAACATGGTAACCAGTCTGGTGCTCAAATTTTGTAAGTAGCGCGGGGTCAATATAATCGCCCCAATTATAAATTGTTAATGTTTGCTTTCCACCACCAGTCTTTTGCTGATTAAATGCAACATCACCAAGGGCTAATAGGATACAAATAATAACAA
This sequence comes from Lactobacillus sp. 0.1XD8-4, assembly GCF_009663775.1. Taxonomy (GTDB): domain Bacteria; phylum Bacillota; class Bacilli; order Lactobacillales; family Lactobacillaceae; genus Limosilactobacillus; species Limosilactobacillus walteri. The sequence continues at coordinate 44,040 of NZ_RDBR01000001.1, forward strand.
TCGCAAGGAAGGCACTGAATAATTTTTTCATTGTGCATCCCCTTCCTTAATTGCAACAATTCGTGGACGCCGACCGCCGCGTTTACTGATAGCATAATAACCAATTACTAGCAGCAGCGACACAATGAACATTAGTGTTGATAGGGCATTAATTTCAAGATTAATTCCTTGCCGTGCCCGAGAATAAATTTCTACAGAGAGCGTTGAAAAGCCATTACCAGTTACAAAAAAAGTAACCGCAAAATCATCAAGCGAATAGGTAAACGCCATAAAATAACCAGCAAAAATCCCAGGGGCAATTGATGGCAATATTACCCGGGAAAGTACTTGCCAGCGACTAGCCCCAAGATCGTACGCTGCATCAACTAAAGTGGGTGACATTTCGTTTAACTTCGGCAAAACCATTAAAACTACAATCGGAATACAAAAAGCGATATGACTCAGGAGAACCGAGATAAATCCTAACCGAATACCAAGCATGGTGAAGAAGATTAAGAAACTTGCTCCGATGATAACATCTGGCGAAACCATTAAAACGTTATTTAGTGATAGAAGGCTATTCTTCCATGGACGGCGGGCATCCTTAATTGCTAACGCCCCAAGCGTGCCGATAATTGTAGCTAACAATGATGCAAGAAAAGCTACTAATAAAGTATTAATCACAATTGTAATCATTCGACTATCAGCAAGCAGATCAGCATAGTGTTGAAGCGAAAAGCCATGGTATTTTTCCATTGTCTGACCGCTACTAAATGAGAAAACAACCAGGTAAAGGATTGGCGCATATAAAATCACAAATACTAATGCTAGATAAATGTTTCCCCATGACCAATAATGCTTTTTCATTAGCGATGTCCCCCTTTCCGCTTTTCTTCGCCAGTCACAAACATAATAATAAACATTGCAATAATAAGAACGACCCCGATTGTCGAACCCATTCCCCAATTCTGGGTCGTAAGAAAGTGCTCCTCAATCGCTGTCCCAAGGGTAATAACTCGGTTTCCGCCAATTAAACGCGTAATCATAAACAGTGAAAGCGATGGAATAAACACTGCTTGGATTCCTGCTTTTACTCCCGGCATTGATAATGGCCAAATTACCCGACGAAACGTTTGCCAGTGAGTAGCTCCCAAATCATAACTTGCATTAATCAACGATGGGTTGATCTCTGCTAAATTATTAAAAATCGGCAATACCATAAAGGGAATTTCAATATAGGCCGCAACGAACATAAAACTTGCATCCGTAAATAATAGCTGGTGGCTACCAAGCCCCACGAATTGTAAAAATTCGTTAATTGTTCCTGTTCGGCTAAAGAGGCCGATAAAAGCATACGTTTTTAGCAACAGGTTAATCCAAGTAGGCAAGATAACTAACAACAGCCAAAACTGCTTATTAGGCAATTTATTCAAGATATAAGCTGTTGGGTAGCTGATAATTAAGGTCACAAGGGTAATTAGAAAAGCATACCAAACCGAATTTATGGTCATTTTTAGATATACGCTCGAAGTAAGATATTCTGCATAATTATTAAGGGTCACCTGACCATTAATATTAAAAAATGATTGATATAAAATTAATACTAACGGCGCAATAACAAATAAGATAATCCACAAAGCATATGGAACAATAAACATCGCTTTTTGTCGCATTAGTCCGCCTCCTCATAACTATCTAAGCGGGCATCGAAATCTTCTTCGGTTTCGTTGTATCGCATAACGTGGATATCTTCGGGATCAAAAGTAATGCCAACCTTTGCCCCAACCTTTGTTTTATGAATTGAATTAATCTTCCATTTATGATTTCGCTGATCGATTACTGTAATTTGGTAATCAACCCCGCGGAAAAGTTGCGTTTCAACTGTACCAATCAGCTTTCCTTTTTCAACTGTGGTTATATCGAGGTCCTCTGGTCGAATTACTACTTCAACTTTTTCATTGGGTTTCATCCCCGCATCCACACAATCAAAATCTTGTCCGTTAATTGAAACAACGTAATCTTTTTTCATAATTCCCGGCACAATATTGCTTTCCCCGATAAAGTCAGCAACAAAGTGGTTCAGCGGCTCATCATAGATATCAACCGGCGTCCCGCTCTGTTGAATTTTTCCATCATTAATAATTAAAATTTGGTCACTCATTGCCAATGCTTCTTCTTGATCATGAGTAACAAAAATAAAGGTGATCCCTAGTTGTCGTTGCAATTGTCGCAATTCCGTCTGCATTTGAACCCGTAATTTATGATCAAGGGCAGACAAAGCTTCATCAAGCAGCAACACCTTAGGTTTATTTACTATTGCCCGGGCAATAGCCACTCGTTGTCGTTGCCCACCCGACATTGCTGTAATTTCACGATTATCGTAGCCATCAAGTTGAACCAGATGCAGTGCTTCTTTTACCCGTTGTTTGATTTCATTTTTCTTTACGCCTTTTATCTGTAGCCCAAAAGCCACATTTTCAGCAACATTCATATGCGGAAATAGGGCATAATCTTGAAAAACAGTATTAACCTGTCGCTGATTTGCTGGAACATCATTGATCCGCTGACCATCAAAATATATATCACCAGCAGAAGTATGATCAAACCCAGCAATCAATCTTAGGATAGTTGTTTTTCCCGATCCTGATGGTCCTAATAAGGTATAAAACTTTCCTGCTTCAATTTCAAAGCTAATATCACGCAGCACGATATTATCATCATACTGCTTGCTCACATGCTGAAATTCCATTATGTTCTTTGCCATCGGCTCTTCCCCAATCATGATTTTTTAAACTAAATATCAGTATAAATTATACGCTCTAAATCGCAACCACTGTTAATTCTAAGCAAATTAATATAAAAGTGCGATAATTAATATATCAAATTCTATGCGAGGTGTTCCAAATGAAAATTAATCAATTTAGTATCACTACAACCACACCACAACAGCGTCGGCAGGAATTAATGTCAATCCGCTTACTAAGAAAAAACGAGGAAAACAAACTAACGCCCAACGCAATGTGGGAAACATTATTGGCACGCATTCATATGGCAAGTAACCAGCCTATTGTAACTAAACAGTGGCTGCATGACCTTTTAGCTACTCCCGATCTGGCACTTGATGACTGGTTTGATAAACAAGAGCCGCTCACCAACAGTATCTTTTATCTCGTTGCGTTACAATTACTCGAATTTGAAGCTGCTGTTGATTTTGACATTGCAGATCCCCTAACAATGGTTAAGCAGACGGGCCTCCCAACCGAATACCATCAACAATGGACAACTGCTAATGTCATCGACGCCTTTTACCTCCTATTAAATACTCATGGAAAAAACGGGCAATCGCTCATCGATCATTTAACTGCCAAAGGTTTTATGGCATGGACTTATCAATTACCGCCTGAACAAAAGCCCTTATATTTTAACGGGAAACCCCTTGCCTGTTTTGACCCTGCTAAATTTATCCGCGAAGTTGTCTACATTGAAACAGATATGGATACAGATTTTGATGGTAAAGCAGACTTAGTTAAAGCCGAAATTATGCGGCCGCTTGAATCAGATCATGGGTTAAAAGTACCCGCAGTATTTACAGCCAGTCCTTATAATCAAGGAACTAATGACGAATGGGGAGAAAAGGCAACCCATAATGTCAACATTCCACTGACCCACAAATCAACTAATTATCATGCTCCTGCTGAAGAAAAGTTTCCAACCACTTTTTCTTATCAACAAGTGACTGGTCAAGCCCACCATGCAACAGAGACTTTTAGTACGACCCCTGCCTATACACTAAATAATTACCTTGCAGTTCGCGGATACGCAATTGTCTATGCTGCTGGGATTGGTACTAAAGACTCCGATGGTCTCCAAACCTGCGGCTCACCTGAACAAACTAATTCAATGAAAGCAGTGGTTGAATGGCTTCACGGTGACCGTCATGCATTTACTGATCGTAACAGTGGGACAGAAATTCAAGCTAACTGGTGTAACGGCAAAGTCGCCATGACTGGCCGATCATATCTGGGAACCCTTGCTACCGCCGTTGCTACTACTGGCGTTGCCGGACTTGAAGCAATTATTAGTGAGGCAGCTATTTCTAGTTGGTATGATTATTACCGTGAAAATGGTCTTGTCCGTGCTCCAGGCGGTTTCCAAGGTGAAGACGCTGATGTCCTTGCTGATGAAACATTCAGCCGAACTAAGCGGCCTGCTGACTACCGAAGAATCGAAAAAACGAATACTAAGTACATTAACAAAATGCAAGCCGCTATGGATAGAAAGAGCGGCAATTATAACGCCTTTTGGGATAATCGAAATTATCGTCATGATTTTGCTAACATTAAAGCTGCTGTAATGATGGTTCACGGTTTAAATGATACCAATGTTCGTCCTAGTAATGTTAAGGCCCTATATGACAGCCTTCAAAAGTTGCCTGTAACGAGTAAAATTATTTTGCATCAAGGGCAGCATATTTATATCAATGCTTTTCGGTCGCTTGATTTCTCTGACATGGTTAACCTATGGCTCGCTAATAAACTGTGGGGACAAGAGAATTATGCTGATGTAACTTTACCAAAAGTCCTTGTCCAAGATAACAGCAATCCCGAAACTTGGAATACTTATCGCCAATGGACAGCAGGAAAAAAGCACGAGTACCAATTTAATGACCAACGTTTGACGGCAATCCAAGGACTTGGTATTCAAAGTTTTAGCGATTATCAGCCTGAAGAAAAGTATTTAAAGTGGTGCCAAAACCCTCATGAATGGGCAAAAGCACTCATTAAGGATAATGGGCAGTTTAGTCGGCATTTTGTCAGCGTTCCAACTGAAACTGACATAATTCTACGCGGAACACCAACCGTAACGTTAAAAGTTGCTTCTTCCAAAAACTATGGCATGATTAGTGCCCGCCTTGTTGATTTTGGGAACGGAAAACGGTTAACAACTTCTCCTGTCCTTTTTAATCGTAACGGCCTTGAACTTGGCTATCACTGGAAGACTGACGACCTCCGTGAATTCAAGCTTCAAAAGTCATCCACCACTGATAAGATAATCGCAAGCGGACATATTAACTTACAAAATCGTCATACTCCCGCACAAGTTGATAACCTAACTGCTAATCAATTTGTTACGGTTAAGTTCAACTTGCAGCCAATTTTCCATCGCCTGGTCGCTGGTCATCAATTAGGGTTAATTATTTATAGTACCGATTATGAATATACACTTCGTGGCAATGAGCGAATCGAGTATCAACTAGACCTCGCTGGGTGTCACCTTAATATTCCTGGTGTATCTCTGGACAATGATCAATAAATGTTTCATATGAAACCAAGCTAGTTTTAGCAGAATCCTTATAATTGCGGTAGAATGAATAATATGCACAATTAAAGGAGAGATTTGAGAATGAAACAAGGAACTAAAATTATCACCCTCGATAATGGTTATCATCTCTGGACAAATACACAAGGTGACGGCAATATTCATTTGTTAGCTCTTCATGGTGGTCCAGGTGGCAATCATGAATATTGGGAAGATGCTGCTGAACAGTTAAAAAAGCAAGGACTAGATGTACAGGTAACAATGTATGATCAACTTGGTTCACTCTACTCTGACCAACCAGACTATTCAGATCCTGAAATTGCAAAGAAGTACCTGACTTATGAATATTTTCTTGATGAAGTTGATGAAGTACGAGAAAAGTTAGGCCTCGATAACTTCTACTTAATCGGACAAAGCTGGGGAGGATTACTCGTCCAAGAGTATGCTGTTAAATACGGTCAACACCTTAAAGGAGCAATTATTTCATCGATGGTTGATGAGATTGACGAATATGTTGACCACGTTAATGCATTACGTGATCAAACACTTTCCACTGAAGACGTTGCTTTTATGAAAGAATGTGAGGATAACGACGACTACAGTAATCCAAAGTATCAACAATTAGTTCAAGTAATGAACGAACAATATGTTGATCGTAAACAGCCATCTAAGCTTTACCATCTTAAAGACCTCGGTGGAGATGCAGTCTATAACGTTTTCCAAGGCGACAACGAATTTGTTATCACAGGAAAACTTAAAGGCTGGCACTTCCGCGATCAATTAAAGAATATTAAAGTTCCTACTTTAATTACCTTTGGTGAACACGAGACAATGCCTGTTGATACTGCTAAAACGATGAATAAGCTCATTCCTAACTCTAAACTCGTTACAACTCCAAATGGTGGTCATCACCATATGGTTGATAACCCTGACGTTTACTATAAACACCTTGCTGATTTTATCCGCGACGTTGAAAACAATAATTTTAATAAATAATGAGCTATTAGCGAGGGGCTGTGACATAAGTCTCCTATATAGTTGAAAATGCTACAGCGCAGTACACAAAGGGACTCTAGCGTTCGGAAAATCCGAACACTAGAGTCCTCTTTGTGCTTGCGGGGGTTCGAAAACGAACTAGCAAGCTAGTTCTGTCTCACTCCCTCTACCATTTTAACGAACCACGGCAAGATAACGTGACAAATAACCCCAAGGCTTGGGTCTAAGGACGGCTGATAATCAGCTCGCGACGGGTTTCCTAGCTTAGTCCACCGCCTTGTCGAGAAGGTTATTTCCTACTCACTTTTTGCTTTAATAGCAGTATTTATGAAACTCTCAAATTATTTATTAATAATCTATGAATCATGTTTTAAAAAAATCTTAATTAGCACTAAAAAATCAAATGGATATGATACGATATTTATACGATAAATAGCGAAGGAATGATTAAAGCAAAAACTTGATATGGCTTCACTGATGTTGTTTCTCTTAAAGTGCGGGAGCTTTAAGAATAGTTACTTTACTAAGTTATATTTATTCAAAGGGGAAAAATGAAAGAAAAATATCAATTAACTACCGATGAGGTAAAAAAGGAATATCAATTAACTGAATTTACAGAAGGACTTAAAGAAACGACTGTCCAGAAAAGACTGGCGGAGGACGGGCATAATGTAATCGAAGTTAAGCCAACGCCAAAATGGAAAATGTTTCTTCGGCAGTTTAATAACATCGTTATCTACATTTTATTAGTAGCGACCCTATTGACTATTTTGATTGGGCACTATACTGATGCGATTGTTATTGGTGCTGTAGTAATCCTTAATTCGTTAATTGGTTATTTCCAAGAATCTAGTGCCGCTAATGCATTAGCAAAGATTAAAGAAATGATGGCACAACATGCTACTGTCTACCGTGATGGCAAGCGTCAAGATATCAATGCTGCCGATTTGGTTCGTGGAGATGTAGTCTTCTTAGAAGCAGGTGACAATGTCCCAGCAGATTTACGAATTGTCTCTGCTGACAACTTACGGATTGAAGAATCAGCATTAACTGGTGAAACTAATTCAGTAATCAAAACAGATGAAGCGATTACTGACGAAGATGTTCCATTAGCCGATCGGGTCGATATGGCCTATGCTTCTACTTCCGTAACTAGCGGAAGCGGCCTTGGGGTTGTTGTTGCAACTGGGGAACACACAGAAATTGGGAAAATTTCGCAAGAAGTTGCGCAAATCAAGCCAAAGAAGACCCCGCTAACAAAAGAAATCGATCATGTTGGTAAAATTGTTTCTTATATTACAATTACCGCTTCTGTGATTGTTTTTATCGTTGGTTTCTTCCTCAAAATATACTCCCTACCAGCGCTTGCACTTGCTGTTGTCGCAATGCTTGTAGGGGCTATTCCAGAAGGTTTACCAGCAATTACTTCTGTTATCCTTGCGTTTGGTATTAGCAAAATGGCAAAAGAACATAAAACAATCATTAAATCAATGCCAGCCGTTGAAACTCTTGGATCGGTTGATGTGATTGCTACTGATAAAACTGGTACTCTTACTAAAAATGAGATGACTGCAATCGAACTCTGGGTTGGTAATCAGCATTATACGGTAACGGGAACTGGATATGCGCCTAATGGACAAATTCTATTAAACCAAAAACCGGCTCCCATTAATCACGAACTAAAATTATTCTTAGAAGCTGGTTATCAAGCTAATGATACTGTTTTGACTGATGAGGATGGTAATTGGCATATCAATGGCGAACCTACCGACGGTGCCTTTTTAACTCTTTACCACAAAGCTTTTGGTGCAAAGTATGAATCTCCGTACAAGGCAATTGACCTTTTACCGTTTGACTCTGATTATCGTTATATTGCAGAATTAACGCGCGATCCAGAGAATGATAAACAAGTTATTTTTGTTAAAGGTTCTCCTGATAAGCTCTTTGAGATGGCAGCTAAAGAAGATCCACAGTTTGACACTGCCAAATGGCAAAAACGGGTTGACGATTGGTCAAAGGCTGGTAAACGGGTAATCGCTGTCGGGTATCAACCAGTTAATGGTGAAAACTTAATGGAAGTTGAACACGATCACCTTTATAACGGAATTCACCTGCTTGGATTAGCCGCCCTCCAAGATGCTCCTCGTGAAGAAGTAATCGTTGCCTTAAAGCAAATGAATCGTGCGGGCGTATCTGTCAAAATGATTACAGGGGACGACCCGCAAACAGCTTGGGCAATCGGAAAACAATTAGGTTTAACTAATGGCCCAATCCATGCAATTACTGGTGCACAATGGGATAAACTTTCTACCGCTGAACGGGAAGAAGCTGCTTTATCAAACCAAGTTTTTGCCCGAACAACCCCACAAAACAAACTTGAAATTGTGGAAGCGTTGCAAAATCGTCAAAAAATTACCGCAATGGTGGGGGACGGAGTTAATGATGCTCCAGCGCTTAAAAAAGCCGATATCGGGATTTCAATGGGAATCAAAGGGACTGATGTGGCTAAAGATGCGGCCGATATGATCCTCGGTAACGATAACTTTGCTGTTATGGCTGCCGTTATCAAAGAAGGTCGGCGGATTTATGATAATATCAAAAAGAGTATCCTCTTCTTATTACCAACATCATTTGCTGAAGGATTAGTTGTTGCCTTCTCAATTCTTACTGGACAACAAGTTCCGCTACAACCAGCACAATTGTTATGGATTAACTTAATTGCCGCAATCACAATTCAATTTGCATTCGTCTTTGAAAAAGCTGAAGAAGGAATTATGGATCGATCACCACGACCAGTTACGCAAAGATTGATGAACCGACATGATTTAATTCAAATGGGTTACGTCTCTGCTTTGATGGCAATCTTTGCCCTTATTGGTTACGAATGGTTTATTAATTCTGGAGCTGATGTAGTTAATGCAACTACAATGATGGTCAATACGATTGTTATAAGCAAAGCTTTCTACTTCTTTAGTATCCGGACTGAACATTATGGACTTAAAGAGATTGGTAATATTGGTAAAAAAGCCTGGGGAGTAATTGGATTAATGGTCCTTTTCCAGTTAATCTTCACCTATGTTCCATTTATGCAGATGGCATTCCACGTTACCAGCATTAGCCTAATGGAATGGTTAGCTGTTATCATTTTCTCCTGTCTGATCTTCTTATGTACTGAATCAGACAAGATGGTTAGATTCCGGCTAAATAGACGTTAATAGTAAATTAAGGGGGGGCTGTCCCATCAGTCTCCTATATAGTAAAAACTCTATAGCGCATACACAAAAGGGGGGCGTGAAGATGAAGTCGTAAATGACTTCTATCACGCTCCCTTTTTAGCCGACATTATTATATTTTTATTTTAATTTTTTATCTTCTAATCGCAATTCAGCCAACCATTTTGAATGCTTTTCTTCATAGCTGCGATCAGTTTTAATAAAGAAGTAAGCGCCAGCAGCAGCCACTGCAATTACAGTTCCCACTAATAATGTCTTCGCCGTAAAGTTTGTCACCATATAGCAAGAAACTAAGAGTGCCAATACTGGAATTAAATATTTCCCGGGTAATTTGAAGCCATGAGTTGGATATTCATTGCTGTGTTCAAATTTTATAACTGCTAAAATTGAAGGAACATACTGAATAAATGAGGCTAACACTGTACAGCTAACCAGGAAAAGATAACTTTGAGTAGCGAATAATGCCGAAAGAATTGAAGTAAGGATAATTCCGACCCAAGGGGCATCATGCTTATTCTTCTTACCAATAAATTTGGGGAGCATCCCGTGTTCGTTAGCCATCGACGCAATTAGCGACGGTGTATTAAATGATGCTGAAAAGGCAACCCCAAAGATACTTACAAGCATTCCAAAGATAATAAAGGCATAACCCCATTTACCGATTGCAAGGCCTAATGCATTAGCTAATGGCGTCGAGTAACCGCCCAATTTTGTTCCGGCCAGCCCAACTGCAACAATCATCATTAATGCATCCAAAATTGTGACACTAACCATTACTGCAATTAGTACTCGTGGAATATTCTTTTCTGGGTTATTCATTTGCTTAGCAGCGATTGGCAGAAAAGAAAAGCCAGTAAATAAGTAAAAAATCGGTGTAAATGCTGCGCCAAAATGGTGAAGAAACGGCATCGGTCCCCTTAAGGCTGCCTGTGGAATAATCGGTGAAAAGTTTGCCTTATGGATAAAGAAAACCCCGACTACAATAAAAATAATTAATGTTAAAATCTTTGCAGCCGCTGAAATATTATTAACTAACTTTACAAGGCTTCGGCCAAAAAAGTTAATAAGTGCAAATAGGAGAATTAAACCGAATGCCCCAATACCATAAATGAATGGTTTGTTAAAAATTGGTAGAAAGCTTTTGAGAGTTGTTAATAGAGCAACAATTTCAGCAGAAAGCGTACAACAGCCTAAGAACCACGTAAAAATGCCTAATTCATATCCAGTAAATCTTCCAAATGCATGATAAGAATATAACCATGCTGCTCCTGAGCCCGTAAACCGGCTTGAAAGATCCGCATAACACAATGCAATCATCGAAACGGTAATTGCAGTACATAGCAAAACAGCAACAGCAGATAGGTTCATGTCACGATAAATAACGGATGGAAGCAAGAATGTTCCTGAACCGATAACACCATTAATTCCTAAAAAGTAAATCGACATAAATGACAGTTTTTTAGGTACAGACTTTTGACTAGCGATAGTAATCACCCCACATAAAATTATAATTCCATTTATATTGTAGTCGTCTTTGAACGAAAAGGTAAATTATCAGCTACCAATCTCTAAAATAATTTATTTTTATAATGTTGTACTGATAAGTAGTGTTATACAATGTGTTTGTACTTATTTTTAATAAAAGGATTGGATAGAAATGCCACAAAAAATTACTAACTTTATTTTCGATATCGACGGAACCTTGATTGATACGTTAGACATGTATATGCCAGCGATGATTGATACGTTAGCCAAACACGGGCATCCGGTGGCTCCCGATAAGATAGAACAAACAAAACACGACTTATTTGGTATTACTGGACAAGATGCTCTTCGTCTTGCTGGAATTAGCGAGGATGAGATTCCGGCTGTTCAAAAAGACTGGTTTGAACTCTCCTATAAACGACTTGACCAAGTTAAAGTTATCGATGGAATCCCAGAAATGCTCAACTCACTTGCTAAACGCAATGACACTCAACTTGCAATCGCCACTTCAAAATTAGCAGATGAATATCAAAAATATTTTGTCGAGAAGTATGACTTTGCAAAATTATTTAAGGTTGCTATCACATCTGCGGATACTAAAAAGCATAAGCCCAGTCCTGACCCCATCTTAGCAGCAATGAAACGCATGAATGCTATTCCCGAAAAAACAGTATACGTTGGCGATACAATTAACGATTTAAAAGCCGCCCATGCTGCGGGAATAAAATTTGCTGGGGCACTATATTCCTCAGCCAATCCAGATAATATCAAAAATGCTGATTTCCCATTGAATAAGCCCAGTGACCTCTTAGAAATCTAAAATTGGGGGGGAGGAGCATAAAAAGAGCGCTAATATTCGGACTGTCCGAACACTAGCGCTCGCTTTTTTATCTCTGTTACACTTATAAAAATAAAGGGTCGAGAAAAAATTTCGCTTTATTAATGTCAAAAGCATTAAAGACTTTTCATTTTAAGAGTTTCTTCTTTACTTACTAATCCCCATTGAAGAACTATGCATTGCCATCCGCTTATCTGGGTATAACTTCTTGGCTAAGGCTGTAACAGCAGTTGGTGCCTCACCAAAACCGGCAGCAATTAATGCTGCTTTACCTAGATAAGTTACGCCATCCCCAATGGCATATACCCCCGTGACACTGGTTTCCATCATTGAATCAACCTTGATTAGGTTTCGTTCAGCCGCAAGGTCCAGTGACCATTGATTCAGAGCAGCATTATTCGAAGTAAAGCCATAGTTTACAACAAGTTTGTCAACATTTAACCGTGCCTCATCATCACTTCTCATCTTCTTAAGGTTCAACGTTACTGTTTGATCATCCTCTACTTTTAATGCACGTGGTAAAAACGGAGTATCTAACTGAACGCTTGAATTTTTGAGCTGAGTTACTGTGTGTTCAAGGCCGCGGAATTGGTCACGACGATGGACAAGGTGAACCTCCTTTGCTACCGGTTCGAGCATAAGGGCAATATCAATTGCTGAATCACCGCCGCCAAGGACTGCAACCCGCTTATCTGTATAGTCAGCCTTACGATTAACAAAGTAAGATAGCTGTTGCCCCTCAAGTGCATCTGCTCCATCTAAAGCAAGTTTACGTGGGGTAAAAGCCCCATTACCAAGCGCGATTATAACTGCTCGAGAGTGAGATATTCGCTTAGCAGATTTAATTGTAAATGTACCATTATCTTCTTTGATTACATCTTCAACTGTCTCACCAAGATACTGGTCAATCGGCGCTATTGCCATCTGTTCTGTAAGTTTAGCAATAAGTTTCCGACCAGTAACTCCCGGCATTCCAGCGATATCCCAAATTTGTTTTTCTGGATAAAGCGCGCCAACCTGGCCCCCTAATTGCGGTAAACTTTCAATTAATTGAGCATTTAATTCGTGAAGTCCACAATAAAATGAAGCAAACATTCCTGCCGGTCCCCCACCAATAATTGTCACATCATAAATTTGATCTGCCATTTTTCTTTTATTCCTTTCACTTTTATCTGTGAAACTATTATAGCATTTTCAAAATTGCAAAGTTTTTCCAAAAATTCGTAAGCGGTACCAAATTTTATTTGTAATTAGTCGCAAATTAAATTAACATATTAAGTAAAGGTAGTAAATTTTACTTAAATTGGAGGAACTACAATGGCAAAACGTAAAATGATTCTTGACTTAGATACTGGTGTTGACGACGCTTTAGCAATTGCTTACGCGCTCGCTGATCCCGAAGTTGATCTAATCGGAATTGTTAGCTCATATGGTAACAACTTACTAGATGTTTGTGCGGAAAACAGCCTTAAGTTATTGGAATTATTAGGGCACACTGATATCCCCGTATTCAAAGGCCTCCCACATTCATGTACAAGTGACCATTTCGATGTAATGCAGGTATCAAAGGACATTCACGGAGATAACGGTATTGGTGACGTTGATCTTCCTGCACCAAGTCATTCAATTGAAGAACAATCTGGTGTAGACTTTTATATTGAAGCTGCCCACAAGTACGGTAAGGACTTAATTATTATCCCTACTGGTCCAATGACAAACCTTGCGGCTGCTCTTAAGAAGGATCCAGAAATTGCTGATCTTATTGGTAACGTAACCTTTATGGGCGGAGCTTTAACTGTTGAAGGTAATGTTACTCCTGTAGCAGAAGCTAACATTAACCAAGACCCTAAGGCTGCTGACGAAGTAATGAAGTCTAACTTACCACTTACTATGGTTGGCCTCGATGTTACTTTACGAACATTACTTACTAAGGACGATACTAAGCAATGGCGTGAATTAGGAACCAAAGCAGGTAAGGCTTACGCTGATATTACTGACTTCTACATTGACGCTTACTATAACTTAGACATTGATAAGCGTGGTTGTGCTCTGCATGATCCATTAGCCGTTGGTGTTGGTATCGATCCATCATTTGTTACAACAATCAGCCTGTTCATGAAAGTTGTTTACGAAGAAGGACCTTACTATGGTCGAACAATTGGTGATAACGCTAAGTTAAACGACGATAACCCTAATGTTAAGGTTGCTGTTAATGTTGACAAAGAACGTTATCTCAAGGTCTTCATGGATCATTTGACTAACCTTTTCAAAGAAAATTAATAAAATAAGAAGAGGCTGGGAGAAACAAGTTTTTCTCCTAGCTTTTTCTATTTTAACGAACCATCACAAGATAACACGGCCAATAACCACAAGGCGATTGGCGAGAAGGTTATTTCCCGCTCCCTTTCTTTTTATTTGCTTTAAGAAAGTCGTTATTCTCACGTTTTTTATTGGGAGTTGTTATAATTAAATTTGTAAATGGTTACTTTGATTTTTCTAAGGAAGTGTCTAATCAACGGGTCGTTTAGATAATAAAGTTGCAATTGTTACTGGTGGTTCAAAAGGTATTGGGGCTGCCGTTGCTAAAAAATTTGTCGAAGAAGGCGCCAAAGTTGTTTTAACTGCCCGCAAAATGGATGAAGGTCAGAAAGTTGCTGATCAATTAGGTGACAATGCCATTTTTATCCAGCAAGATGTTGCTCGCAAGGGTGATTGGGACCGTGTTATCCGTCAAACCGTTCAAGTTTTTGGCAAGCTTAATATCGTCGTAAACAATGCCGGAATTGCAGAATACGCTGATATTGAAAAGACTGACGCCGAAATCTGAGATAAAACAATCGATGTTAACCTTACAGGAACAATGTGGGGGACTAAACTGGGAATTGAAGCTATGAAGAATAATGGTGAGAAAAACTCCATTATCAACATGTCATCAATTGAAGGTTTAATTGGTGATCCTGACCTCTTCGCTTATAACGCGTCTAAGGGTGGTGTTCGACTTTTAACTAAATCAGCTGCCCTTGACTGTGCTCGTAAGGGATATGATATTCGCGTTAACACAATTCACCCTGGGTATGTTTCAACACCATTAGTTGATAATCTCATCAAGGATGATCCAAAAGCAAATGACCACCTAGTTAGTCTACACCCAATGGGCCGGCTTGGTCAGCCAGAAGAAATTGCTAACCTCGCCTTATACTTAGCTTCCGATGAATCTAGTTTTAGCACCGGATCTGAATTTGTTGCTGACGGTGGTTATACTGCTCAATAATCGGATTTAAATTATCTCCAGAGTTCATAATGAAGAATTCTGGGGATTTTTATTTTAAAAAGTGCAAAAGGTAATTTTTTACGTATATATATTTTAGAGGGTCTTCCTCAAGAATAAAGTACGGGAGAAATTACTTATGTGTACAAATTTAGCAAAGAATATCGCAACGGCATTAGCAAAATGGGAAACGATGACGATTACCAGCGACCCACTATTTGGGATGGTGATGGAAAATAAGGAAATCTGTTTGGAACTGATCAATCGGGCATTGCCGCACTTAAAGGCCAAGAAGATTATCCAGCTGGTGACACAAAAGGACATTAATGTAGTTGCTGCCCGTCGCGTTCGATATGATGTTTATGTCCGTGATGAACACGGCAATATTATTGTCATTGAAATGCAGGTAGCTGATCGGCAGAATCTGCCTTATCGTTTACGGTATTATCAAGAACAGATCGATCATGGCGTATTATTACCCGGGAAAAATTACCAAGACCTAAGTGATCACCCAACCTATGTCATTATGTTTTGTGATTTCGACTACTACGGCCGGGGCTGGGCACGGTACACCTTTGAAAATACTTGCCTCCGTGATTCAACCTTAAAGCTCGGTGATCAACGCACGGTGGTAGTCTTTAACGCCCTCGCAAAAGAATTTGCGCAAGACGAAGAACCGATAAAAACCTTTCTTGCTTTAATGCGCAATCAAGTAGACAATAGAAGTAAATTCATTACTAAGATTCAGAACGAGATTGTCAGAGTAAAGCAAGATCCAGAGAGGAGACGGGGCTTTATGAAGTTTGAACTGGAACTGATGGATGCGCGCCGAGAAGGAATGGAAAAAGGAATAGAAAAAGGTGAGACTAAAGGAATTTATGCTCTTATCCATCCCCTTCGTGACCTTGGCATTGATGAAGCCGTTATTAAGCAAAAAGTGATGAGCAATTTCAATCTTTCCGATGCCGATGCAACTAAATATTTACAGAATTAAACAATTTAAAATGAGTCATTAACATTCAAACTCATCGAATGCTAATGACTCATTTATTTTCTACATCAAATTTCTTATTACAAGTGATCCAGCTAAGATTAGCGCCCCAATTCCTACTATTATCTGCATTAAGCGACCAGGTAAATGGCGGACAATAATAGGTCCCACATAGCCGCCAACTACATTCCCGATCATTAGCGGAATCACATAGTTCCAATAAATTGTCGTTTCAATAGCAAAAACAATCCAGGAAGTCGTATTCGTAACTGTCATTGCAACATTTTTTAAAGCATTATTAACGGCAAAACTCTTTTGACTATTTATTACTGTGAGCAAAGTCAGCATTAAGACTCCTGCTCCGGCATTAAAAAAGCCTGAGTAAATTCCAACAATAAAAATTCCAATAATTGAGAAAAATTGGCTAATCCGTGACTTACCAAAAAGTTTACTATTAGCCCCCATTGTTGGGGCCGCTTTTTTAGGATGATGGGGAAAAAGTAAAATAATTCCCGCTAAGGCAATACATAGCGGCACCAACTCAGCAAACAATTTACCGGGAACTGCAAAGAGCAAAAAAGCACCGATAATCGAGCCGGCAAAAACCAATGGTAATATTAGCCATAATTGGCGACGATTATTTTTCAACTCTTTAAATGATGCAAAAACGGAACTGTAATTCCCCGTAACTGTAGAGAAAGCACTTGTAACGTTGGCCATTACTGGAGGCAATCCTAGTGCCAAGAGTGAGGGGTAAGATACTAACGAAGCTAATCCGGCAGCAGCACTAACAATTCCCGAAAGGATTCCAATCCCAAATAATAATAAAATAAAAGTTATTCCACCCATTTATCTATAACCATCCCTTTAATTAATAACTTTTATTTTAAACCACTTTTGAAATCGAGTGTAAAAATTTTACTAGATTTTTTGTAAAATAATAAATAAGCATGAACTATTTCGTCCCTTCACTATTTCTTTTCATGTTTGCATTTTTAAATAATATTCGCTATCATAATGATGAAAATAACTATCTGGGGTGCCTTTCGGCTGAGATAATACCCATTGAACCTGCTCTGGTTAATACCAGCGAAGGGAGATTCAGTGATATTAACTTAATTAAACTTTTGACTCCATGATGTTTTTGTCATGGAGTTTTTTTACCCTTATAGTAATTAAGGAGTTTTATTATGGCTAAACATCAACTACACTTACGCGACATTATTCTACTTGCGCTAATTGGAATTATCTTTGGCGTTATTTATTTTGCGGCTGGATTCATTTATAATGGTCTGACAATTTTATTAACCCCGATTGGCTACGGTCCGATGGCTAATGACCTTACCATGGGAATCTGGTGTATGGCAGGACCGCTTGCCGGATTTCTCATTCGCATACCAGGGGCCGCTTTCCTTGGTGAATTTTTTGGTGCAGTCGTTGAAATGCTGCTAGGTGATCAATGGGGAGCCGTCAATCTTATTTCTGGAACTGTTCAAGGCCTCGGGGCAGAACTTGGTTTTACCTTTACGTTTTACAGGACTTATAACTGGCTGACCCTTCTAATTTCATCGCTTACGTTAACCCTTGTTACTTTTGGCTGGGATTGGTTTAGAAATGGCTATAGTCACTTTAGTGGTCAAATGCTTATAACCATGTTAATCGCTAGATTCATTTCAGTGTTTGTCTTTTCTGGTATTATCGTTAAATTAATTGCCAATATGTTACAACGCGCCCACTTAATCAAGCAATAAACCTATGGAAAAAATACTATTTAACAACCTCTCATTTGCATTTGATAAACAGCCCATTTTAGAAAATATCAATGCAGAATTTAAGTCAGGAAAAATTCACCTTTTAACAGGTATTTCTGGAAGCGGCAAGTCAACCCTTCTGAAATTGATTGCTGGACTATTGCCAAAACATGGGGGCAAAATAACTACAGGAACAGTTTCGATATCTACCAACGGCCGCATAGGCATGCTGTTTCAAGATCCACTAATGCAGTTCGCCCTTGATACGCCCCGTCATGAATTAGAATTTACCCTTGAAAATTGCCAAGTTCCCTCCGCTGAAATTGATTCACGAGTTAAGAATGCCCTACAATTCGGTAAAGTTGAGGCACTAGCTAACCAGCTAATCTCAACCCTGTCTGGCGGGCAGCAGCAACGAGTTGCTTTATCGGTTGTCATGGCCATGCAGCCATCTATTCTCTTGTTAGATGAACCATTTGCTAATGTCGATGAAGAAAACCGCCAATTGATCCTTGCACAGTTACTAAAGATTAATCAAGAAAACCATACAACTATCATTATTACTGATCACGATCTCCACGGTTACCAAAAGCTTAATCCGCTTGTCTGGCAGCTAAAGAATCGGCAAATTTCAACATTATCAGCCTCCCAAAGACGTAAGGTTTTACAAGATAATCGTTCTTCTATTAAGACATCGCTACCACCAGCAACATCATTATCAATTATTAATTTTACTAAGTTATCACTCAAACAAGGTGATAAGACTTTATTGACCCCTGCTTCGCTTGCCCTCTTAAAAAATAAAGCAACTCTTTTAACCGGGCCGAATGGAATTGGCAAGTCAACCCTCTTAAAGGCAATTGCCAAATTAGTTAAATATCAAGGAACCATAACATACAACAATCAAAATATTCAAAAAATATCACCCAGGAAATACTATCAGCAACTCGGCTTAATTTTTCAACATGCTAATGATCAATTTTTGAACGTTACCGTTGGCGAAGAATTAAACCTTAGCCGCAAAAATGGTCACAATCCATATTTTACTAGCCGCCAAATTCAACAAGCTTTAGCTGAGCTTGACTTAGCAGGACGAGAAGAGCAAGTAATCTATTCCCTTAGCGGAGGACAGAAAAAGAAACTACAGATATTGCTGATGCTGATGATGGGACAAGAGGTACTATTATTTGATGAACCATTTACTGGATTAGACCAAGACTCGCTTAAAACGGTTCTAAAACTCATCACCGCTAGTCGTAAAATATATCCGCAGACACTGCTGATTATAAGTCACCAGTTAAACGGTCTGGATGAGTTCATCGACTACCACTTAGAAATGAATCATCAGCAACTTAAGTATTGCGGAGGTAATTCATGAATCCTAGCTTAAAATTATTTCTTATTTTATTTCTCTCACTTGAATTAACCTTTACTAATAAATTATGGGTAAACATAATCGTAATCACCGTATGTCTGGTCCTGTTAATTCATTATCATTTCCGCTGGCAGCAATTTTGTTGGCTAATCTTTATTCCGCTTTTTCCAGCAATTGCCATTTTTACCACCATCGTACTCTTTAGTCCCGGTCATAGTTTATTTTATGGTTTGGTTTTATTTAGTCGGTTATATATGTATGTCAGTTTGGGAACAATTTTTACATTTACTACTAATCCGCTAGCCCTAGCCCGGTCATTAGAACAAAATTGTCATTTACCTAGTAAATATGCCTATGGGGTCTTAGCAGCTCTTAATTTAATTCCGAAAATGAAACAAGCAGTTACAACAATCTATATAGCTGGCCAAATGCGCGGAGTGACCCTGCATTGGTGGTCGCCAACTTTATACTTCAAGGCAATTTTAGTCGCGCTTCAATGGTCAGATCAACTAGCACAGGCAATGGAGTCTCACGGTTTTGTTGAAGGACAGGCACGAACTAGGACCATTAATATTCCGATTACTGCTCGTGACTGGGTAATCACAAGCACTTTAATTATCCTCATTCAAATAATTGTAATTGCACTCCCCTAATAGAGCATGCGATAATAGAAGAAAAGAAAGGACTGATACATTGAACGATTATAATTTAACTGACCGTATCGTTAATGCTTTATCATACCTAAGCATCATTTTCTTGCCAGTTATTTTTCCGTTAATTGTTTGGATTATTGCTAAGAGTAGTAATCGGCCAAATATTGTTAAGAATGCGCGTTACGCTTTTTGGAGTCAAATTTTCCCTCTCTTGTACGTGATTGCTGCAATCTTAGTCTTTAGCGTATTTTCGTTTAATCCCGCTAATTTTCATGGTGGTGCATTATTCGGTATCCTATTAACATTTGCTCTTTTATTAGCCCTTTTACTGTTCATTTACAATATCGCGATGGCTGTTAAAATGCTCATTGGACGAGAATAAATTTAACAGTAACAATTTTAAGAGGCCGAGAATAACATACTCAGCCTCTTTCTCATATCAATATGACAAAGTGCAGCCTGACTGTTAAGCGCTGATATTAGAATTTCAATCTAGCTATCCTTCTAAATAGGCTAGCTACACGTCGACGGGAATGGGAAAGCTAACTAGCAAGCTAGCTCTGTCCCACTCCCGTTTTGTGTAAAATTTTAAGCGAGGTGATTATCTAATGGGGATGATTTTAGGTATTATCCTACTCCTAACCGCAGTGGTTACAGCTAACGTTGTCCACTTGGTGTATCCTAAAATTCCACTATCAATCTATCAAATTATTGCAGGGATCCTTTTAGCATCTCTACCAACGGAAGCGACAAACTTTACAATGCATCCTGAATTATTTATGATGGTCGTTATTGCACCACTAATGTTTAACGATGGACAAAATCAATCTTTCCGTTACTTATCCAGCAATTATAAAGCCATCTTATCCATGACGGTGGCACTTGCTTTGGTAACAGTCCTAATTACAGGTGGTTTTCTTCACGCAACGCTCCCAGAAACTTTCCCCCTTGCCCTAGCATTTATGCTAGCCGCAATTGTGACACCGACAGATGCAGTTGCCGTTAAATCGATTACTACCAACATGAAGGTTCCAGAAAACGTTAATGGGGCACTAGAGTATGAATCGCTTTTTAATGATGCATCAGGAATCGTCCTTTTAGACTTGGCACTTGAAACATATAAATCCGGACAATTTTCAATTGGTCATGGAATTTGGATTTTTGTCTATGTCTTTTTTGGTGGCATTATCTTTGGTGCGATTTTAGGAAGTCTTTTAATTAGTTTAAGAATTAGCTTAATGCGTAAACACGTTGATATTGGCTCAATCGTTATCCCAATCAATGTTATGACGCCGATCGTTATCTACTGGCTTGCCGAAGAATTTCATTTTTCAGGAATCCTTGCTGTTGTAGCAGCCGGAGTTATTCATAGTATTCTTTATGATCGGATGCGCCTTACCTCAACAAAGGTTCAAATGGCTACAACGACTATTTGGAATATCATCAGCGACGCGTTAAACGGATTAGTCTTTGTCCTATTAGGAGTAATGCTCCCACAGGTACTAGGACGGACCTCGTGGAAAAGTCTCGGCGCAATTGTTGCTCTTGCCTTAACTATTTACCTGATAACAACCGCGTTACGCTTTTTATGGGTGCGCTTCAAATTAGTAAATATCCATTCATCTAACCTCAATCGTGATAGTTTGCTAATGGCGCTCGGGGGGATCCATGGAACGATTACCCTTGCCTTGGCATTTTCCTTACCCGTACTAATTAATAACCAACAATTTGCTTTTCGTAATTCTATGATTTTAATCGCTGCAGTTGTTATTCTTATTAGTATCGCAGTCGGAGCAGTTGGCTATCCGATCTTGTTGCCGCCAAAGTCAAAAAGTTATTCTAAGGCCGAATTCCAAAAAGAATTGGTTAAGACCGTCCAGTATGCAATTAACGAGTTACGTTCATCTGAAAAATACTCGCCAGAAAAAGCTATTGTTATTGACCAATTAAGCAGTCAAATGACTCAATACCATGAATTTAATCGTGATGTCTATACCCAATTGATGGGAAAGGCCCACCAAGTCGAACTAGCAACGCTTGATCGCCTTAACGAAGAAGGCAAAATTTCAGATCGTGAAACAAAAATTTTAGTTGGTTTCGTTACACGGTCAGCTTTCCTTGTTAATAAACATAGTTTTCTTGAATTCTGGGTAATTCTTTGGCATCGAATTAAATGGCGGTTCATGCGCCAACGCCTCCTAAAGAAAAATGGGCGTAATCATGAAGATCATCCAGCACACTTCCAGCTAACCGATGAGCAACGTGCTCATACCGCTGACATTCTTACAATTATCAATCGCGATATTGATAAATTTTTGCATTCGGTTGAAACACCACAAAATGCTAATGAAGTTGCAATGGTGATGCGAACCTACTTCCAACGCAAGCGCATCTTTTCTCACGAGACCTCAATGGATACTGATTTAGTTACATCATTACTCATTGAAGCCTTTCAATTAGAACACAGCTATGTTCAAATGAGACTAGCAGATGATCAATTTTCACAAGAGTTAGCCAATGCCCTAAACGAGCAAATATCAACCGATGAGTTAGTTTACACTCAATCATTAGACTAAAAAGGACACCTCAATCTTGGGTACTACGACGGTTCCCAAATGAGATGTCCTTTCTTATTAGAAAATTGTTAATAGAAAAGCAATTAGTGCTGGTAAAAACTGAATAAAAATAATCTTTTTTGTTGCAGTCAAGGCGCCAAACAGTGCAACCACCATAATAAAAACTAACAGCATTTGCCATACCAAGATTAACGTTGCGCCACTAAACAGGATCCATCCTGCAATTAGCGACACTCCTAAGGCACCGTTATAAATTCCTTGATTAGCAAAGGAAACACGGGCTTCATGTTGTTCAGTAAATGAAAGCGGCAAGTCAAATGCCTTTGCCTGTTGTTCCGGTGTACCAAAAATCTCAAGCACCATTATTCCAATATGTTCGATTGCGACAAACATTGTAACAATAATTGCAAGCATCATTTCTCCTCCAACTATTTAATATACTGGTTTAAAAATTCGGCCAAATGTCGCTGATATTGAACCGGGTGAGTAGCATAAGACTTTGCATAACCCGCTCCGGGAACTACCCATAATTCTTTCTTTCCTTTAGTTGCCTGGTAATTACGGTAAACCATCTTTGTCGGTACAAAATTATCATTTGCCCCATGAATAAACAGTGTTGGTCGATGATTATGATGCAGCATATCGATTGAACTAGCATCCCGAATGAAAAAGCCATTCTGGGTGCGATTAATTAAACTCATTGTACTAATTAATGGTACCCGTAAAAATTTAGGAATGCCGTATAAGTTACCAGCCTCGTAGTTCAACTCATCATTAAGGCTAGTATACCCGCAGTCTTCAACTAATGCTTTCACCTGGGAAGGAAGCTTAATTCCACTAGTCATCATTGTCGTAGCCCCACCCATGCTTACTCCAAAAATGACAATTTGACTGTTATTACCATTGTGACGGATTAGTTTATTAGTCCATTTTCGAATATCATAACGTTCAGGCCAGCCATAGCCGATATACTTCCCTTGACTTTGACCGTGTGCCCGCGCATCCGGCATTAAAACATTATACCCCATTTGATGGAAAAGGGCGGCATATTCGCCCATTTTTTCCTTATTGCCCATAAAGCCGTGAGCAATAACCACGTTTTTAGTTGTTGGTTTAGCTGCTGGAATATAATCAGCCACTAACCGGTAATTATCGGTTGCTGATTCCATTGTCCATTGCTGTTTTTTTACATGTTTAAACCATATTTTTTGATTGTAGAGCGGGTCGCTCTTTGCAATTTTAGTTGAATTATTAATGAAGTCCTTATGTCCCGGTACCATCGCGACAGAAAAAAGTAACAACTCGCTGCAAAGATTGCAATGATTAATACTACGACAATACCAGTTAGCCACCGCCAGGGATGCCAACTTCTCTTTTTACTTTTAGTTTTCAAATTAATTAACCCCATGTCATATTTTAGTCAATGCGGATAGTGTAGCACACTTTCTGTTACTTTGCATATTCTTTTTACTCAAAAACCACATGCTAATGTTAAAATAGAAAGTGATACGATTTAAGGAGGAAGTGAGCTAATGTTTCCAGAACGTCTGCGAGCTCTTCGAAAGGGACAAAAAATCACCCTCAAAGAGTTAGCAACACACCTCAATGAAAATCTCGGCCCAAATGAAAAACCAAATACTGCTTCACAAATCGGAAACTGGGAACGCGGCATTCGAACCCCATCATACGTTGAAGCACGGAAACTAGCAGAATTCTTTGATGTTAGTCTCGATTACTTGACGGGAAAAACGGACCGCGATGATTTTGACCTTGCAAAATTATTCTTTTCAAGTAAAAACCTATCGTTTAATCAAACCGTCCTTTCTAGCGATGACCGCTACGAAATTTTTCAATTAATTGACGGCTACCTAAAAGGACGCCATAACCGTCGTGATACTGATACTTTCTATGGGAAGCAAGAACAATTAAATTTAAAATTGAAATAAGGAGTTCAGAATGAATCCGAAAAAGTTAAAACAACTCAAAAAAAGGGTTAAAAAGGCCCATCAAGCGGTAAATGAGCCCGCCTACATTCAAGAATTAAACCAATATCGAGAACTCTTCGATAGTTTTCCCCCAATAAAATATCTGATTAATAATGTACTGGAAAGTGATCGTTTATTAAAAAACAGTCTTTTGCCGCAACCTCTTCCTCACTTATTGCTACCAGATAACATCCAAGATACTATTTTTAAACAAGTTAATGCCGAATTCCCACCAGGCGACCCGCGCGGAGATAAATTATGGAATAAATATAATGACGCATTACCTAAGCTCGATCAGTCATTACGCAATTTCCGTGATTATCTCGAAGACACGTACGGAATGTGGTCATACGTTAATGCTCCTTTTGCCAAAGCGTTATCTGACTATCTTGCTAGCGCACCAATTCTTGAAATTATGGCTGGTAATGGTTATATTTCAAAGGGGCTCCGTAATAATAACGCCTCTCAAGAAATTTATACCACCGATAGTCAAGAATGGGTTAACGAAAACGAAACTGGCAAACATCCTGTTACTACGATTGAAAAATTAGATGCCTTAACCGCCATCAAAAAATATGGCAATAAGGTGAAGTACGTAATTATGTCATGGGCTCCTGATAAAGGAAATACAGATTGGGAAGTACTTCAATTATTGCGTGAAAATTACCCTAATGTGCAATTGTTAGTAATTGGCGAAAAAGATGGCGCCACTAATTCAAAGAAGTTTTGGCAAGAAGCACATCTTAGTCAAGATGATGCCCTAAAAAAGGTTAATGCCAATCTACATTCATTTGATTTGATTGATGAACAAATTTATTTAGCGAAATAATTATTTCCCATAATAAAAAAGGATTCTTTAATTTAGAATCCTTTTTTATTATACTAGTTTACTTTAATAACATTTTTATTAGTACCCGTACGTAAAGTCTCAGCAAAGTTTTCAAAACTAATTGAAATCATATCTTCTAAGGCAGGTTCTGTAAAAGATCCCATGTGCGGAGTTAATAATACTTTAGGATATAATCCTGCTAAAGCTCTCACATCTTTATTTGGAATATCATCAAGAGAATTAAAATTATGATTCATTATCTTAGTCTCGTCAATGAAAACATCAGCCGCATAGCCACCAATTTCATTAGTTTCAAGAGCACTTACTAATTCACTTGTATTTATTATTTCTCCTCTTGCAGTATTAACGAAAATAGCTGTGGATTTCATTTTCTTAAATGTTTCCTTATTGATCATATTTTCGTTAACACCTGGGAAATATGGAACATGGATAGAAACAATGTCACTTTCAGCTAATAAGGTATCCAATTCAACACATTCAGTAATTTGTTGAGCTTCAGCTGATGGATGCCTATCATACGAAAGAACTCTTGCCCCCATGCCTTTATATAATTTAGCTTCAGCTATTCCAATCTTCCCTACTCCAATTATTCCAACCGTTGAGCTATGAATTTCTTTACTAAACAATGTAGGAACAACCTTAAAATTACCATGCACACTATCATTGATTGCAATAGTAGTATGCCTAAATAATTGCATACCTAACGTCATTGCTAATTCTGCGACTGCATACGGCGAGTAGTTTGGAACACGTGCAACTTGAATTCCTAACTTTTCTGCTGCTTCTAAATCAATATGATTAAATCCCACAGTCCGGGTAAAAACATATTTAATTCCATAATTTGCAAATAATTCTAGATTTTTGGCATTTGCAAGGCAATTCCCGCGTACTAATACTGCATCGCATCCTTTTGCCTCATTTCCATTTTGCTCATTTAAAAATGCTGGAATTAATTTCAATTCATAGTCGTATTTATTTAATTTATGGAAATATGGTTCTTCAATTGGACGGACTCCATAACATGCAATTTTCATTATAAGTCTTCCCTTCTAATTTTTAATGAAAAATCCCAGCTGAGTTCAAGATTCCTAAAATAGCGATCCAAATAGGCATCATAACAACGGCAGAAACTGTTGATAACAGCGAAGCGTTAGAAGTTAGAAGCGCTTCTCGATCATAGCTTATAGCGTAAGCAGCTACTACTGTGGCAGTTGGTGTTGCCATCATAATAACAACGGTTGCAATTGCCACGTAGTTCATTGGCATAATATGAGTAACGTCTAAAATTAATAATAAAATTAGATTTAATAGAGGAACTAGAATAACCTTATTAAATGAGTAGTACCAAGCAATCTTGTTTGATACTGCGTCTTTTAGTGAAATTGATCCCAAAGTACATCCAATAGCTAACCATGCCAATGGAGAAGCAAGTGAAGCTAAGTAATTCAATGGCTTCCATAACCAAATTGCTGTTTGATCAATCCGATAAAAGGCAACTGTTGTCATTCCGCCGGCAGCAACTCCATTTTTCATTAACGGAACAGTAACTTGCGGCATAACACCTTGAATAATCCACAATATAAAACCAACAAGGGTTGCTATAACAATTGGGTTAAGAAACATTTTCTTGATGTTATCTTTTTCCATCTTTAATCCAGACATTTTAATATATGCGTATGAATAAAGGAAAATACGATAACCAATATTAAAAATTGAACTATACAAAACACCTTTCGGACCATAGATAGCTCCTACAATTGGAATACCGAAAAAGGTTGTAGAACCAAAGGTAGTCAAAATCCCCATTACTTCACGTTTATCCATGTCTTTTCGACTATAAAGCAATGGCGAAACAAAAATTAAAATGATGTAAATAATGAATCCCCATAAAAGAATTCCTAAACCTTGGTGCATAGATTCATCATCAATTGGCTGCATAAAAGAATTAAACGACAATGCAGCAATAGCTACGGCTAAAACTACTTTAGTTAAAACTTTTCCAAAGTTAGGACCAAAAGTACCCTTTTTCCGTAAATAAAAACCTAAGAGAATAATAAAAATAGTTGAAGTAATAGCACTAACAATACCTTGGTTAGTGAATGTATTTACAATTGCATTACCAATATTCATAAATAAACCCCTTCTTATTAAAAGAATAACAATTTCAAAAAAAATGGTATTACAACTAATAAAATAATTATTTTATAGATGTTTAAAGCTTGTATACAAATAGTATATTACTAGCATACAAGCAAAATTCAATAGTTTTATATAAATTAATTCAATTATTCACAATCGAATATGCGCAAATACCTATGTAACAATTTTCACATTTAAAATTTCACAAAAAAAAGAAGCATACTTTTTACATATGCCTCTATTCATTCAAATAATTTAGATATGATTTAACTGAATCATATACTTTTTGTAAATGATATGCTAAAGCTTTTTCTGCCTCATCTAAATTTCGTTTACGAATCCAATTTATAATTTCTTTATGTTCTTCAATGGAATGGCCCATTCGATGTGGATTGTATGAACTAACATGACGTGTACGCGCAGTTTGCGCCTTCAAAATTTTCAAAAATTGTTTTAAGCGCCCATATCCTGCAATGTGCGTGATCAATCCATGGAATTCTGTATCAACTTCAAGGTAATCATCCCAATTTTTATGTTGGTATGCCTCCTCAAATTCCTTTTCTATTTCATTTAGTTTAAATTCTGGAATTAAATTAATGGTCTTTTTTAATGCATACGTCTCTAGTAAACTTCGTAACTCATAAACTTCTTGAACATCACTAGCTGTCAAAGGCGTCACTACATTCTCTCGTCCACGCATTTCAACTAATCCATCAGCCACTAACTGTTTCATTGCCTCTCTAACTGGAGTTCTACTCATATTTAATTGATCAGTTATTTGATTCTCAGATATAACTTCATTAGGATGTAATCTATTTTGCACAATTTCTTTTCTTATAAAGTTATAAGCTTCTTCTTTTCGTGTCATAGATACCATCCTTTTCAACAAATTAAATTTCTTCTTATATCATTATATAGCCTTTTAATTACCTCTTAAATACCTTTTTAAGCTAATTTAACTGAGAAAAATAACCAATACTTTCAATCCATTTTTACGACAACTTTACCAATAACTTGATGATTCCTTACCATCTTTAACCCTTCAATAATTTGCTCAAATGGCAACACATCAATCCCTAAAGCCTTAACTTCACCATTAGCAACAAGCTGAAGCATTTCCGCATTCATCCGTCCTAAGTCCATTTGTTGATATTGGTTGCCGCTTAGGTGCGCGCCACCAAGATTGACTACATCCATTCCTAATCCTTGAGCAAACATCGGCATGTCAGTAATTGATGGCACATCTACAATTGTCACTAAACGGCCATTATAAGCCAAGCGTTGCAAATCTTTTTCCGCCTCACGTTTACCAACTGTATCAATAATTAAGTCAACACCTAAGCCATTGGTTAATTCCTTCAATCGTTGAGTAACATTTTCTGTTTGATAATCAATAATCACATCAGGCGCTAATTGTTCAACATATTTCCTTTTACTAGAGGAGACGGTCGTAAAAACCTTACAGCCATGTCTTTTAGCTAATTGAATTGCGATGCTTCCAACACCGCCAGCACCTGCATGAATAAGTACAGTTCGTACAGTAGCAAAATTAGCCTTGCGTTCAACCGCTTGGTATGCTGTCAATGCACCACAAAGAAAGCTGGCGGCCGTTGTGTATGTAACTGTTGCAGGAATTTCTGCAAGCTCATATGTTGGGACCGCAACATACTCAGCAAAACAGCCATTTTTTGTTAAATCACTATGTCCGGAGACCCGGTCTCCCACCTGCCACTTAGTTACATTCTTACCAAGACTAACAATTTCGCCAGCAACATCTAATCCTAAAGTATGAGGATAGGTCCACGCATCCACACCGCTTTCAACGATCTTATAATCTACCGGATTAAGTCCTGCCGCATGAACCTTAACTAGCACTTCATCATCGTTTGGCTGCGGAACTGGAACATCACTGATTTTTAACTGCTCAATTGAACTATCTGTCGGTGTATCTACAACTAATGCTTTCATAACAATGCGCCTTCCTTATTTTTTATAAGTTATATTATAGCACTTCTCCTACGCATTCTTCGCCGCCATCTTATTGAGGTACTGCCAAATTTGTGGACGATACTTGCGTAATCCAAATAATAGCACGAGATAAATAATAATCGCTAATGTAATCCACAGCGGATTTTCGGAAATGAAAGCAGCAAATACGAGGGCATTTAGCGGTCGGGCAACTAAGTTAAAACTAGTCACCATTACGACACCGGTTGGAATTGCAACACCATAATGAGCCACTGCTCCAGTATAAATTGGCCCTAGCCAACTAGCAGCGTATAATCCGAGACTAAACCACACGACACCTGTAGCAACAACCTTAAGAATATTTCCACGGGTAATTGCAACGATTGATTCAACCATATACGGGATTGCAATCAAATCAACAACCGGTAATGTTTTATTTCCTGGCAAAATAAATGCCATTAAAACCATAATCGGAATAAGAATAATCCCCGAAATCAACGTTGCAGATTCCCCATAACCAACACCATCATCGACTGCTAAGAACCACCGTTTTTTATCATAACGATTATCTTGTTTAGCATGCGTCTTTTTCTTTTGCTGCTCATCAATTGCTGCGGATAACGGCGTAAATGCCTGTGCAAAGACCTTGGTAATCAACGGGAAAATCGCCATAACGGCTGCTAATTGCACCGCTACTTTTGTAATCTGGCCCCAAGCACGCATTGTCCCTAATGACGATAAATTACCGAGAATTCCCAAAATCAGCCCTAAGATCATCCCCATTGTAATCGGTTCGCCAAAAACACCGAGTTTCTTCTTAAAATCTTTCGGCGTCATTTTAACCTTATTAAATCCGAGTAAGTTCCAGAGCGGATCAAGTAAGATAGCAGGCACAACTTGCTCAATATTATGAAGAGCATCAACAGTTGTATTCTCAATTCCGTAGTAGTTAGACCAACGATCAGCCTGAATTTCAGCTAATATCAAGGAATAAAGCAACATAAAAAATTCAAGGCCTAATGATAACCAATAATTATGAGTAGCATAAAATGCTAATGTTCCCCAAATCATATAGCCAAAATTATTCCAAATGTTAGAAGGGAGAAAGATTTTAGTTATCCCCAAAATAAAAAGCACCAGCTCAACTAACAAACCAAAAACAAAAAAGGTTAACCCCACCGTCGAGCCAAAAGCGGCCAATGAGCCCGCTTCCCACCCAATATCAACAACTGGTAATTTGATTCCAGTATTATTGACCATTTGACGGACAACTTTAGTAATAACTGGCGTAAACTCAGAGATAATCCACGTAAATCCGGTAAGACCAACTCCAGCATAAAATGCGCTCATCATTGCTGTTCGCGGTTTTACCCGCAGTAATAGAGCAATCACAAAAATAATTATTGGAACTACGACACTTGCCCCAAACGTATGAAAAATTTCATTAACACTATTAAGCATTCTCCTTGTCACCTCTCACTAAAAAGCATTATCATTTACATTCTCGTCAAAGTAAGCGTTTTAATCAAGTTAAATGTTCTGCTGTTTTACTACTAGCAATCGAGAACCAAATTGATTACAATATGATGAGTTTGATTTTTTTTACATAATTAAGGAGGTTTTGTCTTTTATGAAGTATCGTTTGCAGGCAATTCTTTTTGTATTTGTTGCCTTTATGCTCGGATGTAATGAATATATGATTGTCGGCGTTTTACCAGACGTTGCTCATGATTATCATGATTCATTAGGACGATTAGGATTGCTTGTTACTGTGTTTGCTTTAGTCTATGCAATTTTCACACCACTTATTACTTCCATGGCAAGTCGCTGGCGTCGTCATCATGTCTTATTAGTTCTTATGGTTATTTTCTTTATTGGCAACACTTGGACCGCAATGGCATCTGATTTTATTTCAATGCTATTATCACGAATTTTAACCGCTAGTGTTGCCGGAGCAATTATTTCAATGGTTTTAGTAATGGCCAGCTATGTTGCTCCACGCGAAAAACGAGCTAGTCTAGTTTCGTGGGTCTTTGCTGGTTTTAGTATTGCTTCGGTTATTGGAATTCCAATCGGCACCGTTATTAGCACCACTCTGTCTTGGCATGATAGTTTTTGGATGATTTCAGTTATTACAATTATCGTCTTTATTGCCTTAATTTGGCTAGTTCCCCGAGATACGCCACAATTCAAGAGCACCCTTAGTAAACAATTTGTCCTCTTTAAGGACTCTCGGATTATTCTTGGTGTCTGCTTTATTGTTGCCGTCTGTGCGGCTGATTATACGGTCTACACTTATATTCGTCCATTGATTACTAACGAGATGGGCTTTGACAATACTTGGCTGAACTGGCTCTTATTTGGAATGGGGATTTTCTTCATCATTGGTAATAAATTCGGTGGCTATCTTGCTGATCGCGGTGGCATCCATCGGCTTAGCGGAATCTATGCAGCCATGACTGTTTTATTTCTTATCTTCGGCCCTGCCCTTCCATTCAAGTGGGGTGCAATTATCATTGTCGCCGTTCTTTGTGTGGCATTTTCTTGTTATGGTTCGTCTACCCAGTTAATGTTCCTTGACATTGCTGAAAAGCAGTATCCGCAATCACTTGATCTTGCTTCCTCATTAAATTCCATTTTTGCCAATATTGGTATTTCTTTAGGTTCATTCACTGCTTCGCAAGCTGTTACCTTTACGGCAATGAGTAATTTAGGATATGTTGGTGCTCTTTACGGACTCTTGGCCACCGTGCTTGTAATTATTCTTAGCCGCCGATATACCGGTATGCGCAACTATTAAAATATCAAGGAACTGTGATATGAGACCCTTATATAGTTGAATACTCTATAGCACAGTACATCAAGAGCTCTAGCGTTCGAAAAGGCCGGACACTTGAGCCCTTTTTGTTTGCTTTACAGGATATCACACCCTATTTCCCGGGAAATATCACCGCAACTAACAGTAGCAAGTTGAGCATCCACTATTTGCTAGGCATTCTATTGACCTTTTTAATATCAGCAATAAAATTCTAAATATAGATTTTTACAAAGGAGCCTTACGATGCAAGACACATTTCCCCAACAATTACTCAAACTACGTACTGAAAAACAATTATCGCAGACAGAGTTAGCTAGGCGACTTTATGTTTCCCGTCAAGCGGTTTCCAAATGGGAAAACGGTGATGCCGATCCTAGCATCGATAAACTTATTTTATTAGCACGGATTTTTAAAGTGTCTTTAGATTACCTAATTTTAGGAATTCCTAACCACAATAACCTTATTTTACAACTCAAACATGTCGCAATGAATTTTAATACTCCTGTCCTTAAAGACGTCAGCCTTAGTATCTTTAATAATGAACGAATTGCACTACTCGGTAGTAACGGTGCCGGTAAAACGACCTTAGTCAGGATTATCGAAAATGCTCTTACACCAACTAGCGGCACTATTGAGTGGCAAATCAATAAGAAGGATTTTCTTAATATTATGCCCCAAAATGACTTATTAATTCCTGCGCTAAAAGTCAAAGAGCAAGTTGCTTTGGCAGCTCGAATCAATAAGGTTCATAATCCAGAAAGAATCAACCGTCTCCTTGAACGTTTTAACCTCAAAGCTCAGCAAAACACTTTGGTTGCAAAACTCTCCGGTGGACAAAAGCGACGTCTTTCCCTAATTATCAGTACCCTTCGCCAATCAAAACTGTTAATTTTAGACGAACCAACAGTCGGGATGGATCTAGAATCAATTGATTACTTTTGGCAATTCATTGACCAAGTCACAGGAAGCATCATGGTTATCACCCACGATTTTAATCAAATTGATAAGTTTTTCTCCCGCGTATTACTGCTTAAAGACGGCCAAATAAGGCATGATATATCTGTCAAAGAGATTCATCAGCATAATCAAACCATTGAACAATGGTATCGGCAAGTCAACTAATAGGAGTTTTTCATATGAGTATTACAACAATCCAACTAAAACAAGTTTTACGTAACCGTCGATTTATATTATTCACGATTTTATTACCGGGTATTTGGTATCTCTTTATGATTAAGGTTATTGCTCCAGTAGTTCCACATGATGAGAAATATCAAATTGGCGTATTATTACTTGCTCTTCTAATGGGTATCCTTGGCAATTCTATCGTTACTTTTAGCAAAAGAATTAGTAGCGGTAAACAATTCTACCTTCTACAAACTCATATCAGCCACTATTCAATTTGGCGCTATATGTTCACCCAGTTAATCACCCAACTAATTGTCAATTTTTTAATTACTGCAATTATTATCTTTCTTGCCGTAATTCTTCGCACTATTACATTTACGGCAGTTAATTTGGTCAGTATCCTCCTTATTAATATTCTTGGTATTTATTTAAGCATCATCGGCTTTACCATTGGCATAATCTTTGACACGCCGACTGTTGATGCAGGGGGAACACCAATCATGTTTATCCTTATGCTTTTCATAATTCCTTGGAATTCTTTCTCTCTAACTAACGGCTTTACGAAATTATTTACCACCATTCAAAAATTCTTTCCTTGTTACTATATCTACGCAAATATAAATCACTTTAGCGGCAATCATTTAATCATGTTCAGTGTAACCTTGATTATCACCGTCTCTCCATTCATCATTTTAATTTATTACAAATTAAAGAAGTAAAAAAAGAGCGCTACGACACACTAAATGTCATAACGCTCTTTTGGTGTATTGATACTATCTCAGGTTAGTTACGATGTCCACTTCGCAACTAACCGAGCACCTCACAATCCGGTGAGTTAATGTGCTCCACTGTCAAAATGTCAATGATAGCTCTTTGGGTCGCTACCAGACCTCTCGACTCATCGCAAATTATAATTTATCATACCAACCCATTTAATGCAAATATTATGCACGTGCTTCGACAATATCTGCAAGGTGTTCGGCCATCCATTCTTGGGCCTTAGTAACTAATTCAGTCACTTTACCACCCTGATCAGTTTCATTTGCCAATTCATCAATGCGTAGTCCAGACTTATTAATGTCCTCGCTCTCCATTACCAGATAGAGATTTACCGGGTATTCCAGTTCACTGTCTAGCAATTTACTATCAAGTCGCTCCGCTTCTGCCATTGGTACATTAATTAAGTTTGTTTCTAATTGAAAGTTAACCGGATCGCCTTTCTTCATTTTAATTGTCATCTTATATTGACCAAGGTGACCAGTATCCAACTGTTCAATCATAAATTTTATTGCAGTTGTTAAAACCGTCTTTTGCTGTGCTTGTGCAGCTGTTTTCTCGACTTCTTCCGTCACAACCTGATCGCTCGTCAATTGCGACAAATAATCGGCTACTGACATTTTCATTTTTTCAATTGCTCCTTCATTTTTTCAATTTTATCTTTAGTATAATCAGCTCGCTGCTTGGCCCCGTAATAAACACCGGCTGCTCCAACTAAAATCCCCACAATACTAAATGCTTGAATAAACAATCCGTAAGCACTCATCCGTGGGCTAACCATTTGGAACGCGGCGAAACTAGCAATTGCATAGTATAAGTTTACTAAGACCGTAGCATAGCCACAAAACCGCATCTTTAAGAAAGCTAATCCGCTAACTGCTGCTGCCAAAATAATAAAGAACACTAACCGTGGCCAAACCATCGGTGAAGTTAAACTTTGTCCATGTTGAACGAACATAACCGCATCTAAAATTAATGCTATTACTGCTGCTACTGACGTTACAATAACAACTTTTTCCCTATTTTTCATTAAATGTGCCAACTTTCCTATTTATTCGCTCTAACAGCGCCTTATCACATTCATTAATTAAAAAGGAATGTGACATTAATCACACTCCTAATTCTACTAAATTCCGTTTAAAAGCTCAATTATGCTAATAAGTCAGCTATTTCTGCAGTTGGAATCCCGGTTATATATTGTTGTGTACCAACTTCTTTAAGGACCTCTTCAATAGCATCATGGTCATATTTTACACCTTGCAACTGTTGGGCTAATCCATTGATATCTTGCGGGCCGAAAAAGTCACCATAAAACTTTACATTCTTAATAATTCCATCTTTAACGTCAAACCGCGCATCGATTGTTCCCATCTCAAAGTGCTTACGACGCTTAATCGTAAACTCTGGGGACTTACCGTAAACCCAGTCCCAGTTGTTATAGTACTGTTCGTAAATTTTGTCGATTTCCTTTTGATCTTCTGGGGTGACGATATATTCCTTATCTTTAATTTTATCTAAATTATCAACATGAAAAAGACCTTTGATTAACTCATCACGGAAAGTTGGAACATCAATATCTTGATATTTTTCATCTAAATATGGACGAAGGTTAGTAACTCTTGAACGTACTGACTTAATTCCCTTAGAAGCGATCTTATCCTTAGCTACGTGAAGAGCATCTGCTACAACACTGAGATCGACATCAAGCATCAGAGTTCCATGGGAGAATGTCTTACCATTCCGCGAGTACATTGCATTCCCCGAGAATTTCTTTCCGTCTACTAAAATATCGTTCCGGCCACTAACTTCGGCAGTCGTGGCTCCCATTTGGTGTAAAACGTCCACGATTGGCTGGGTAAATGATTTGAAGTCGCCAAACTCTTCACTATCGCTCGGCACTACAAAACTAAAGCACAAGTTTCCCAAATCCTGATAAACAGCTCCGCCACCTGATAAACGACGGGTTACCCGAATATTATGTTCTTTAACGTAATCATGGTTGATTTCTTCGAGTGTATTTTGATTCCGTCCAACAATAATGCATGGTTCTTCATAATAGAATAGGACTAGCGGCTCATTGCCAAAATCTTTATTGTTCATCAAATATTGTTCGGTTGCTAAGTTCATCCCAATATTATGGGAAGTCATTGAAACAAAACGCATATTACAGCACCTCTCTTGTGAAAACATCAACAATAATAGACTAAAATTAATATTTTGTCATTTATTCATCCAAATGTAGTTTACGTCTTTTGGAAAGCGTTTGCAATATTTTATTGATAAAGTAGAAAATACTTTCTTTTTTACAGCTTTTTGCGATAAAAACATTTTATAATAAAGGTATAAACTTTCGGAGGTGTCGTATTATGACAGAAAAATACCAATACCAACATATTCTAGTTGCCGTTGACGGTTCAAAAGTTACAAGTAACGTTCTAGAGAGTGCAGTTGATTCGGCATTACGCAATCATGCTAGTTTAGATATTCTACGGATTGTACAAGTCACCCAATTAACCGATGGCTATAGTAATGCAGCCTTAAGTAATGAGGAAACTTATAATATTGTTAAAACTACAAAAGAACGGTTAGACGATCTTAAGCAGCGTGCAGTTGATGCCGGGGTTAAAGATGTCAATGTTCACATTCGTTTCGGCAATCCCAAACGAGTAATTGCACACGAATTCCCATCTGACCATAATACCGACTTAATTGTACTTGGTGCGACCGGCGTTTCCGGCCTCGAACGATTTGTCCTTGGTTCTGTTACTCATTATGTCAGTCGGATGGCACATTGTGACGTACTTGTCGTTCGTAAAAATGACCATGTTAAATAGGTGACAGTGGTGAAACAAATCGTAACTGGAATTGTTGCCCACGTTGATGCTGGAAAGACAACCCTCACTGAAGCGCTAATGTATCAAACAGGGGCCATTCGTAAATTAGGCCGGGTTGATAATGGCGATGCTTTTCTTGACCCCAATGCCTTAGAGAAGCAACGCGGGATTACTATTTTTACTCATCAAGCAAAACTAGTTTATAACGATCTCACACTAACGCTTTTAGATACCCCGGGACACGTTGATTTTGCTAGTCAAACAGAGCAAGTCCTGCCAGTCCTTGATTATGCTATTTTAGTTGTTTCTGCAACTGATGGGATTCAGGGATATACACGAACACTATGGCGGCTGCTTAAACGATACGCTGTTCCGACCTTTATCTTCATTAATAAAAGTGATGTTGTCGGGGCTGATCCATCTGCGGTTATTAATCAACTACAAGCTGAGTTTTCGACTGGTTACCTTGAATTCGCTGATCACTTATCTGCCGAAACGCTAGAAAATATTGCAATGCAAGACGACTCTGTCCTTGAGAATTACCTCAACACCGGTAAAGTTGATGAGCAAACGATTCAACTCCTGATTAAGCAACGAAAAGTGTTTCCCTGCTTTACAGGAGCAGCTCTTAAACTAAGCGGGATCAATAACTTGCTCACAGGTCTTGCAAAGTGGTGCACTGTTTCGCAATTCTCTTCTGAATTTGCTGCCCGTGTATTTAAGATTTCCCATGATGACAAAGGAAACCGGCTCAGTTGGATCCGGACAACGGGAGGTACGCTAGCAGCGAAAACCGTCTTGTTAAATGATGAAAAGGTAAACCAAATTCGTATATACAATGGAGCTAAATTCATAACCTGTCAAGCGCTCCCTGCCGGACAAGTAGGTGCTGTTACCGGCCTTACCACTACCTATCCAGGGCAAGGCCTAGGTTCATGCGCAGACCTGCCTGCCCCACTAATTAAACCGGTCTTAAATTATGCAGTTAAGGTTGCTGATGCTGATCTTCATGCTTGCCTTAAAGCCTTAAAAGAGCTCGAAGACGAAGATCCCCAGTTGCAAGTATCCTGGCATCCGCATATCAAGGAGATCCATGTTCAAATAATGGGAGAAGTTCGACTGCAAATTCTGCAGCAAATACTTAAAGAACACTATAATCTACAAGTTAGTTTTAATGAGGGTACCGTCTTATATCAAGAAACAATTACTGATTCAATTGAAGGAGTTGGTCACTTTGAACCCCTTCGTCATTATGCTGAAGCACATTTATTATTAGAGCCAGGCAAACGCGGAACAGGAATTACAGTCACTAGCGACTGTAGTCTTGATATTCTTGACCGTAATTGGCAGCACCAAATTTTAACAAGCCTCCAAGCCAAAGATCATCGCGGGGTCTTGATAGGAGCACCACTAACTGATATAACGATTACTCTTATTGGCGGCCGCGGCCATATCAAACATACAGAAGGCGGTGACTTTCGCCAAGCTAGCTGGCGCGCTGTCCGTCAGGGGCTAATGGAGTTAAAGCAACGAGGCCGTTGTCAATTACTTGAGCCATGGTATTCATTCCGCCTTGCTATTCCAAACGAGCAAGTCGGCCGAGCAATCAATGATATTCAGCAAATGCATGGGACATTTAAGCTTAGTGAGCCTAATAGTAACCAAATGGCAGTGATTACTGGTAAGACTCCTGTTGCTTCAATGAGAGACTATGCAGCAGAAGTACGAGCATATAGTCATGGTCAAGGCCAGCTCGACCTAGTTGTTGATGGTTACCAACCGTGTCACAATGCTGCGGAAATTATTACTAATGCTAACTACGACCCAGTAGCTGATTTAGATAATACGCCGGATTCAGTATTTTGTGCTCATGGAGCAGGCTTCCCCGTGCCATGGGATGAAGTTCCCTCAATGGCACATTTTCCGTATAGAAAATAAAATCGCAATTCTCGTGGTTTAACTTCCCATTAGAACTGCGATTTTTTATTATTCAATTGTTAATAATAGTCCATATAATGCACCAAGTAAGTTTGCTTCATTGCCAAACTTGGCAGCCATAATCTCTGGCATCGTGACATCATCATGAAGGCGGTAGTCTCCTTCTTGCAAAAGACTAAACTGGTGCTTGATTTCCTCAACTAAAATCGGTTGAGCACTAATTCCTCCGCCAATAAGAACCCGTTCTAAATCAACAACTGTTTGCACATTTAAAATCAAAACAGCAATGCGGTGACAAAAACTTTCAAAGAGCGACCATGCGACTGGATTATGACGGTTTATTTCTTCAAAAACACGTCGTCCATCTGTCCTCTTTGTTAGGTCACACGTATCAGCAATCGTTTCGATCATCTTTACCGCCGAAGTTGTTGCACCCATCGTGGAATAATGAAGTTTAGGCGCATCATGGTCAATTATCATCGCACTGAGTTCACCCGCTTGAAAATGCGGACCATGAATCAAGTGGTCGTTAATTACGATTCCCCCACCAATGGAGGTACCTAAAGTAATCACAGCCCCATTATGGATGCCATCAAGGTTACCCAACCACATCTCAGCAAGGGTCGCACAATTAGCGTCATTGCCTACATAGACAGGACAATGAACGCGACTCTCTATATAAGCAGCAAGGTTAACGTGTCCCATAAAACCAAGTGCACCAGTAAATTCAACATTACCAACTGCAGGATTAACGATTCCTGGAACACTAATACAAACTGCAGTAATTTTATTCACTACTTCATTTATTACTCGAAATAATGCTCCCAAAAATTCTTCTTTTTGCCGCGGGGTCGGCATATGCTTTTTCTTAAAGATATTACCAGAGTGATCAATTAACGCACTCTTTATCTCTGTCCCTCCAATATCGATACTTAAATATTGTCGTTGCATATTCCCACCTCATTTCATTCATCACTAATATTATACACGACTGCGGTGTAACGGGTACCAAATACAAACGCTGATAATTAGTCCAACAGTTGTAAAGACAAGCCAGCTAAACCCTAGTTGATACAGTGGGAAATATCGGTCCGCAAACCGAATTAATGATGTACTAACAGTTGTGTTACGAAGGACAGGCGGAAATGCATTTACCATGTCGAAAAAGGCCGGAATCATTGTTATCCCCGTTGTGATTCGATAAATTAAAGTCGCGCCTTTAAATAGGGGTGAAAATATTCCCAATAAAATCAACACAATCGCCAATGGGTATAAAAACATCAAGATAGGTTTAGACCATGCAACAATCCGATCTAATCCCATATTAGCAACCAAGAAAGATAGTAAACAATTCCCTCGTAAAAAGGCCTTATAAGATATTTGCGGGAAACGGTAATGAAAATCTTGAGCAAATGCTACGACTAACCCCATTGCCGTCGTCATACAAGTAATCGTTGCTAGCGTTAAAAGCAGTACATTCCCAAAGTTCCCCATATAATAATGCGCTATTTGGTTAAGGGTCGTCCCCCCGTTAGCTGCAATCGTAAATTGATGCCGACTAGTGGTTCCTAAATAAATTAATCCAATATAGAGAACCCCAATTCCAAGGATTCCAATTAACCCGCCCTTTGTCGTTGCAAGCGAGACAGATTGCTGGCTCTTAAAACCCAATTGCCGTACAGCTGTAATAATTGTTACCCCAAAAACAAGGGCTGCCAGGGCGTCAACCGTATTATAGCCTTGAATAAAGCCATTACTAAAGGCATGCGCAACGTAATCGTTCGTCGGTTGCGGCGTAGTCGTGCTTCCCATCGGATGGATAAAGGCTAATAGAAAAATTGCAAAGAGCATAACTAAGAATATCGGATTTAAGATTTTTCCAATAATCTCAGTAATTTTTCCTTCTCGTACCGCAAAAAAATATACGATCAGAAAAAAAGCACCCGTATACGCTAACAACCCCCATCCTTGCAGCCCCTGACTTAAATAAGGCGCTATTCCGATGGTATAAGGAACGGTTGCCGTTCGTGGCGTTGCACATAGCGGTCCAATAATAATTTGTACTAAGACTAAGAAAATCAGGGCAAACTTTTTCCCATTTGGTAATGCTAACTCATATAGACCATTAGCGTGTGTGATACTAATAGCTAATAATGCAAATAATGGCAAAAAAACTCCAGATAAGAGGAAGCCACCTGTTGCTAAAAGCCATTGCCTTCCTGCCAATTGGCCTAAATGCACGGGAAAGATTAAATTCCCAGCCCCAAATAACATTCCAAAAATCAGCGACCCAATTACCAAGTAGGTTTTACACGCTGCTTTAATTGAGTTCATCGTTAATCACTCGCTCCTTTATTAAGTTTTCTCATTCAATCTGACGCTAAATTATACCATAGATAACAAAATAGCAGTGACTGAAAAAAAGTTTTTTCTCAGACTGCTATTTCATTAAATAATTCTTCTAGGCCTTATTCTTTAAGAAGCTAGCAACTAACTGGAGAATCTCATCCCGATGGGAACCGTTAAACATATGCCCCTCATCTGGAATTAAATGCAATTCACTATCAGGCATAATGACATTGTACTTTTCCGATGCGGCTGGTGAAACTACTTGGTCATTTTCACCGTGGATTAAAAGCGTCGGTCCACTATAATGCTGTGCCGTTTCATATATCGGCATTAACTGAGCAGTTCGGAAGTAGTCACCGCCAACTGTAAAGCCATTAACATCAACTGTTGGAGGGATGTGATTAGGATCATAATGGCTTCCCTGACAAACACCATGCAAAGCATCATCTTTTAATGTCGCAGCTGGTGCCAACAAAACTAACTTAGTAATTACATCGCGATAGTATCCGGCCAACATTGAGGCTACGACACCACCTTGCGAATGGCCAATTAAATAAATCTTTTTTGCTTGAATGACATTTCGAGCATAATCAATAATTTTCATTCCATCAAGGATTTCACTAAAAACGGTCATATCCTCAAATTTACCATCACTATTACCTGACCCGGCAAAATCAAAACGTAGCGTTGGAATCCCCTGTTGGTTTAGATAATGTGATAAGGCGTAAAGAATTTTAGAATCATCATATCCTAGATTGCCCTTAAAGCCATGCATAAGGATTGCAATAGTTTCATTTTTGAGCTTTGTGGTTCCTTCAAGCAAGCCATAAAGTTTTAGTCCGTCACGGTTAATTACTATTTCCATCAAATCACCTCAGTACCTATTATAAAGATATTTTCGTGATTTGTTATTTTTGTTTTAATTTTTCCAATTCGGCATGATGACGAGCTTCATGTTTCTCGTCTTCTTTAATAAAGAAGTAAGAAACAGCAGCTAATACTGCTACAACAACACCAACAGCAATCGTTTTAATGGTAAAGTTTGTTACCATGTAACAAGAAATTAATAATGCTAAAGCAGGAATAATATATTTACCAGGTAATTTAAAGCCATGGTTGGGAAATTCTTCAGTGTGCTTAAACTTGATTACGGCCAAAATTGATGGGACATATTGAACAAATGAAGCAAGCACAATACAGGATACTAAGAATAGGTATGATTGTGTAACGAGGAGCAACGAAATAATAGCAGTAAAGATAATCGCAACCCATGGGGCATCATGAGAATTCTTTTTTCCAACCCACTTTGGCAACATTGCATGTTCACTTGCCAAAGACGCAATAAGAGATGGCGTATTGAAAGATGCTGTAAAGGCAACCCCAAAAATACTAATAAGCATTCCAGCAATAACTAAAATATATCCCCAACGACCGACACCATTATAGAAGGCATTGGCAATTGGTGTACTATATTTAACCATGTTTGTCCCTAGAATACCGATGGCAACAAGCATCATTAAGGAGTAAAGAATAGTTACACTAATCATTACTGAAATTAAAACCCGGGGAATATTTTTCTCAGGATTATTCATCTGCTTTGCGGCAATTGGAATAAATGAGAAACCAGTAAACATATAGAATACAACGCTAAAAGCGGCCCCAAAGTGTTTAGCTAATGGCATCGCACCAGTCATTGCCGCATGCGGAATAACTGGCGAAAAGTTAGTTAAATGAATACAAAATGCCCCCACGGCAATAAAGACAATAATAGTAATCATCTTTGCAGCCGATGACAAATTATCAACAAGTTTTACAATCGTACGCCCAAAGAAATTAATAATTGAAAATAATAATATCAATCCAAAAACCGAAGCATAATATACCCAATGATTATTAAAAATTGGCAGAAAACTTTTAAGAGTGGTTAACAATGCAACAACTTCCGCCGAAAGCGTACAGCATCCGAGAAACCATGTAAAAATACCTAGTTCATAACCCCAAAATCGACCAAATGCATTATACGAATATAGCCATGCAGCCCCTGAGCCCGTAAACCGACTAGAAAGATCTGCATAACACAACGCTACCATACTAACTGTAATAGCAGCACAAAGCAAAACCAGAACACTTGCTAAATCCATATCTTTATAAATAACTTGTGGTAGCAAGAAAGCTCCGGAACCAATAACACCATTAATGCCTAAAAAGTAGATTGAAATAAAAGATAACTTTTTGGGACTTGTTTGTATTTTACTGATGATCTTCACCCTCAATCCTTTATGACAAAAACAATACCTTCTATTTAAAGTTTATCCTTATATGAAAGAGTTTACAAATAATAAGAATAAAAAAAGAGACCAAGTTAACCTTGATTGACGTGTACCCTTAAAGTTGGAACCTGTATGTTCTTGCTTTAAAATTGAATAAATATTTTTCTAGGCAACTAGA
>NZ_RDBR01000020.1 GCF_009663775.1 Lactobacillus sp. 0.1XD8-4
AGGGGACAGCAAATGTCCTCTTTTTTGTATAAAAAATCTGGCATGGAATTTTCAT
Organism: Lactobacillus sp. 0.1XD8-4; assembly: GCF_009663775.1. Lineage (GTDB taxonomy): Bacteria > Bacillota > Bacilli > Lactobacillales > Lactobacillaceae > Limosilactobacillus > Limosilactobacillus walteri. Next base: position 56 of record NZ_RDBR01000020.1, read on the forward strand.
CCATACCAGAAAGTGTATACCCTCTTTTTAAGGTACTAACGACCATTTTTGTGCTTAAGAAACCAAAAGAAAAGGGAGGATTTATTTACTTATCTTTTGAATGTTTAATTATAATAATAAGACATTTGTTTTACATATGATAAATATTTCATGTGTGAAAAAAGTTTTAATTTGCGCTTTCCTTACTCTCGCAATCATTCTATAACTTTCCGCGAGGCTTGCCGATTTTAAAAAAAAAAACGGCCTATAATTTATGGCGTTAACTAATAAAATTATTTATAGTCTATTATTGAGAGGGGTAATTAGATGTTATCAAAAAATAATCGACAGGAACAATTCCGTAAGCAAGAACCGAAAAAACAACGGTTCGCGATTAAGAAACTTACGGTTGGGGTTGCTTCTGTTTTAATTGGATTTACGTTTATGGGGATGAGTGCGTCTGCTGATGCGGATACTACTACACCAACAGAGGGCACACAACCGGCTAGTGAAGCATCATCAACAGGTGATAGTACTAGTGCAAGTGCAGTTCCATTGAAGGCATCGGTTACTCCAAAACAAGATTCAACTGCCGCACCCGCACCTTCAGCAACGACTGTGCAAAGCCAAGCAACGAGTGAACAGAGTAAAGTCGCTTCAGACGATAGCACAGCTAAGTCAACAGTAACTTTTAATCCGAACACAGCAGCAGCTAAATATGAACGGGCAGTAGATTTTAATTTAAATCAGGCCCTATTTGCTGTGTCACCTGCCGCTGCTACTCAAGAAGCGCAACAAAAAACATTACGTGGTACTCAAACTGAAGAAGTAAGTGACTGGCAAGGTTTAGTTAATGCATTAAATAATGCTAATACTGGTACTATTAAATTAACAAGCGACATTACTGTTGCTGATAAAGGTACTAATGTTAACGGAATTAAGCGCCCTCAGCCTGTAGTTAATGGCGGAAAGATGAACTTAACCGGTTCTAACATTTCTGGTGGATTAGACATTGACGGACAAGGTCACGCAATTAACTTTGGTGCTAACTACCTTAGCTTTAATACTAATAACCAAAAGGACAGTAATCCTTGGGATATTGACTTTAAGAACTTAACTATTGATGCAGACGGTTATGACAATAGCTGGTCAACATTAGGTGGTGCATTCAGCCCAATTTATATGGGTGGGGATGACCTTGACACTAAGCTTTTAGCTAAGAACAAAGTTACCTTTGAAAATGTAACTGCTGATGTTAAAAATGGTGCCTTTTATAACACCACAATGGCTCAACAAATTACCGATAACCCTTATACTACAGTAACTTTCAAGGGTAAGAACAATATTACTGTTGAAGCTGTTAATGTTAAAGGAAACCAACTTTACAATTACTCAAGTGCTGTATCAGCTTCACATATTATTTTTGCTGATGGAACTAACACAGTCTTTAATGTAAGCAGTGCTAAGACCAACAACGACCAAAATGCTGGTGGTAACATCTTACGTGCTAAGATTGAAGATTCTACCGATACTGCTCCAGCAATCGATGTTCAACAAGGAGCTACTGTTACCTTAAATGGTAATTCTACTGATGTTAAAGGTATGTTGGTAGATTCTGCTATTACTGGTACTGTTAACGTCGATGGTAACTTAAACGCTAATATGGCTGATGGTCACTCAATGGCTATTTGGGCTGGTAATTTAACCATCGGTAAGACTGGTGTTGTTAATATTAACACTAAGCAAAGTAACGATGGTACTGGTGCTAACGGTGTAACAAACTACAATGGTTACCACTTTGCTCCAATTTCATTAGGTGTTGGTTTTGGTGCAAACGTAACTAACGCTGATTCAAACGTATTAGATAATGCTGGTACTTTAGTAATTAAGCGTACTGGTGATAATAATAAGTCTACTTCACCATTAATCTCATTTGGTTCTGGTAGTGTATATGGTGCTAAGTGGGACTTGAACGTTCACGAAGGAGCTATTCTTGATTTGCAAGATGGTGCTCAATCATCTATTGCAGGTTCATTCACTAACACTCCTAACATCGGTATTATTACCATGTGGGGTGTTGGTACTGGCAAGGCTAATAGTTACAACAACCTTACTATTACCAATCCTAAGTATGTCAACTTACAACGTACTGGTGGTCAAACAGGTACTTTATTACGTTTGGAAAATCAAAACAACCACGTAAATATCTCAAGTACTGGTGGCAATTTACCATTTGCTCAATGGGATGAAGCTAACAAGAGTACAAGTCCATCATATTACTGGTATATTGATAATCTCCAAACCCAAAACAACTTGGGTAATAATGCTATTAGTGGTTTTACCCAAGACGGTAACACAGTTGGTCAAAATAAGAAGGGTGAGATTAAATTCTTACACTCAGATGGTCAAGTAAATCTTGCTCAAAACCAAGCTGGTCTTAACAGTTACCAATACAACAACGGTGTTACTACTCAAGGTCAACCAGTTAAGGGTGTTAAGTATGAAACTCCTTACTTGAACCGTCTTTTGAACAACTTCAACTGGTGGACTCCACAAAGAATTTCTATGGGTACTGCTTTGGCAGAAGTTGCAAAGCCAACTGATTCTGATCAATATCAACCAGTAGTTAAGACCATTGATGGTAATACTAAGCAAACTTTAAATGATTTAACTGCGAAGGATGGTATTTTTGGTTTACGTACTAGTGATGGTACTGTAACTAATGATCTTTCTCCTATTAAATCTGTAAGTTGGTACGATGCAGCTACTGATGCAAATCAATGGAGTGAATTGATGAGTGGTCAAGAAGCACCAATTAACCCAACTGGTAATCTTAAGACTACTGATACTTCAGCTTGGGCTAAAGTAACTTATACAGATGGTACTGTTGACTTTGCTAATATTCCATTGAAGATTACTGCACCAATGGCAGATACTTATACTCCATCATATAATCCAGTAAATGTTGAACAAGGTAAGACTGCTACTGATGATCCAACCTTCACGGGTACTGATGGCAAGAGCGCTACAGTTCCAGATGGCACCAAGTTTACAACTGATGAAGGTACTCCAGACTGGGCTACTATTGATCCATCAACTGGTACTGTAACTGTTAAACCAGGTACTGATGTAACTCCAGGTGCTTACAATGTTCCAGTAACTGTAACTTACCCAGATAAGAGTACTGATGAAACTACTGTTCCAGTAATCGTTACTAAAGCTGGTCAAACAGTTACTTGGGGTGACAATGGTGCAGTTGTAACTACTGTTGACACTTCTAAGCTTAATGCTCACGAAACTACTGAAAATTCACAAGTACTTTCTCCAGCAGCTGTTGTAACTGCAGAAGGTTACGAATTAACAGATGGTAAGCTTTCAACTACTGCAACCCCAATTACCATTGATCCATCAACTGTAAGCTGGACTACTACTCCAGATACTACTGTTGATACTGCAACCGTAGCGGGCAAGGAAATCACTGCCAGTGTTAATGTTGACTTCACTAATAATGATGCAGCTAAGAACATCTTAGGCTCAAAGAATGGCACTGTAACTACTAATCCATTTACTATTGATGCTAAGGGTGCAGGTGCTAAGAATGTATCTACTCCAGTTAAGGTAGATCTTGGTTCTGACTTAACTAGCGAACAATTTAGTCAATTAGTAGATAACAACATCCCAACCGATGAAATTGCTTCTACTACTTGGGCAACTAAGCCTGATGCAAACGGTCAAGGCGGCGTAATCAAGATTACCTTTACTGATAAAGATGCTAATGGTAACCCAACTTACTTGAACGTTGATATTCCTGCAAGTTCACTTGATATTGTGACTGATGCTGATACACATACGCCACAAGGTCAAGATGTTTCAACTAAAGTAGGCGAAACTCCAGAAGCTCCAGAAGGTATTAAGAATAAGACTGACTTGCCAGATGGTACTAAGTACACTTGGAAAACCACTCCAGATACAACTACTCCAGGTAAGAAGCCAGCTGTAGTCGTAGTAACTTATCCAGATGGTTCAAAAGATACTGTTCCAGTTGATGTTATTGTTGACGCTAAGCCAGAAGTTAAACCAATCACTACTACTGTTGGTGGCGACCCAGCTGCTACTGAAGGTATTGCCAACTTGAACAATGGCGGTACTACTCCAGTTGACGGCTACCCATCAGGTGCAACTTGGGTAACTAAGCCTGATACTACTAAACCAGGTGCAACTACTGGTACTGCAACTGTAACTTATCCAGATGGTACTAAAGAAACTGTAACTATCCCTGTAGCTGTAAACGGACAAGGCGATATTACAGTTATCGATGATAAGGGTCGTGTATTCAGCCTTCATGCTAATGATGTTGTAACTCACAAGACTTCTGATAAGAATATTATTGGCGCCCCAGTAATTGAAAGCTTTAAGTTAAGCTATTACCAAGGTGGTCAAAACTACAGCAAGCCATACATTTACACTTTGAACGACGATAAGACTGCTTATGTTCTTACTCAAACTGGTGATAATCCAGCCGGTGTAACTGTCAATGCTCAACAAAGCATTAATGCTAGTGACATTAAGATTAGTTGGACTGCTGATGGTACTCCTTTGTTCAATAATGCGTTGGGCGAAATCAAGGGTAATGGTCAACCATCAAGTTTAGCATCCGAAGCTAATGGTGGTACTAAGACAATTGAATACACTAACTGGCTTAATAATCAATTCGGTTATCCTAAGTATTCAGCTGTTGTTGACACTTCAAACGTAAACTGGCCAATTTATGGAAATGGTCCAGTATCAACTTACCCATTCCCATCAGTTTATATTTATGGTGCAGAAGCTAACGGAACTATTCCAAGTGTTAACTCCGATACTACTGACTTGAAGGCTGCTTTAGGAGATGCTGCAAAACTCTTGAATACTAGCGATTTAACTGCAGCACATAACTCAACTATTTCTACAGTTGAATGGCAAACTTTACCAAGTCTTGAAACTGCTAATGCTAAAGCTCCAGCAGAAGTTCGTATTCACTTTACAGATGGAAGCTATCTTGATGTTCCAGTTGCAGTTAACGTAATCAAGGTTGATCAAGGTGTAGATAACAAGGATAATCACGATATTTACCGTGATATTACTCGGACAATTAATGTTGAAGGACAAGATACTCCAGTTGTTCAACACGTAATTTACAGCCGTGCTAAGATTACTAACTTAGCTAAACCAGCAGGTCAACAAGTAACTTATACTGACTGGGTAGCTGCTAAGAACAGTGATGGTCAAGAAGTAACTAACTTCCCACGATTTGAAGTAACTAAACCTGGTTACACTGCTACTGCAACTGGTGCCACTATTGAAACCACTGACGGCAAGCAATATGTTCCAGCTTCAGATAAAATTACTCCAGAATCACAAAATGAAGTTGTTAATGTAAGTTACACTGCTAGCGAACATACTTTGGTAATCACTTATGTTGATTCTCAAACTGGTCAACAAGTTGGTAATGCTTACGATGTACCTGGTAAGACTGGTGAACAAGTAAACGTTGATGTAGAAGGTCACGTTCCAACTAACTGGAAATTAGTTCCAGGTCAAGAAATCGTAAGTTCATACACATTTGGTTCAAATGATCCACAACCTGTAACTTACAAGGTTGAACACGGAACCCAGAATGTTCCGGTTGATAAGAACAATCACGATACTTACCGTGAAGTAACTCAAACTATTTACGAAATTCCAGCAGGTAAGACCGAAGCTGATAAGATTATTGTTAGAACTGTTACTGTTCCATTCCAACGTACTGGAGTTAAAGACTTAGTAACTAATAAGACTACTTGGAATGCATGGGAAGGTCCAAAGGGATCTAAGGTAGTAAATAATGTAACTACTTATGAAATTGGATCTTACTCAGTACCTCAAGTTAAGGGCTACGACAGTTACGTAAATGGTACTAAGTCCACTGAAGTAGCACCGGTAACAGTAAATCCAGATTCTGCTAACATTACTGATACCATTACTTATGTAAAACAAGACTCAACTCCAGTTCCATATGATCCAGCAAGAGATGATATGTCAGTAACTCGTACCATTAATTACGAGGTACCAGCAGGTGAAAGTGCAATTCCATCAGTAACCCAGACTGTTGAATATACTCGTGATGTTGACGGTGTTGCAGGATACACAGATCCCGTAACTGGTAAGACTACTTGGAACCCATGGCATGTTAAGAGTGGCAACGCAGAATTTGCTTCTGCAGCTGTACAACAAATCCCCGGTTACGATTCATATGTCAATGGTGTAAAGGCAACTGAAGTTCCAGTAGCTCAAGTAGTTGAAAAAGATGGTACTCCACAAAACGGTGCAATTGTTACTGTAACTTACAAGAAGTCCGGTTCAGAAACGCCAACTGATGAAAACTTCAAGCAAAGCATTGTTTACCAAGATAAAGATGGTAATGTGATTGGTACAGCTAAGGATGTAATCACAGGAACATTTACTTCCGAAACTCCAGCAACTGTAACTGCTGCTGAATTGAAGACTAAGATTGATGCTAATGTTCCAGCTAACTGGAAGATTGCCACTAGCTACACTTACCCAGGAACTGAAACTATCCAGACTAAGACTCTTGCTAATATCGTAGTTCTTGTTGACCACGCAACTAAGAACATCACGCCAACTGATCCAGGTGTTGATCCAAGTAATCCTAAGTACAAGGATATGTTCACTACTGTAAGTCGTGACATTTACCAGACTAAACCAGGTGAAGCTGAAACTAAGATTGATACTCAATATGTTGACTTCGGACGTAACGGTGTTGAAGACTTAGTAACTGGTGAAGTAACTGGCACTGGCGACTGGCAAGTTGGTAAGATTGAAAACAACAAGTTCGTTGCAGGTGGCAACGCAGAATTTGCTTCTGAAAATGCTCCGCAAATTAAGGGTTACGACTCATATGTTGACAGTGTAAAGGCAACTGAAGTTCCAGCAGCGTCAGCTCTTAAAGATGGTCAACCAGTAAATGGTTCAGCTGTTCATATTACTTATGTAAAAGAATCCTCAACTCCAGTACCATACAAACCTGGTAAAGATGGTGTTAATGATGAGATGAATAAGTACGTAACTCGTACTATCGTTGTTCACGAACCAGGTCAAGATCCAGTAAATCACTACCAAACTGTTCACTTCACTAATGAAGATAAGGATGGTAATAGTGGCTACATCGATCCTGTAACTGGCGAGACTACCTATAACACTGTATGGCATGTGGCAGGTGACTTGAACGCAACAACTGGCAGTTGGGCAGAATTTACTGCACCAACAGTTAAGGGTTACACTGCAAGTCAAACTAACGTCGCACCAGAACAAGTTACTGCAGAAACTAAGAATGTCACTGTTGATATTACTTACGCTCCAGTAGCTCCAACTGGTCAAAACGTAACCACTAAAGTTGGTGAAGTACCAGACGCAGATCAAGGTATCGCAAACAAGGATAACTTACCAGATGGCACTAAGTACACTTGGAAGGATACACCAGATGTAACTACTGAAGGTAACAAGCCAGCTGTAGTTATCGTAACTTACCCAGGTGGTTCAACTGTTGAAGTTCCAATTACGGTAACTGTAACTAAGAACCCAACAGATGCAGATAAGTACACACCAGAAGGCCAAGATGTCAACACAAAGACTGGCGTTGTCCCAGATCCAGCAGAAGGAATCAAGAACAAGGGCGACTTACCAGACGGTACCAAGTACACTTGGAAAGATACACCAGATGTAACCACCCCAGGTAACAAGCCAGCTGTAGTTGTCGTAACTTATCCAGATGGTTCAAAGGACGAAGTACCGGTAACAGTCCATGTAACGAACCCATCAACAGATGCTGATAAGTACACACCAGAAGGTCAAGATGTCAACACGAAGACTGGCGTTGTCCCAGATCCAGCCGACGGCATCAAGAACAAGGGTGACTTACCAGACGGTACCAAGTACACGTGGAAGGACACACCAGATGTAACTACCCCAGGTAACAAGCCAGCAACAGTTGTCGTAACTTATCCAGACGGCTCAAAGGATGAAGTACCGGTAACAGTCCATGTAACAAACCCATCAACGGATGCCGACAAGTACACGCCAGAAACGCAACCAATTACAACTCCAGAAGGTAAGGTTCCAGATCCGGCCGAAGGTATCAAGAACAAGAATGACTTGCCTGATGGCACTAAGTACACTTGGACTGATCCTGATAAGGTAGCACAAGATGTTAAGACACCGGGTACCCATACTGAGACGATTACGGTAACTTACCCAGACGGCTCGAAGGATACTGTTACGGTTGATGTCCATGTTCCAGCACCAGAAGGTCAAGAAATTACGACTGACCAGGGTAAACTCCCTAACCCAGCTGATGCAATTAAGAACAAAGACCAAATGCCAGATGGTACAACTTACACTTGGAAAGAAAAGCCAGATGTTTCAACACCAGGCGACCATACCGGTGTCGTTGCAGTTCACTTCCCAGATGGTACAACTTATGAAGTAACAGTTACTGTTCATGTTACTGCCACAACTCCTAACAACAGTGGTCAAACCACTAATGGCGGAAACACGAACACCGGAAATGGTAGTCAGACTACTAATGGTGGAAATGCCACAAATGTTACAACTAATAGTAACGTTTCAGTAACTGGAAATGTAAACAGTAATTTGCAAAATGTAGCAACTAACAATAACAAGCAAACTGCTAAGAAGACATTGCCACAAACTGGTAATGAAACTAATAAGGCTGCTTCCTTGGTTGGTTTAGGATTAGCTTCATTTGCAAGTATGTTTGGCCTAGGTGGCTTACGGAAGAAGCGTAACGCTGACAAATAATTAAAGTTTGATTCCCCCCCTCAAGAACTTTAGTTATTTCAACCTAAGCTAAACAATAAAAAGCTCGCGACAAGAAATTGCCGCGGGCTTTTTATTTATCGATATTTATGTAAAACGATATACTGATAAAAGATGAATATTAATTGCTTGTTTAATAGTTAGAAATGCTGATGTATAAGTGATTAATGGTTATCATCTATATTAAATATGATTAGAATATCATATTTATATAAAAAATAATATATCAAGGATACTGTTATATCAACGGATGATGATTTATAACATTATTAACGAATTTTATTTTTAAAACAGATGGGCGTATTCTGTAATTGTAACTAAAATGACTCATTGTTTCTGCGATCTAGGGGGATGAACTAGAATGTTATCAAAGAATAACCAAAAAGAACAATTCTATAAGCAAGAGCCGAAAAAACAGCGGTTTGCGATTAAAAAGCTGACTGTCGGCGTTGCGTCGGTTTTGATTGGCTTTACTTTTATGGGAATTAGTAATTCAGCTAATGCGGATCAGGTAAATCCCGATTCAGGCGCGGGTGACGGAACAACTTCAGAGACCCCGCAATCGGCTACTGCGATTAATTCTGGCAGTGCGGTTTTATCTACTGCTGCTAGTGCTGCTCCAGCGAGTGCAAGTGCCTCTGCTGCTAGTCAAGCCGGGCCGCAAACACCTGTTGCCGATGCCTATGAAAAGATTGTTGCTGCCAATGCTGCTAAAGCTGTTTCTCAAACTTCGACTGCTAACGTTAGCCAGTCTAGTGCTGCGTTACAAGCGGCTCAATTATATGGTGCAAGTTTTGCGCAAATGCCAGCAACAACACAAGTCACGGGACAGACAGAAAGCGTTGCTAATTATTCAGACTTCTTAAATGCTTTGAGTGATCATTCTGTTAGCACAATCACTTTGACTGGCGATATCGATGGCAGTACAGCTTCAGGCGGTTACGATACGATTAATACTGAAGGTACTGCGCGGTCTGTAACAATTGATGGTCAGGGTAAATACGGCTTTAAACTCGGTGGACGGTATATTTACCTAACTACTAATACGGAAAATAATACATCGACACCTTGGAATATTACCTTTGCTAACTTAACCCATATTCAAGCGCAAAATAATAACTACGGGTTGCTCTGTGTATATACAAATGACCCTAGTAAGAATGGTTCCATTAACTTCCATAACGTTAACGTTGATGCAACGACCACGACCCTTACTGGAACAAATGGCAGCTATGGCGCTATGAATGTTACTTTCTCTGGAAACAACACCATTAACGGTACTTTGACTGGTTCCAATGCTTTGGTTGCGGCTGATAATTTAGTATTTGCGGATGGTACAACTACTGTAACGCCAACTGCTAATAATGCCGTTCAAGCTACTAGTTTTAGTGTTGCTGGTAATGCAGTTGTTAATCCTGGTGCAACATTAAATATTAATAGTACGGTATCAAATGTTGCGGGAATTACCTTTACAGCTAGTGCCGGTGACCAAACCATTGATAATTCTAATGTGGGTGTATTGAATTTACAGCCGACTGCTACTGTTTCAATGAACTTAGGTGCCGGTAAGTCGATGGCGGTAATGAATGCTAGCGATATTAACTTGCAGCCAAGTTCAAAGCTGACAGTGAATACTAAGATGGATACGACTGGTTTCCGGGCATTAGCACCGATTGAGCTGGACGCAAAAGGCAGTGTTGCTAACAGTACTTTCCGAATTGGCGAGAATGCTACACTTTCGGTTGTTCGTGAGGGAGTAACTAATTCTGATTCACCACTAGTTTCGATGGGACCAAATGATGGTTTAGGTAATATTTATAATTTCGAAGTTAATGGCGGTAGTGTTAACTTACAAGATTCTGCTTACTCCACTTACCTGCCTTCTGCTTATTCCCTTAGTAAGAGTAAATACACAAACGGTTGGGCTGGACTTTTAACAATGTGGGGAACAAGCGGTCAAAACTATATTAACTTTAACAATGCTAAATTAATTAACCTTCAACGGACAGCTGAAGGGAAACCTGGTTACCTAATTCATACTGATGCTGCCGGGGATGCTAATCACAATAGTCATATTAGGATTAACTCTGAAGACACTGATTATGTAACGCCGCTTACGATGATTACCGCAGGATCTGCTACCCCAACTACTTGGGCAATTAAATACCTAAATAATAAGAGTCAGGGTGGAGACTACGCATATGCGTTCCGTTCAAGTAAGAATACGTGGAATACTGCGGGTTCTGAATATATGAATGACTCGGTCAATGACAATAATGATGGGGTGAATGAAGTAATCCTTGCTGCCAACCCAAATGAAAAGGGTTAGGTTTCATTTAATAATGGTCAAGTAATTGGCGGAGAAGCTTCTCAGTCACTAAATAACTTCATTAATCATTTTAGTTGGTGGAATGGATCAGGCGTGAAGTTTGGTTCAGACTTACAGTTGGAGAACCAATACAATGCCTCATATTCGCATGTCGATGTTCAACAAGGACAAACTGTAACAGTTACGCCGTCATTTACCGATAAAGATGGTAAAAATGCCACGATGCCAACCGGTACGCAATTCACTGCCGGTGACAACATGCCAACATGGGCAACAGTTAACCCAACTACCGGAGAAGTTACCTTAAAGCCAGGAACTGATGTTAAGATTGGGGCTTACAACCTTCCTGTTAAGGTGACCTATTCTGACACGACTTCACAAACTGTTAATGTTCCAGTTGTTGTTACTAATGCTGATCAAAATGTAACTTGGGGACAAAACGGTGCTGTTGTAGTGACGGTTAATCCCGATATTGCAGCGCACGAAACGACTGCTAATTCTCAAGTCTTACTTGCCCCAGATGCAGTTAGTTCTGTCCAGGGCTACAAGCTAAGTAATGGTCAGCTATCAACGACACCAACTAATATCACTGTTGCACCAGCAGATGTTAGCTGGACAACTGTACCAAGTACGAACGTTGACAATGCCACGGTTGCAGGTAAACAAATTGAAAATAACTCTGTGAAGATCAACTTTGCTAATAACGATACAGTTAAGGATATTCTTGGCGATAAGACTTCAGTAACCTCTAGCAAATTCACCATTGATGCTAAGGGTGCCGGTGCTAAAGATGTTAAGACGCCAGTTAATGTTCAGTTGGGAGCTGATTTAACCAGTGAGCAATTTAGTCAATTAGTTGATAGCAATATCCCTTCAAAGAGCATTGCTTCGACTGCTTGGGAAACCAAACCAGTAAAGGGTCAAGATGCAATGATTAAGATTACCTTTACTGATAAAGATGCAAATGGTCAACCAACGTATTTGAACGTTACAATCCCAGCAAAGAACTTAAACGTAATTGGCGATAACGATAACTATGAACCAACAACCCAACCGATTACGACACCAGAAGGAACTGTTCCGGAAGCTCCAACGGCAATTACCAATAAGAATACCGATAGTGTTCCGGCTGGACAGACAAAACTTCCTGAAGGGACCCAAATTACGTGGACAAACCCAGACCAGGTAAAGAAAGATGTTGAAGTTCCTGGTACCCATGATGAGACGATTACGGTAACTTATCCTGATGGAACCAAGGACACGGTAACGACTACGGTAACAGTTAATGCAGCACCAGCAGTTCAGCCGATTACTGTCGACTTAAACGGTACACCTGACCCAACAAAGGGGATTACTAACCTTAATCAGGGCGACGGTTACCCAACAAGCGTTATCTGGAATCAAACACCGGACACGACTACCCCTGGTGTATCCAATCCAACCGCTACGGTCAGCTATAAGAGTGGCAACCCGGTTCAAGTAACAATTCCAGTGATCGTTATTAACCCTGCAAACCAGAATGTGGTTGCTAATGAAAAGGGTGCGGTAATTGTAACGACTAATCCTGTCGAAACACACAAGACGAATACTGCCAATGAGGCCGATGCTCAACAAGCGGTCAAGAATATTGCGGTTTATGCTTATGATAATGATGGCAAGCTAGTTCAAAATACTGATGCATCAACTACCAATACCGCAGCATGGACCAATAAGGACTTTACAACTGCTATCGGCAAGAATGGTTCAACGGCAACTGTTAAGGACCAAGCAGAAAACATTACCGTAAGCTTTGCTAATGGTAGTGATGCCGCAAAGATTACTGATGCGATTGACGCACCAACTACTGTTACCTTGAATGGGGCGACTGCAATTGAGGGTGTCACAGCCGTTCATGACCTTAAGAATAGTTTGCCCAAGCCATCATCATTAGTTAATATTGATGATTTGACAGAAGCTCATAACTCTGCTGTTAAGGATGTTGTTTGGGAAAATGGGACGCCATCAGTTAACCAATTGGGCACGGTTGATACTAGTGTTACGATCAACTTTACAGACGGCTCATCTTTGAGTGTTCCTGTTTCGTTCAACGTTGTAAACAACGATGCTGATGCGGCTGATCCGCAAACAAAGAACATTTCAACTGACGAAGGTGTAGTTCCCGAAGCACCAACAGCAATTACGAATAAAGATGACTTGCCACAGGGAACTGTCATTACGTGGACAAAACCAGATCAGGTAACCGATGACGTCAAAACTCCCGGCACTCATGAAGAATCGATTACGGTAACTTATCCAGATGGAACTAAAGACACGGTAACGACTGATGTGACGGTTAACCAAGCACCGCAGACACAGCCAATTTCAACAGGTGTCGATGATGAACCTGATGCTACTGCAACAATTACCAACCTGCGCAATAATGTATCAGGCTACCCAACGAAAGCAACGTGGAAGACGGCGCCAGATACTAAGACACCGGGCGACAAGACGGGGGTAGTTACGGTTACTTACCCAGACGGGACGACAAAGGATGTAACGGTTAAGATCACGGTTGATGAAGCACCACAAGTTAAGGACGTTTCAACCAAGGTCGGCAGTACACCGGTAGCTACAGATACGATTGCTAACCTTAAAAACAATGTACCGGGCTATCCAACAGGTGCAACGTGGAAGACCACTCCTGATACTTCTAAAGTAGGAACAACAACTGGTGAAGTAACGGTCACCTACCCAGACGGGACGACAAAGGATGTCACGGTCACGATTACGGTAACTGATTATGCTAACCAATATCCAGTCAGTTATGGCAACTTAAATATTGAACGGCCAACGACTGCGCAAAGTGTTACTAACAGTATTGACCCAACAACAGCAGAAAATATGCCAACGGGCGCCATTACTGGTTACCAAGAAGGAACATTTACTGCGCCAACTGGTGTAAGTGTAACTGTTGACCCAGTAACTGGGAAAGTATCGGCAACGGTTAACCAAGATGCTGATTTAGGTTCAATTGAAGTGCCAGTTGAAGTTACTTATCGTGATGGCACAACAGCAACGGTCAATGTACCAGTAAGTATTACTGGTAGTAAGGTTAATCCGGGAGACGTTGTTTACTACGGTAATCAAACAATGACAGTCTTCTCTGACAACTTGACTAATGTTCACAAGACAACTGGCGATAGCACCCCGGCTGCAGCTGCAAGTCAATTTGAAACAATTACGTTCTATACTGATTGGGATAAGGATGGCAATAAAGCTTCCGATTACAAGACCCAGGTAGTTTACAAGCTAAATGCCGATGGGACTAAGTATGTCAACGCTAATAACGCTAGTGACAGTTTTGATGCTAATGTCGTTAACTATGCATGGCAAAACGGCTTTGCCCCCAATACTAATACAACGAATTTCACTAACGGTGCTGCCGATACGCTTTATAAGCTTGCTAACGGTGAAGTTAACCCAGCAGAACAAACACCAGCAGGACAACCATTGGGTGGTAATTCAAAGTACCGGTACGACATTAGTATCAGTGACCGGGCTGTTTTGAATAAGCTTGGTTTGAGCATGAAGGGTTACCATAGTTGGGCTAATGTTTACTACAATTTCTATGGTGCAACTGGTAAGACTGATGTTCCAGTAAACTATAATAGCGAAGTACCAACTGATTCAACTGCTTTGGAAGACTACCTTGCAAGCAACGGTATTGCTGGTCAGACCTTTACTAATGGTAATGTGACTGGAATTAAGTGGGCTTCGATGCCGGGAGCTAATGGTAAATTTAATGCCACAAATATGAATGGGACGATTGAATTTACTTTTGATAACGGAACTAAGCTTGATGTTCCAGTCAGTTTCAAGACTGGTTCGTATGTTCCGACATCTAATAGTAAGGTTAACGATGACACTAACCTTTATGTTACCCGGACGATTGAGTTTAACGTTCCAGCTGGACAAAAGACAATTACGCCGATTACGCAAACTGTTCACTATGTTCGTGATGGTTACCATAACGTTAATGCCCAAGGTGAAGATACTAGCGCAATTACGTGGAATGTCTGGCAGCTTGCCGCTGGTCAAACAGCAGAATGGGCTGCTCAACCAGTGACAACGATTAATGACGAGGCAACTGGCGCAGTCTATACCCCACAAATTGCTGGTAAGACAGTGACAGAAGTACCAGCTGAAACTGTTACGGAAAATACTAAGGATACTACGGTTACGGTTGATTATGCCGAAACGACCACCCCAATTAAATGGGACGCGACGAAGGATAATATGACCAAGGACGTTACCCGGACAATTACGGTTAACTATCCAGCAGGCGTTACGGGTGACCAGCCAGCACCGCAAGTAGTTCACTTTACTCGTGAAGATGCAAAGGGCAACGCTGGTTATATCGTCAATGGCAAGACCGAGATGAATGCCTGGCACCTCGTTGGCAGTGATGCCGCAACTGGTACATGGACTGCATACACTGCCCCAACAGAAAAGGGCTACACTGCTAACCCTGCTAGCGTTGAACAAGTAACAGTAACGCCAACTACGGTCGATAATAATGTCACAATTAACTACAACCGTAATGAAGATACTCCAATTCCATTTGATGCCAGTCGTGACACCCATGATGTTACGCGGACAATCACGATTAACTATCCAGCAGGTCAGCAAGGCAACCAGCCAGCACCACAAACGGTTGTCTTTACTCGTGAGGACGCAAAGGGTAATGCTGGTTATACCGATGCGGTAACTGGTGAGCCAAAGTGGAATGCATGGCATGTCCAAGGTGGCGATGCAACAACCGGCACCTGGGCCGCTTATCCGGTAACCACGATTACCGATGCGACAACTGGCGCAGTCTATACCCCACAAATTGCTGGTAAGACAGTGACCGAAGTACCAGCTGAAACTGTTACGGAAAATACTAAAGATACTACAGTAACGGTTGATTATGCCGAAACGACAACTCCAATTAAGTGGGACGCGACGAAGGATAATATGACCAAGGATGTTACGCGGACGATCACGGTTAACTATCCAGCAGGTGTTACGGGTGACCAGCCAGAACCGCAAGTAGTTCACTTTACTCGTGAAGATGCAAAGGGCAACGCTGGTTATATCGTCAATGGCAAGACCGAGATGAATGCCTGGCACCTCGTTGGCAGCGATGCCGCAACTGGTACGTGGTCTGAAATTACTGCACCAACTGTAAAAGGTTATACTGCTGATCCAGCAAAGGTTGGCGCAATAGAGGTGACACCAGAAACTTCGTCAACAACTGCTACGATTAATTACACGGCTAACGAGCAAAGCACTCAAATTAACTTTGTTGACCAAGCTAACAACAAGACAATCAGCACTCAGACTATTGATGGGCAGACCGGTGAAACCGTCAATGTAACCCTTGATGTCCCAGCAAATTGGGGAATTGTAGGTGGCCAAGATGTGCCGTCTACGATTACATTTGGTCCCGATGGTGTGCCTACCCAAACTGTTTACATTAAGCACAAGACGGCAAATGTAAATAATGATACGCAACGGACGGTCAGTTATAAGGTTGTTGAAGACTTTAATGGCACGCCAAAGACGGTTATGAATGCCACTGCTACCTTTACTCGCACGGCAACCAAGGACTTAGTAACGGGCGATGTCACATATGGTGAATGGAAGACAAACGGTAACGTTAAGATTGATGCCATTAATGTTGCTCAACCAGGTTACACTGCACAGGTAGATGGTCAAAACTTAGCAAATAACGAAGTACCAGCCGTAACACTTACACCTGATTTTGGGAACAAGACCGTTACAGTTACCTATGTTGCTAATGAACAAAGCGTTAGTGTAACTTATGTTGATCAAAACGGTCAGGAAATCACGATGCCAAATGGTCAGCCAGTAGCCGGTAGTCATTATGAGGTAACTGGTAAGACTGGTGAAACTGTTGCTACTAATGTTGAAAAGAATGTTCCAGCTAATTGGCAACTTGTTCCAGGAGAAAGCATTCCAACTGAGATTACTTTTGGTTCAACACCAGCATCACCAATTAAAGTAGTCGTTGAACATGGGACAAAGGATGTAACAAATGATCCGAGTCAAGAAAAGCGAACTCACCGGACAATTGAATATAAGGTTGTTGAAGACTTTAACGGCAGCCAAACGCCAGTCTTTACCCAACCAGTTTCCTTTGCGCGGACCGCTACCGAAGACTTGGTAACAGGTACGGTAACTTATGGTAGCTGGACGCCTGCAAGTCAGAATATTTCAGCGGTTAATGTTGCCCAACCAGGCTATACCGCTCAGGTAAACGGAGAGAATCTTGTTAATAATGAAGTCCCAGCAACTGTTATTACACCAGATTCAGCCGACCAGGTAATCACGGTTACTTACCTTGCTAATGAGCAGAGTACAAAGATTAATTACGTCAACAATGCAGATCATAATGATATCGTTGGTACGCAAACCGTTACTGGTAAGACTGGTGAAGAAGTGAAGGTAACTCTCGATATTCCAGCAGGTTGGCAGGCTGTTGGTGGACAAACTGTTCCATCATCAATCACCTTTGGCTCAGACGGGGCGCCAACGCAGACGGTCTATGTTGAACATAAGGTTGACACAACTGATGGACGCAATGATCAGAACAATAAGGATGTTTACCGTATCGTAACGCGGACAATCACAATTAACTTCCCAGATCAGGCTCCACAGTCAGCAACTGAAGCCCTTTCCTTTTACCGGATCAAGAGCTATGACGAAGTAACTAAGCAAACAACGTACACGGCTTGGACTTCAAACATGAATGATGGTGCAACATCCTTCCAAAAGGTTAAAGTACCAACGATTGGCGGCTATTCAATTAGTGCTACCAACGCAACGCTAGAAAATGAGAACGGCCAAGAATATGTTCCGGCTCAGTCTGGCTTAAACAATGGTACGCCAGTAGATAGCTATACTGTTGTGGTTAACTACACTGCCCAAGAACAACAGACGCAAATTAATTATGTTAACAATGCAAATCACAATGATGTTGTAGCGACCCAAACGGTTAGTGGTAAGACTGGTGAGAATGTTAAGGTAGATCTTAAAGTTCCGGCTAACTGGCAAGTAGTTGGTGGACAAACAGTGCCATCATCAATTACTTTTGGCTCAACACCAACTAAGGCTATTACCATTTACATCGAACATCAGACCAAAGAAATTAAGAATGATGAGACCCAAAAGACGGTTAGCTACCAAGTTGTTGAAGACCTTAATGGTACGAAGACAGTGGTAAAGAATGCTCAATTTACCTTTGAGCGGCCAGCTATCGAGGACTTGGTAACTGGTGAAATCACATATGGTAGTTGGGGTCCTGACCAAGTAGCTCCAGAAGTTAGTGTTGCTCAACCAGGATATACTGCTCAACTTAATGGTAAAGACCTTGTTAACAATGTTGTTCCTGAAACTACGATTACACCAACAACGCCAAACCAAGTAATCACGGTTACCTATGTTGCTAACGAGCAAAGCGCTCAAATTAATTTTGTTAACAACGCAGACCACAATGATGTTGTAGCAACGCAAACGGTTAATGGTAAGACTGGTGAGAATGTTAAGGTAAACCTTGATGTTCCAACTGGTTGGCAAATTGTTGGCGGTCAAACAGTACCATCATCAATTGCCTTTGGTTCTACACCAGTAACCCCAACAACAGTTTATGTTGAACAAAAAGTTGATAAGACTGATGGCCGGGACGATAAGACCAATACTGATCTTTATCGGGTTGTAACACGGACAATTATTGTCAACATTCCAGGTCAGCCAGCACAATCATATCCAGAGAGTCTTGATTTCTACCGGATTAAGAGCTACAACGAGGTAACGAAGAAGACAACTTACTCGCCATGGACATCTAACATGACAACTGGCGAGACATCATTCCAACAAGTGACCGTGCCAACTCTTGGCGAATACACAATTAGTGCAACTGGCGTAACGCTAGAGCATGAGAACGGTAATGTTGTCGTTCCAGCACAATCTGCATTGTTTAACGGCGTGCCGGTACCAAGTTACACGATTACGATTAATTACACTGCTAATGAACAAAGCGTTACGATCGATTATGTTGATAATAGTGACCACAAGACAGTTGTTGGCACCCAGACAATCAATGGTAAAGCTGGTGAACAAGTACCAGTTACCCTTGACGTACCAGCAAACTGGCAAATCGTTAGCGGACAACAAGTACCACAGTCAATTACATTCGGGACAACCCCAATTAGCGATAAGACGGTCTATGTTGAACATAAGACCAAAGATGTTACTAATGATCCAAGTCAAAAGAATAAGACGCATAAAGTCATTGATTACAAGGTTGTTGAAGACTTTAACGGTACTCAGACAACCGTTGCAACAGCAACCCTAACCTTTGACCGGACTGCTACCGAAGACTTGGTAACAGGGGATGTCACTTATGGTAAGTGGAATGTTGAAAGTCGGACGGTTCCAGCCGTTAATGTTGCTAAGGCCGGCTACACTGCCCAAGTAAATGGCAAGACATTAGCAAATGGTGAAGTACCAGCCGCAACCTTTACACCGGAATCAGAGAGCCAGACGGTAACCGTTACTTACACTGCCAATGAGCAAAATGCCAAGATTAACTTTGTTGACAACGATAACCACAATCAAATTGTTGGAACGCAAACAGTGAATGGTAAGACTGGTGAAAACGTTAAGGTAACTCTTGATGTTCCAGCAGGCTGGCAAGTAGTTAGCGGACAAAATGTTCCATCATCAATCACCTTTGGTTCAACACCAGTAAGCGATACGACGGTTTACGTTGAACATAAGATTGATAAGACTGATGGTCGGAATGATAAGACCAATACAGATGTATATCGGACAGTAACCCGGACGATTGTTGTAAACGTTCCAGGTCAAAAGGAACAGACTAGTTCTGAAAACCTTGCCTTCTACCGGATCAAGAGTGTCGATGAAGTTACAAAGAATGTTAGTTACACTGCTTGGACCTCGAATATGGATAACGGTGCAACAGCCTTTACTGCAGTCTCGATTCCAACTATTAAGGGTTACACGGCTAGCGCTACGGGAGCAAGTCTTCAAACCATCAACGGTCAAGAATATGTTCCTGTTCAATCAGCACTAAAGAACGGTACGCCAGTCGATAGCTACACGGTAACCGTTAACTATGCAAAGGACGGCAATGTACCGGTACCATTTGACCCGACTAACCAAGACATGTATCGAGAAGTAACGCGGACAATTAATGTTACTGACCCAGTAACCGGTGAGACGGCAACTAGCGTTCAAACTGCTAAGTTTACGCGCGAAGATGCTAATGGTAATGCTGGTTATACTGATCCAGTAACCGGAAAGACCACGATGAATCCATGGACGCCAGCTGAGCAAGGATTATCAGCAGTTAATGTTGAACAGCTCCAAGGCTATACCGCTAATGTTGACGGTAATGCTGGTGCGGTAATTGTTACGCCTGATAGTCAAGATATGACGGTTGATATTACTTACACTGCTAATAAGCCAGTAGGTAAGGATATTGAGACACCACAGGGAACTGTTCCGCCAGCAAAGGATGGGATTAAGAATGTTCCTGACCTACCAACCGATACAACTTACACTTGGAAGACTACCCCAGATGTAACTAAGCCGGGAACTACGGACGCAACGATTGTGGTAACTTATCCAGATGGAACAAAGACGGAAGTACCGGTTCAAGTGGTGGTAACTGAAACTACGCCAACACCAACGACAACTGATGCTGATAAGTACACCCCATCTTACCCAGATGTTGTTACAACACCAGGTAAGACCACAACGACCGAGGTTACTTATGATGGTAATAAGCCGACTGGTGGTGTGACGTATCAGATTGCTAAGGGTGCCACGGTTCCAAATTGGGTAAATGTTAACCCGACAACCGGAACGATTACGACGACTGTGCCAACTGATGCTGGTACGCAGGTAGTAAATATTCCGGTAACGGTAACTTATGAGGATGGCTCAAGTGACGAAACAACAGCTACAGTGGTGGTTGTTGCGACGAAAGATCATGTTGATGTGCCAACTAGTCCTAAAGATACGATTAAGGACCCAGAAAACTTGCCAACTGGAACAACGGTAGAGTGGACACCAGGCGACCAGCCGGATCCAAATAAGAAGGGCGACCAGCCGACTAGCGTCACGGTGACTGTTCCGGGACACGAACCGGTTAACGTACCAACAACTGTTAACTATGGCAACCCAACTGATGCTGATAAATACACACCAGAAGGTCAGCTAGTGAAGACGATTGCGGGCACAGTTCCAAATGCTAATAAGGGAATTGCTAACCTTGGTGATTTACCACAAGGAACAACGATTGACTGGTCAACACCGGATCAAATTAACAACGATGTTAAGACACCGGGAACCTACAATGAAGGAATTACTGTGACCTACCCAGATGGCTCAAAGGACACGCTGACTGTGACTGTTACGGTTACGACACCTGTAAAGCCAGAAGGTACCAAGACTTCCCCAATTGGTCAGAATATTACGATTAATAAGGGAGCAGCAGTGCCAGATCCTTCAACGGCAATTGCTAACAAGGATGAAATGCCAGATGGAACCCAGTATGACTGGAAGAATATTCCGGATACTAATAAGACGGGTAAGCAACAGGCAACAATTGTCGTAACTTACCCAGATGGTTCACAAGACCAGGTCACGGTTACAGTAACCGCAATTACGCCACAAGGTCAGGACATTCATACTCCACAAGGCGTACTGCCAAATCCTGGTGACGCGATTGCTAATAAGGGCCACTTGCCAGATGGTACTACCTACACTTGGCAACAACAACCTGATGTTTCAACGGTGGGCGATCATACCGGTGTTGTAAAAGTTACATTCCCTGATGGTTCAACCTATGACGTAACCGTTAATGTCCATGTTGATGCTCATGATGGTAATGGTGAGACGACCGTTAAGAGCAACGACACGAAGACGAATGCTGGTGAAGTTGTCAAGGCGGCAGCAGATGCAGCAACGGCAACGAATAAAAATGCATCGACAACTACAGCTAATGACCAACAGCTTACTGGTAATAAGGAAACAACGACAAAGAAGGACAATGAAGCTGCTCAAAATGCGAAGAAATTACCACAAACTGGTAATGACGCAGCGAAGGGCAGTGCCTTAACCGGACTGGGACTTGCTTCTCTTGCTGGTACGCTTGGAATGGCTGCACGCAAGAAGCGCAAGCACGAAAAGAATGATTAAGATATTCCCCTTAAATAAAGAAGAATCTTAATTGCAAAAAGAGCGTGAATACTCGTGGAAAAGAGTATCCATGCTCTTTTTTGCGTTCGTGGTTACAAATGATCGATAAATCATATATCAAAAGTTTTCTGAATTTGTAAGCGCTACTCCCAGAATTGATTGGCGAATTATTGAGAAATTAATCGATTTAAAATAGCTGTTATGAAGACTATGCTTGACCTTGTAATGTGATTATTACGTTTTTTATTTTCGAGGGGGAAGTCAAATGTTATCGAAAAATAATCGTAAAGAACAATTTTATAAACAGGAACCAAAAAAGCAACGGTTTGCGATAAAAAAGTTAACGATCGGGGTCGCATCCGTTCTAATTGGTTTTACTTTTATGGGCGCTAGTGCCTATGCAGCTGATGATGCAAGTTCTGAAGCTAACGTAGAATCACAGACACCTGCTGTTACAGGAACGCCTAATAATTCAAGCACTGCACATGAAAGTCAGCAAGTTCAACCTACTAGTGCAACGGTAACTAGTGCTAATGCAAGTCAACAAACTCCATCATCAACTAGTACCAGTGCTGTGTCAGCTGAAAGTGCTGCTAAAGGTTCAAGCAAGACTTCAATTGTTCAATCTGCTAGCGCTAAAAGTAATGAACCTGCTACTACTGATGCAGTAAATGTTGCAAATTTGACAAGCGGTAATGCATTGCCTGCTAGTGAGTTCCAGGATAGCAAGGCGCAAGTCAACAACGATGTTAAGGAAGTAAATAATTATTCGGACTTTATTGCTGCTTTAGGTAATAAGGATGTTAACACTATTACATTAACTGGGAACATTGATGGAAGTAAGGCCCTTCCTAATTCCTATAATAATGGTTATGTCAAATCGATAATCAAGGCGTAGCGCGTACTGTTACGATCAATGGTCAAGGTCAGTATAGCTTGAAGATGGGTGCGCGGTATATTTACCTAACTAACAATACAGAAACTAATAATAACCATTGGAATATTACTTTTGACGGATTAAGTAATATTCAGGCGCAAAATACGCAGTATGGATTGTTATGCATTCAGGCGAATGATCCATCAAAAGGTTCAATTAATTTTAAGAATGTGAATGTAAACGCAACAACACTTAATGCTGGCTATGGTGATGGTGCGGTAAATGTCACGTTTTCTGGAAATAACGTACTTAAAGGGGAACTTACCAGCAATAACTCTTTAGTACAAGCTAATAATCTAGAAATTAAAGATGGTACCACAACGGTAACACTAACTGCTACTAATGCTACTAGCGCAACAAGTTTTAGTGTCGCTGGTAACGCAATCATTGATTCTAATGCTAAGTTAAATATTACCAGCAATGCCGATAATGTTGCGGGGATTACATTTACTGCTGGTGCTGGCAGCCAAACGATCGATAATGCAACTATTGGTGTTTTGCGCTTAAAGCCTAATGCTCAAGCAACGATGGATTTAGGTGCGGGTGTATCAATGGCTGTTATGCGGGCTAGTGATATTGATCTGCAAAATGGTTCGCAATTAGATGTCAATACTAAGATGGATACCACTGGTTTCCGTGCGTTGGCACCAATTGAGATTGATTCAACTCAGAATGATGTGATGGATAGCACTGTTCGTATTGCGAAAGATGCTAAATTATCAATTATTCGTTCAGGGGTTGCTAAATCTGATTCCCCATTACTATCTATGGGTCCTAATGATGGGCTAGGAAATAACTACCATTTACTTGTTGATGGTGGTAGCCTTGATTTGCAAGATTCGGCTAATTCTGATTTGTGGCCAAGTACAGCGACAAGCAGTAATTATAGTTCTGGCTGGCCTGGCATCCTTACAACGTGGGGGACTAGTAGTACCAATCAAGTTCAATTTACAAACCCTAAATTAGTTAACATTGTTCGGACGAATGTCACATCTCGTGGAAGTTACTTAATTCACTTAGATAGTGCTGGTTCACGGAAGAGTTCACTTCAAATTAATTCAGCTGATTCTGAATATATAACGCCAATTACCATGCGCACCGCGGGGTCGACGGAACCGACAACGTGGAATATTAAGTATTTAAGTAATGTAAGTCAGGGTGGTGACTGGGCTTATAGTTTCCAAAAGCTCACCGACAATAGTACGAATTATTATAACTACGGTTCAGAATATATGAATCATGCCGAAAATGTTCCTGTCCGTGGTAACAATGAGGTGATTTTAGCTACTGTGCCATCTGATACTGGATATAACCGCTTTAGCGGCGGAAACTACATTGATAATAATGGTAATAAAGTATCACTATTAGATGGTCAGTCAAAGGCTTCACAAGCCCTAAACAATTTCATCAATCACTTTAGTTGGTGGAATGGCTCTGGCGTAACATTTGGTAGTGAGCTTCAACAAAAGAATGAATACCAGCCAACTTATGAAGGAACCCAAGTAAAGCAGGGACAAGAGGTAACAACTAAGGCTCCATCATTTAAGAATGCTGATAATCAAGATGTTGATGCTCCTAAAGGGGTAGAATTTGCATTGGGCGCTAATGAACCAGCTTGGGTAAAGAGTATCTCGGATAAAGGTGCTATTACAGTAGCCCCAACTAGTCAAACTAATGTTGGCTTGTATAATATTCCGGTTAAGGTTACGTATTCGGATGGAACAATTGATAATGTTGTTGCACCGATTTACGTTGGGGATGCAACTCACACAATTGAGTTTGGTAATAGAGGTGCTGTAGCTGTTACAACAAATGTATTGTTGCTTCACCAAACAACAGCTCAATCCATGAATGTTGATGCCAATCAAACAGTTAAGGAGTTTGATGTTTATACACCAGACTCCAATGATCCAACAGTTTTGAATACAACGCCTGAAAAGTTCATTTATAAAGATGGTCAATTTATAGATGGTGTTAAAAACTTAGGTGGGCGAGATTTAGTAAAATGGAATGGTGAATTTTCAACGGTAACTTCGCCAGTTACCCTATCTACTCCAAAGAATGGAAATATTACAATTACATTTTCTGAAAATACGTTGCCAGTTAGTTTGGGAATCTTTACAGCTAACTATAAGGTGAATACTAATATTTCTACTACATTGGTTGGTGCGGTTCTTAACGAAAATGCAAAACTTACGATAAGTAAAGGCGAAACTCCAGATTCAACACAACTTAAATCATTAGTTGACAATAGTAAGCTTGATACACTGCCTAGTTCAATTAAAGCAATCAGTTATGAATTGGTACCCGGAACAGACACGAATAAAGTTGGTAAACAAGATCTTGCTATTCGGATTATCTTTAACGACAAAGATATTAACGGAAACAATACTTATCTTGATTTAGCTCCTGTTAAAGATGGGCTGGAAGTCATTCAAGATAAGACTGATGCTGAGCAAAATGATCCAGAGGGTCAAGATATAACAACTAATTTGAACCAAGTTCCAGTAGCGAAAAATGGAATTAAAAACATAACTTCACTGACTAATGTTCAAAGCATTGCTTGGAGTGATGAAGCACAGGTTAAGAACGATGTTAAAACTGCGGGAACATACAATGAAGCCATTACCGTAACGTATAATGATGGCTCGAAAGATACGGTTGAGATTAAGCTGACGGTTATTGATAATCGTACTGACGCTGAGAAGTACGCACCAGAAGGTAACCCAATCACAATTACAAAGGGTGATAAGGTGCCAGATCCGGCTGAAGGTATCAAGAATAAGGGTGACTTACCAGCTGGGACTAATTACACTTGGGATGTAGCTCCAGATCCAGAAAAGGTTGGTAAGCAAACAGTTGTAGTTAACGTTAAATACCCCGATGGTTCACAAGATAAAGTAACAACTACTGTTACAGTTATCGAACCTGCTGACGCCGATAAGTACGCACCAGAAGGTCAAGATATCAACACTAAGACAGGCGTGATGCCAGCCCCAGCTGAAGGTATCAAGAATAAGGATGACCTACCAGAGGGCACAACGTACACATGGAAAGATACTCCAGATGTAACAACTCCAGGCGATAAGCCGGCAACAGTTGTGGTAACTTACCCCGACGGTTCAAAGGATGAAGTACCGGTAACAATCCACGTGACGAACCCATCAACCGACGCTGATAAGTACGCGCCACAAGGTCAACCAGTAACGACTGATCAAGGCGTTGTTCCTGATGCCAAGGAGGGAATTGCTAACCTTGGTGACCTTGGAACACCAATGCCGAAGATTGCTTGGGCTAACCCTGAACAAGTTAAAAATGATGTCCAAAACCCAGGTACTTACAAGGATGTTGTAATCACGGTTACTTACCCCGATGGTTCACAAGATACAGTTAAGGTTGACTTGACGGTTACGGAGCCAACACCAACAATCAAGGACAGTGATACCTACGAACCAAGCTATCAGCCTGTTTCAACAACGGTTAATAACCCGGTTACAGCGACCCCAAGCTTTACCGAAAATGGTCAAGTGGTTTCAATAGAAAATGTTCCAGTGAAGAACTTTACTCTCGGTGAAAATGATCCTGCGGCTGGCGCAACGATTGATCCAACGACTGGGGTAGTAACGGTTGTCCCAGCTAAGAGTGGCAATTACACCATCCCCGTGACGGTAACTTACGATGATGGTTCGGTTGACCACACGACGATTACGGTAAAAGTCACTAACGGTACAAAGGTTATTAACCCTGGGGATGAGGGCACAACGGACGATATGTTCAAGACCACTACCCGGAAGATTATCGTTAATAACCCTTATACTGGTAAGGAAGATGTAACTACCCAAAACGTTCAATTCCAACGTTCTAAGACAGTTGATGCCGTTACAGGCGAAACTATTAGCTACGGTAAGTGGACTGTCAAACCAGGTACCAGTGATGTATGGGCAAGCTTTGCGGCTCCAGAGTTTGCTGGCTACGTTCCCGAAACAACCAATATTCCTGCTGAAACTGTCACGGATAAAACGAAGGACGTCACGGTTATAATCAGTTACAACCCAACCGATGCTACTAAGTACACGGCAGAAGGAGGAAATATCACAGTTGACAAGGGTCACAAGTTGACTGACGGCGATGCTGCTGATGCAATCGTAAATAAGGCCGACTTACCAGCTGGTACTAAGTACACTTGGAAAGAAGCACCAGACACTAGTGTGGTTGGTGAACGAACCGGTGTCGTTTCCGTAACCTATCCAGATGGGTCGGTTGATGAAGTGCCAGTAATGGTTCATATTACTGATGATGCCAACAAGTATACGCCAGAAGGACAGCCGATTACGATTAAGCAAGGTGAACCAGTTCCTAATCCAGCAGATGGGATTAAGAATAAGCCGGACTTACCAGCTGGTACTAAATACACCTGGGATGTTGCACCAGATCCAGCTAAGGTAGGGGAACAACCAGTTGTTATTAATGTTACTTACCCCGATGGCTCTCAAGATCAGGTTCCAACAACTGTCATCGTTACTGAACCAACAATACCGACACCAGATAAGACGGATGCGGACAAATACGATCCAGAAGGCCAAGTAGTTACAGTCAATAAGGGTGAACAACTTCCCGCTGCTAGTGAAGGAATTGCTAATAAGGAGGACCTTCCACAAGGTACTAAGTATGAATGGAAGACGCCAGTTGACACTACTACGTCAGGCGACAAACCAGCCGTCATCACGGTTACCTATCCAGATGGGTCGGTTGATGAAGTGCCAACAACCGTTCATGTCAACTTGACTGATGCCGATAAGTACAGTCCAGAAGGTCAAAATATCGAAGTTAATAAAGGTACGCAGGTCCCAGACGCCTCAACGGCTATCACTAATGTACCTGACCTACCAAAGAACACGACTTATACTTGGGAAACAACCCCTGACACAAATAAAGTTGGCGAACAGCCAGCGGTCGTTGTTGTAACTTACCCCGATGGATCAAAAGACACTGTACCAGTAATTATCACGGTTAAGAATCCAACAACACCAACACCAGATAAGACGGATGCGGACAAGAATGATCCACGTGGCGGTACGATTGAGGCCACGCTTGGTGAAAACTTGGCTAACAAGGCTAGTGAGGGAATTATCAATAAGAACGAACTCACGAATGTCAAGAGCTACACTTGGACTAATGGTACGCCATCAACCACAATTACTGGTTTGACGATGCAATCAGTCACGGTAACTTACAATGATGGTTCAACAGATGTTGTTCCAGTCTATGTCAATGTTACAAGCGATGCCGATAAGTATAGCCCTGAACCTGCTGTTGTGACGGTTAAGCCAGGCAAAATGCCAGATCCGGCTGATGGAATCAAGAATAAGAATGAGCTGCCAGATGGCACTAAGTATAGCTGGAAGGTACCGGTTGATACGACTACACCAGGTGATAAACCAGCAGTTGTCGTTGTGACCTATCCAGATGGCTCGAAAGACGAAGTGCCAACTGTAGTTCACGTAACGAAACCGACCGATGCGGATGAAAATACGCCAATTACTCAGCCAATCCATACGGTCAAGGGTCAAGTGCCAGATCCAACTGACGGGATTAAAAATATTAAGGACTTACCATCGGGCACAAAGGTTAATTGGACAGACCCCGATAAGGTTGCCCAAGATGTTAACACAACTGGTGATCACGATGAAACGGTCGTTGTCACTTACCCCGATGGTTCAAAGGACACGGTCACCGTTACGGTTAAGGTTACGGATGATATTAAGCCAATGCCGTATGATAAGGATAATGCCGCGATGAATAGCACGGTTACGCGGACAATTACCGTGATTAATCCAGACGGGACGAAGAACATCGCTACTCAGACTGCTAAATTCACTCGTGACGGTGTTGAAATCAATGGTGTAGCGCACTACAATGCATGGCAGCCAGCTACCCAAACCTTATCGGCAGTAACGATTAACCAAATCAAGGGTTACACCGCCAAGGTTAGTGGGGATGCTGGTGAAGTGACCGTCAATGGTGATAGTGCTGATATGACGGTTGAGATTAGCTACCAAGCTAACCAACCGGTTGGTCAAGAGATTACTACTAACAAAGGTCAATTACCAGCTCCGGGCGATGGCATTAAGAATAAGGATGACTTACCAGATGGCACTAAGTATGAATGGAAAGACACGCCCGATGTAGATACCACTGGTGATAAGACGGCGACAGTTGTAGTTACTACTCCTGATGGAACAAAGACGGACGTGACGGTTACGATCCATGTCCAACCAACTGATGCTGATAAGTACACTCCCGAAACTCAGCCGGTTATAACGCCAAATGGTCAAGTTCCTAATGCTGATACAACGATTAAGAACCTCGGTGCCTTACCAAGCGGTACTAAGGTTGACTGGGCTGATCCTGATAAGGTTGCTCAGGATGTCAAACATGATGGTACGCATTCTGAAACAGTCGTTGTCACCTATCCTGATGGTTCAAAGGATGTGGTAACAGTAACTGTTAAAGCTGTTACGCCACAAGGACAAGGTATTTCAACAAACCAAGGCCAGTTGCCAAATCCAGCAGATGCAATTAAGAATAAGGATCAGTTGCCAGAAGGAACTAAATACGTTTGGAAACAAGCTCCAGATGTAAATACCCTTGGTGACCATACTGGGGTTGTTGAAGTCATCTTCCCAGATGGTGCAACCTATGATGTTACTGTTCAAGTTCATGTCCTTGCGGGCGCTAACTCGAATGGTGATAGCAATGAGAATGGCGGGATGAATAGCGGTGCTAGTGGCGCTGGTACAGGTGTAAATAATGGAAATAGCACGAATAGTGGAGACGCCAATTTGAATACCGGCACTGCGGCAAACGTAAATAACGGTCAACTCAGTGCTGGCAATTCTGCCGCTACGAATAACAACGGCAGTCAGCAAGCAACGAAGAAGTTACCACAAACTGGTAATGATTTATCTAAGCTAAGCGCATTAGCTGGCTTGAGTCTTGCTTCTCTTGCAGGCATCTTGGGCTTTGCGGGTCATGATAAGAAACGTAAGGCTGATAAGTAATTAAAGTTGACTGATTCCCCCTCAGAGTTCAGCTTAGTTATTATGATGCCGAATAGAAAGAGCGTGAATACTCATTAAAATGTGAGTGTTCGCGCTCTTTTTATATGGCTATAAGTCAATCTATTTACTTAAATGCAGATAGGGAAAATAATCAAAAACTAAAATTAATTGGAAGCGATTTTAATATGTGAATCTCTTTCAATGGTTGGTGTATCGTTGAAAGCTATACGTGCAGAAATTTTAATCTTTGATAAGTCAATTCAACAAATGTTAGTTATAAATCGAATGAAGATTTTTTCATGTGTTCAAAAAATCTTCTAAAAAAGTATTATTTTAAATAAACAATAAACGTTGATATGACAAGTGTTTATCACTAATTAACCGAATTGCCATAAAAGACTTATGGAAAATACTTAGCAAATAAGGTTGCCTTTTTTATTAGAAACTATATATTAGTATGTGTAAACAAATTATGTGCACTGCTAATTTGTATTAATTATTCGTCAATCTAGTCTATTAAGGGGGACGTAAATTTATGTTATCGCATAATAACTGGGAAGAACAAATAAAGAAATATGAACCCAAAAAGCAACGTTTCACCATCAAGAAGTTATCTGTTGGTGTAGCGTCTGTTTTACTTGGTGTGACATTTGCTGCAGGTACAGCCTCAGCAGATACAACGACTGCTAATGCTGACTCTGCTTCTGGGGACGGCTCAGCAGAACAAACCGATCATAACCTTACTGTTAATTCAGCAAGCACTTCTACTTTGAAGTCTGCTACCGCTGCTAGCCAAAGCAACAGTGCATCAGCTGCTGTACAAAATCCAGCAGGTGATATTAAGGCGCAAGCAGCCAACGATTACGAAGCTGCTGTTAGTGCTGCTGTAGCTAATGCTTCAAGCAATGTTGCTAGTGACGCTGCTCAAAACAACAGTGCATCATCAGCACAAAGCTCATCAGCTGCTGACTCAAGCGCCCAAGCAAGTGCTGTTAAGTCAACTGCAACTCAAGCATTTGATGTTAAGTCCGTTGCTGCCAATAACTTCAACTATGCGAGTGTATTTGCAAGTTTAGCAGCAATGCAACAAGCAAATAATGACAATGCTGCTCAGCCATCAGCTGCTAGTTCAACAGCAAACGATGAATACAGTAACTACAAGACTGTTACTGACTGGAATGGTCTCCAAAATGCCATTTCAAGTGGTGCTCAAGGTGTAAATATTAAAGGGACCATTAATCCGGGCTGGTTTGGTACTGGTGATTTAAACATTAATGGTAGCTTTACTATCCATGGTGTTGAGGGTGCCGTATTAAATCTTGGCCAAAACAAGATTATTAATAATGGTCAATTGACCCTTGCAGATGTTACTATTAATGGTTCTGTAATGGGTAACGGTACCGTTAATATTAAGGGTACTGTTAACTCTAATGCTGATGCATCTAATTCTGCAATCACTGGTCGCAGTACTGACTGGTTAAAACAAAATCTTGACTCAGCTATTGGGACTACGAACGGTGGCGGTGGTTATGGATTCAGATGGACTGGTGATAATAATATCGGTTGGTCCACTAGTGATTGGTACACCGCAAACTTTACTGCTTCTAAGGTAAATGTAGAACAGGGTGCTACATTAAATATTAACCGTTCCGTTACAGGTGACGGTATCGATTTGATTAATGGAGCTAGCACCTTTGTTGATGATGGAACTACATTTGGTAGTACTAAACAAATTAATGAGAATGGTACTTTAAATGTTGGTATTAACAGTAAATTAAACATTAATTTGAAAAATGCTTCTGGTTTGACTCGAGCAAACGAACAAGCTGTTAGCTTTGATAATGCCGTTTCAGGTGTTCGTGCTATTGATAATGGGCATATTTTAACAGGTGATAGTGCTCAAGTAACAATTAATGCTGGACATGGACGTGCTATCAATTTTGATGAACCTTTTGGTGGTAAAAGTAGTGTTGAGCCTGGTTCTAATCCTATGACTGCTTGGTATAATAACCGTA
Organism: Lactobacillus sp. 0.1XD8-4; assembly: GCF_009663775.1. Taxonomy (GTDB): domain Bacteria; phylum Bacillota; class Bacilli; order Lactobacillales; family Lactobacillaceae; genus Limosilactobacillus; species Limosilactobacillus walteri. The sequence continues at coordinate 32,522 of NZ_RDBR01000020.1, forward strand.
ATGCTAGTCGTAATAAAAATTACGCTCAAACTTCAAATAATACTATTGTATTAGGCGATTCTACTCAATTAAGTATTACTGGTCGTGACGGTATCTTAATGGGAAACCGTTCTAAGTTTGTAACCGGGAATCACAGTGTTGTTAAAATTGATAGTGTAGGTAATGGAGCCGGTCTTCTTGGCGATGCATTTAGTACGGTTATCGTATCACCTCAATCTCAATTGCTTTTAACATCTAATGGTAAGGATAAATCTGGTCACTTCTCTGGTGGTAACTTCATCGGATTAGGAGAAAATGGACAATTCCGTGTTGAACACGATGCCACATTTAGATATAGACTCATTAATCGTGGTGGTTCTGGTAATGTTTATGACGATAATATGAACATTATCTCAATAAACCCTGATTCTCATCCAGAAGTTTACGTTGGAAATAATGCAACTTTTGATGGTCAAAGTGATTATACAGACTTCTATGGGGAAATCTTTGCGTTTCCATTAGGATCAACAAGTACTGTTTTCCAAATTGATGGTGCTAAGTATGTTAACTGGGAAAAGAATGCCCTTGTAACAGGTCACGATCATCAAGGTAATTTGTATTACTCAATGGGTAATGGCTTGATTGATGCTACTGGTCAGTCCTATTATGTCTTCAAATGGAATAATGGAAATCTTAATGATGGGAATATTACATTTAAAGATGGCTCAGCTGAGCAAATTGAAAGTTCAATTAAGGGCTTTATTAATTCCTCAGATAAATGGTGGTCTGGTATTACAGGATTAGCAACGAAATACAGTCAAAGTGGAAACTTGTCTGAATGGCCAGGACATGTTGTTTCTGGAAGTGATATCCAAGGTGTAAATACAATTGATCACAAGACGGGAACGCCAGCTAATAAGTTTTCTGCATCGGCTTCGAATGATACTGGTTTTGACCCATTAAACTCACAGCGTCTAGTGCTAGTCGCATCTACTATCCCAACTCAAGAAGATACTACAAAGCAAGAAGTTGAAGATTATAACGTTAAAATTATTTACGATGAAAACCTTCAACCTGGCCAGGTTCAACTTGTTCAACAGGGTGTTAAGGGATTAAAGCGTACAACAACTACTACTTATTACAATGTTGATCCTTCAACTGGTAAAAAGACCCTTGATACTTCTAAAGGAGACAACGGTGTATCTACCAAGACTACTGTCCTTAATGAAGCTCAAGACGAAATCATTCACATTGGTAAGCAAAAAGCTACAATCAATTACTTAAAACAAGATGGTAGCCAAGATCCAACTCCAATTACTGATAACGGTCAAGCAATTGTAGGTACTGTAGAAGGTAATCCAGTCAAGACAGATGCAGCGGGTAACGTTGAATTTGATGCAGATGGTAATGCGACTGCTAATACCATTGATTACACTAACTATAGTAATGACCTTTCAAATGCTAAAAAGAATGCTGAAGGTTACAAATACAATGAAGCCGATGATGAATGGGAACAAGCGGTTAAGAATAGTACTAACAAATACAATGTTTCTGGCTTAACTAAGGCTGCTATTCAAGAAGCCGCTGAAAAAGCTGGGTTGAATAATGCTGTAACTCTTAATAATGAGGGTCCTGTTTACAATGTAACTTTGAAGAAGGCTGAAAAAGGTTCAGTTAAGGTTGTTTACCATGATGACACAACCAACACCACTATTAGTGGATATGGTTATGATTCTAAGGAACAAGATGCAGGTACTAAGGTAGATTACACTACTCAACCAAGTATTGATGCACTTATTGACGAGGGATACGTTTACGTAAGTACTGATAAGAATGTTCCAACTGAAATTCCAGCTAATGAAAACGTTACTGTAACTGTTCACATGAAGCACGGTCTTGAAGATGTAAACAAGAACAACCCTCATGGCCAACAAGTTGAAGCTACTGTAACTCGTAACGTAAACTACACAGTTAATGGTCAACCTTCTAGCCAATTATCATCTAAGAGTGAAAATGTTCAATTCTCAGCAACTGGTCACTGGGACAAGGTTCTTCACCAATTAGTTGATGTGGTTAACGGCAATATTGTTGTTGAAAACGGTCAAGTAAAACAAGGTAGCTTAACTTGGACTCCAGAATCTGGAACTCTTAATGGCTACGATGCTCCAGTACTTAAGGGCTACCATGTAGACTCTGTTTCAGCAACTTCAAATGGTCAAGACGTAACTACTGCTAACGTTAATGGCGATGGTAGTGTTAATAGCATTAGTGTTAACCATAATGATAAGAATATTATGGTTAATGTTAACTTAGTAAACAACGGTAAAGAAACCAGAAACGAACAGACTAAGACAATTTCAATGACTGTTCACTACGAAGGTGCTGGTGAAAATACTCCTAAGGATAATGTTCAAAATGTAACCTTCCATTACACTGGTGATGTTTGGGATACAACTACCAACACTGAACTTTCTAAGGGTCATTGGGAAGTAAATGGCACTGAAGGTTCTAGTTACAAATTTAATGATGTTGCTACTCCAGATGTTAAGGGTTACACACCTGACAAAGAAAACGTTCAAGGTGTTACAGTTGATCCAAATTCTCAAAATCAACGATTTGTTGTAACCTACAAACAAGCTGATGCTTCTTTGAATGTTGTTTACTACGATGAAACTACTAAGACAACTCTTAAGACTGATACAGTTAATGGCAAAATGGGTAACGCAATTGACTACAGTACCGCTGATTCAATTGCCAACTACGAAAGCCAAGGTTATGTTCTTGTAAATGATGGCTTCACTGGTCAAGCTGGTAATGACTTTAGCGATGCTAACAATGGTAAGACTTACCGTGTAACTTTGAAGCACGGCACTAAGCCAGTTAACCCAGAGAATCCAACTGACAAGTACACTAAGAATGACTTACAAAAGCAAGCTACGCGGACAATCAATTACGTTGACAACAACGGTAACAAGATTGCTGATTCCGTAACTTCAACGGTTGTCTTCACTGGTTCTGGTGTTGTTGATACTGTAACTGGCAACTTAGTAAACTTGAACGCCGATGGTTCAATTAAAGACCAAAATGGTCAACTTACTTGGACTTACTCCGTTGACGGTAGTGCGGCACAAAAGGGTACTTCATACACATTTGGTGCAACTACTGCACGCCCAACTATCACTTACAACGGTTCAGACTACAACTTTACTTCTGTAAACCCGGGTAACTACAACGCAGGTTCTGGTGCTGTATCAAGCTACTTAGTAAATAACCAAGATCCACAAAACTTAACTGTTGATGTTGTTTACAACAAGCAAGCTACTTACCACGCAGGTAAGACTGATACTAAAGAAGTAACTCGTACTATCAACTACTTAGATGGTAAGACTGGCGAAAAGATTCCAGCTAACTTAATTGCTGGTAACCCAGTTAAGCAAACTGCTAACATGCACCGAACTGAAATTGTTGATCAAGATGGTAATGTCAAAGGTTACGGTACTATCAGCCAAGATGGTAAGTCATACACTATCAACAATAACTGGATCATTGACGGTAACTGGGATGCTGTAACTTCACCTGATTTAACAGGTAATGGCTACAAGGCTCCTCGCTTTGAAAATGGTTCTTCAGCTGCAACTGTAAATGCTGTAACTGTAAACGCTGATACTAAGGATACTTCAGTAAATGTTTACTACGACCACAACTTGATCCCAGTCGGCCCAGATACTCCAGATAAGCATGGCGTAAACCCAGATGAAGTTGAAAAGAACGTTAAAGAAACTGTTCATTATGTTGGTGCAGGTGAAAAGACTCCAGCTGACAATGTTCAAAACTCTAAGTGGACTCGCACTTTAACTTATGATGAAGTTACTAAGCAACTTGTTCCAGGCGGTCAATATGACACTGATTGGAAGATTGCTGATGGTCAACCTTCAACTTACTCACAAGTTGACACGCCAGTAATTGAAGGTTACTACGCAGATCAAGCTAACGTTCCAGCAACTGCAGTAACTCAAAATGATATTGAAAAGACTGTAACTTACAAGCAAATTGGTAAGATCATTCCAGTCGGCCCAGATGGCAACCCAATTCCTGGTCAACCAACTCCACAATTCCCTAACGATCCAACTGATCCAACCAAGGTAACTCCAGGTACTAAGCCAGATGTTCCAGGCTACCACCCACAAACTGGTAAGCCAGGCGAACCTGTAAACCCAGTACCAGGCAATCCTGGTGAAGATGTGAAGGTTCCTTACGTTAAGGACCAAGGTGCAGTAACTGTTGTCTTCCACGATGATACTACTAACACCACAATCCCAGGTTACGGTTACAACTCAGGCAATTTAGATGCTGGTACTAAGGTTGATTACACTACTACTCAAAGCATTAAGGATCTTGAAGCTAAGGGTTACGTATATGTAAATACTGATGGTGAAATTCCAGCTGAAATTCCAGCTAACAACACGGTAAACGTAACTGTTCACATGAAGCATGGTACTCGTCCTGTAACTCCAAAAAATCCAGGTGCAGGCTACGATAAGACTGACTTAGAAAAAGAAGTTACTCGTACAATTTACTTTGTTAACACTCAAGACGGTAAGCAAGTAGCTGATTCAGTAAAACAAACTGTTAACTTCACTGCTACTGGTACTGTTGATATGGTAACTGGCAAGTTAGTAACTGTTGTTGATGGCAAGATTACTGGCGAAGGCAAGTTAACTTGGACTCCAGCTCAAGATGTTAAGGCAGTAACTTCACCATCTGTTGACGGTATGCATGTTTCATACGTATCTCGTGATGCTGATGGCAACAACGTTAAGGGTGTAAGCCTCACTCATGAAGACAACAGCTATGATGTAATCGTTAACTACGTAAACAACGGTACTAAGACCGAAAACGGCAAGAATATCCCTGCATCACAAACTATCAAGTTCGTTGATGAAAATGGTAATACTCTTCGTGAAAACAACGTTCAAAATAGTGAATTTACTCGTACTCCTGATGTTGTCGATGCAACTACTGGTAAGACAATTACTGAAGGTTCATGGAATGAAACTAGCCATAAGTTCGGTACAATTAATGTTCCAGTAATTGATGGCTACGTAACTACTGTGAAGACTGCTGGTGGATTAACAGCAACTACTGATAATCCAAACGTTGTAACTGAAGTTGTTTACAAGAAGGTCGGCAAGATCATTCCTGTAGATCCATCCGGTAAGCCAATTCCAGGTGTACCAACTCCAAGTTATCCAAACGATCCAACTGATCCAACTAAGGTAACTCCAAATGAACCAGTTCCAAATATTCCTGGTTACACTCCGGAAGTACCAACAGTAACACCAGAAGTGCCAACTAACGATACGCCAGTTGTTTACCACCCAGTAGACAATACGCAAAACGCTC
>NZ_RDBR01000021.1 GCF_009663775.1 Lactobacillus sp. 0.1XD8-4
AGTAAATTGGTCTACAAAAAAGATTTCCACGACCAGATGAATTATTCATCCAACCTATGAAAATCTTACACTAACGTAAATAACCTTAATTAATGGACGTTTCCCCTCTTTTTAATTAAAATTTGTGTATTAGGGGGTGGTACTAATTAAAAGATCACGATTTATTTTAATCTTATTTTATTTCATGCTATTTGGCAGTATTATTTATGCTTACCAAAATAGTTCACGATTCCAAGAACAAACTAATATTATTATCCATGATATTCAAGTATTTACCCAATCCTGGTTTCGTAAAATAACCGGTAAGGAACTTACAGCTCCCGTAAATCAAAATGCAGATCAACAAACCAATCAAGATGTTCCTACTGACGCACGATGGCAACAAAATTCTGCAACTATTTATATCGATATAAGTAACACGGTATTAAAAAGTGCCACGGAAACTGCAATTTCACAATGGAATAATACCGGAGCTTTTAATTTTAAACGAGTAACTAATAAAAAGGACGCTAATATTATTGTTTCAGCAGTAAACGACCCCAACAACGGTGCCGCTGGACTAACTAATACAAGCATGAACTCCGCAACAGGGTATTACCTCCACGCGACTGTTAACCTAAACTCTTACTACTTGCTTAATCCTGCATTCGGTTATTCACAACAACGAATTGTTAATACAGCTGAACATGAGCTAGGCCATGCGATTGGTCTACAACATACCAATAAAACTTCTGTAATGCAGCCAGCTGGATCCTATTACCCTATTCAACCATTAGACATTCAACACGTAAAGGCATTGTACGCGCGCACACCTCAGCCCCCAGCATCACAAAATGAAAACGATCAAACAGTTAAAGAATAAAGCCTTTACTCTCTCTACAAGAAATTGGTATAGTAGAATTAAAGATAAAATCTAATTGGAAAGAGTAGTTTTATGACAAATAAAAAGGTTTTAGGTACAGCAATGATTATTACTGCTTGTACTTTTTGGGGTATTTCAGGGCTTTTTGCAAAGGCCCTTTTTAATGTAAGCAGCTCAATTACTTCTATGTGGGTTACCCAAGTACGGATGATTTCGGCAGGAATTCTCCTTATCCTGTTAAGTCAGGTTCGCGGGGAACACCCTTTTCGGATTTTTAAGGACTTACACTCTGCATGGATTATCTTTGCTTACGGAGTCTTTGGACTAGTTCCTGTTCAATATGCATATTTCATGGCTGTGCAATATGGAAATGCATCTATCGCTACAATCTTACAATTTATCGGTCCGTTTTTTATCATCGCCTATCAAGCAGTATTTCGGCATATCCCACCACGACGTATCGAAATAATCAGTGCTATAATTGCATTTATTGGCGTATTCACTATTGCTACTCACGGACAATTTAACCACTTAGCGATGACGCTTAGTGTTCTTATTTGGGGGTTAATATCTGCAATCGGGGTCGCAACTAATACCTTAATTCCACAAAATATTCTTCGCGAAGGACGCATTCCTTCATTAATTATTACTGGTTGGGGATTATTATTCGCTGGAATCACACTATTGCTTATCCACCCATCCCAACCGCATGTTCCAAATATTCCTTCCGTATGGCTCTACTCATTAGGAATCCTTGTTATTGGAACTTTAATCCCTTTTCAACTTGCCAATAACTCACTAAAATATATCGATGCAACTACCTTTAGTTTAATGGATGCATTTGAACCGCTGTCAGCTACAATTGGTTCAGTATTAGTATTTCATTTACAAATGACTGGTGCTGATATTATCGGGTCAATTCTAGTTATTATTGCCGTGTTAGCAATAAACATTCGGATTCCCCAAAAAGTTAAAGAATAAATTAGCAAGACAATTGACTAAGCGAGAATGATGATTGGCACAGGAAAGGCAGATTACGTCCATACTTACCTGCGAGCCTAATAGTTATTTTCCGTAATCAAACTTTGTAACATTTAAAATCAAAAAGGCTGGTGAAAAACTAATGTCACCAACCTTTTTTCTATTTAATTATCACGAATGACAGTACCAACCTTGCCGGCAAGAGCATCATCTAAGCCATCAAGTGAAGTGATTAATGCTTCACGTTCTGGGTGTCCCTTTACAAAGGAAAGACATGCTTCAATCTTTGGTAACATACTACCAGCAGCAAATTGATCTTCATCCATATACTTATGTGCTTCGGCAAAATTTAATGTCTTCAAAGCCTTTTCGTCTGGCTTGCCATAATTAATATAAACATGGTCAACAGCCGTCAAAATAATCAACTTATCAGCATCAATATTGGCAGCTAATAAGGCACTTGACCGATCTTTATCAATAACAGCTGGCACACCTTTAAGCCCTTCATCAGTGATAATAACGGGTACACCGCCACCGCCACCAGCAATAACTAACTTATCAGCATCAATCAATATCTTAATGCTATCAAGTTCCATAATCTTCATTGGTAGTGGTGAAGGAACTACTTGTCGATATCCTCGACCAGCATCTTCTTTAAATGTGTAACCCTTCTCTTTAGCAATTTCGTCAGCTTGTTCTTTAGAATAGAAGTCACCGACTGGCTTTGAAGGATTATTAAATGCCGGATCATCAGGGTCAACTGCAATTTGGGTAACAATCGTTGCTACACTCTTATTCATCCAACGACGATGTAATTCGTTTTCTAAACTTTGTTGTAAGTGGTAGCCAATATATCCTTGACTCATAGCACCACATTCAGGGAATGGAAAAGCTGCAGTCTTACCGTGTTCAGCCGCAAAATTCATTCCGAGGTTAATTGCACCAACTTGAGGACCGTTACCATGACTGATAACTACTTGATTCCCAGCAGCAATTAAACCAATCAATGATGAAGCAGTGTTCTTTACTAACTTTAATTGTTCTTCAGGCGACTTACCAAGAGCATTTCCACCTAAAGCAACTACTACTTTAGCCATAGTAAATGCCTCCTAATTAGTTTTGTTCACCTAATGTAGCAACCATTACCGCTTTGATAGTATGCATCCGGTTCTCAGCTTCACGGAATACAACAGAGTGATCACTTTCGAATACTTCGTCAGTAACTTCCATTTCCTTTAAGCCAAACTTCTTTTCGATTTCCTTACCAACTTCAGTATCGAGGTTGTGGAATGCTGGAAGACAGTGTTCAAATAATACGTTAGGGTTTTCAGTAGCCTTCATCACATCCATTGTTACTTGGTAAGGCTTAAGGAGGTTAATCCGCTTTTCCCACATATCATCGGATTCACCCATTGATACCCAAACATCAGCATAGATTACATCCATGCCTTTGACACCTTCTTTGATGTCATTTGTAACAACAATCTTTGCACCAGTCTTAGCTGCAATTTCATTAGCCTTATCTAAGGTTTCCTTAGTTGGTTCCAATTCCTTAGGGGTTACAACGTGGTATTCCATTCCCATTACAGCAGCACCAAGCATTAAAGCGTTAGATACGTTATCTTGACCATCACCGACAAAAGCAAACTTGATGTCTTGGTATGGCTTCTTTAATACTTCGTGAGCAGTTAAGAAGTCGGCAAGTACTTGAGTTGGGTGGTCTTCGTCAGTTAAACCATTCCAAACTGGGACACCTGAGTACTTAGCTAAAATTTCAACATTACGTTGGGAGAATCCACGATATTCAATACCATCGAACATTCCACCAAGAACACGAGCAGTATCCTTAACAGATTCTTTGTGACCGATGTGGGAACCTGATGGGCCAAGGTAAGTTACATGAGCTCCTTCATCCTTAGCACCAACTTCAAATGAACAACGCGTACGGGTAGAACTCTTTTCAAAAATCAAAGCAATGTTCTTACCTTCAAGGTTCTTGCCTTCATATCCAGCATACTTAGCCTTCTTTAAATCTTCAGCAAGATCAAGCATGTATTCCATTTCCCGAGTGTTAAAATCTGCAAGAGTTAAGAAACTACGATTACGTAAATTAAAAGCCATTTTTATTTCCTCCTAAGGTCTTAATACAGTTACTATAATAGGCGAAGGTTTCAAAATACTTCATTTTTCTTCACTAAATTTCAAGAGATTTTTGCATAAAACTTTGTTATGCATCCCTTTATTCACAATGATGTAAGCGTAAACACTACCAAATTTGTAATATAATAAGCTCATTGTATATCTTTTTCACAAATAGTAAAATAAAATTAGATTTCAAAATACTTCAAAAAACATCAGAAAAACGGTGAAAATACATGAATTTTTATATTATAGATAATGACAGCAAAATTATTCATTTATTATCCAATATTATCGAAAACGATTTCAATAATACGGTTGTTGGTACGACCTCAAATCCCCAACAGGCCTATGATGACGCCATGCGGTTAGGAATCGACATTATGTTTGTTGACTATGCAATGCCACAAATGGATGGCGTCAATCTGATTCAAAAGATTCAAGACAGCCATCACTACCCGCACTTTATTATGACTGCCCAGGCGATTCTCCCATCAGTAAAAACAAGCGCCTACCAACATGGGATTGACTTTTTCATCGAAAAGCCCTTAAATATTGCAGAAGTTAAAACAGTTATTAAACTAGCAGCACAGAATATTAATATGTCAAACCGCCTTTTACAAGTTCTTGACCTTGTCAGCGGAGCAGCGACTAATAACAACACTGTCACAATCAGCGGAAAAAATAAAAAGAAAGAACAAGCACAGTCAATTCTACGCTTTCTTGGTATTACTGCCGGAAATGGAGCATCTGATATCACTAAGGTTATAAACATGATGATTGAACGCGAAATCAATTTTGACCAAGTCAGTTTTGAAAGGCTTTTTCAATGTGATAGCCACGGTAAGAAAATTATCTTTCAACGGATTCGACGTGATATTAAAGCTGGACTTAATAACCTTGCGCATATGTGCATGGATTATCCAGAAAATGATATTATTCTTGAATATGCAAATAACTTATATGAATACAAAAACGTCCATAATGAAATGAGCTTTATTAAAGGCGACAAAAAAAGCGGCGGTCAAGTATCCTTAAAGCACTTTTTCAATGGATTAATCCAAGAAATATAAATAAAACTCCTTGCTGGTACCATAGTTATACCAACAAGGGGTTTTTATTAATCCCAACTATTTCGTAATTTCATAATATCGTGACTAAGATCTTTAGTTTGGTCATAAATACGATGATAAATTTTGTACAATTCATCATACTTCTTTACTATTTCAGACTGCGGTTCATATGCCTTACCAAAATGGACAAATTTCTTTGCACAATCTTGAAGTGAATCAAACCATCCCAGCCCTACTGCAGCTAACATTGCAGCACCGAGACCAGGACCTTGTTCATTAGTCAGGGACACTACCTTTTTATTAAAGATATTAGCCTGTAGTTGTAACCAGAAAGCACTTTTAGCTCCTCCCCCGATAGCAACAACCGTATCAAAATCTTGACCATGCTGATCATAAATCTTCAAGATATCACGAAAACTAAATGTGATTCCCTCAATTACCGCTCGCACAAAATCATACTTATTTTGCATACTGTCAACACCGATAAAGCTCCCCCGAACATCAGCGTCAGCGTATGGTGTCCGCTCACCGACAAGGTATGGCGTAAATATCAACCCATTAGCTCCTAATGGCCGTTCAGCTGCCTTATTAACCATTACTGTGAAATCTTCATCTTTAACAAAAGTATGCTTAAACCAATTTAACGAATGCCCCGCAGCTAGCGTAACCCCCATTGAATAGTAAGTATCAGGAATTGCATGACATTCATATTGCAAAGCTCCATGATAATTAACATTTGCATCTGGTTCATACTTTAAGATTACGCCTGAGGTACCGATGCTGCTCATCACCATATTTGGTTTTAAGATGCCAGCTCCAACAGCTCCACAAGCATTATCACCACCGCCGCCAAAAACTTTGGTGGTGGTCTTTAATCCTGAAAACATTGCATACGAATCAGTAACCGTCCCCGCTTCATCAATTGAACGAATTAATGGTGGGCACATCGACATAGGAATGCCAAATTCATCACAGATTTCTTTACTCCAAGTATTCTTTTTAATATCAAATAAGACTGTTCCGGTTGCATCAGAATAATCAATTGCTTGTTTACCTGTCATTACATAACGAACATAGTCTTTCGGCAACAAGAAACTTTTTGCTTTTGCCCATATTTCTGGTTCATTCTCTTTTACCCAAAGAAGTTTGGGCAGTGTAAAACCTTCTAAAGCACGATTACCAGTAATATCGATAACCTTTTCGCCCATTTTTTCTTTAATTTCTTCACATTGTTTAGTCGTTCGAGTATCATTCCATAGCATTGCTGGACGTAACACTTGCCCGTCTGCATCTAATAATACCAAACCGTGCATTTGTCCCGAAAATGAGATTCCTTTAATTTCCTCAGCTTTTAGTCCATCTCGTAAAATCAACCGATCAATCGCAATCGTCGTTCCATAAAGCCAATCGCGTGGGTCTTGTTCGCTGTAGCCAGGGTGCGGCTGATGAAGATCATAACCATAACTTTGCTGGGCTACAATTTTACCATCATGATCCATCGCTGAAACCTTAACCGCACTTGTTCCAAGGTCGACACCAATTACATACTCATTCATCTTTTTTCATTCCCTTCTGATGTAAAAAGGGTCGGGGCAAAGTTGATTGCCTCGGCCCTTTTATTATATGACTTTTACCATCTTGCATGACTGCCTGCTAGTTTTAATTTTATGGATTGATAGGAGATGTTTACTTAGCAAGCGTTTCAATCATGTAGTGGTTAATTGTGTCCTTAATTTCTTCAAGATGGTCTGAGTGAGTAGCTGCTAACAATTCACTTTGTGGAGTATCGATAACTTTTTCTTCAAGACTAGTGAAGTTTTCGTTACCATCTTCAATACTCTTACCAAGACCTTTATCCCAAGTTGAGTAACGTTCCTTAATAATGTCATCTAAGAAGCCGTCTTCCTTCATAGCAGCAGCAACACGAAGACCAGCGGCAAAGCTATCCATTCCAACAATATGACCATAGAAGAGATCAACAGGTTTAAATGATGTTCGCCGTGGCTTAGCATCAAAGTTCAAGCCACCACGAGGTCCAATGCTACCATTTTCAATAACTTCCCACATTGCACCAGTAGTTTCGTACAAGTTTGATGGGTATTCATCAATGTCCCAACCAATTAACTTGTCTCCCTGGTTAGCATCAAGCGAGCCGAGAAGACCAGCTTCACGAGCAACCCGAATTTCATGTTGGTAAGTGTGACCAGCTAAGTTTGCATGATTGCCTTCAAGATTAAGTTTGAAATCTTTATCAAGACCGTATTCCCGCATAAAGTTGATGGTTGTTGCAGCATCAAAATCATATTGATGAGTAGTTGGTTCCTTTGGTTTTGGTTCAAGAAGCATTTGAGCATCAAAGCCAATCTCGTTGGCATAGTCCTTAGCCATATGGAAGAACTTGGCGATGTGTGATTGTTCACGCTTCATATCAGTGTTCCATAATGATTCGTAACCTTCACGACCACCCCAGAATACATAGTTCTCCGATCCAACACGCTTACCAACTTCAAGGCTGTGCTTTAATTGAGCAGCAGCATAAGCGTAAATTTCGGCTGATGGAGATGTTCCTGCACCTTCCAAGAAACGAGGATTAGTAAAGAGATTTGAAGTATTCCAAAGAACTTTCATTCCAGTTGCTTTTTGATATTCAACAATCTTATCAACTACTTTATCCAAGTTCTTATTAGTTTCACGAAGCGTATCACCTTCTGGAGCTAAGTCCCGATCATGGAAACAAAGGAAGTCAACGCCAAGCTTGTTGTAGAATTCAAATGCATAATCAACTTTTGCTAAAGCACAATCCATTGGATCACTGTACTTGTCATATGGCCGTTGTGCTGTTCCATCACCAAATGGATCAACTAAACGCTGATCAAAGGTGTGCCAATAAGCAACCGAAAAGCGGAGCCAATCTTTCATTTTCTTTCCTAAAATAACTTCTTCAGGATTGTAGTACTGATAGAACAACCCAGACTTAATACTTTTATGTGGTCCCTCATATTTAATCTTATTAATATCTTTCCATAAATCAGCCATATTTACGGCCTCCCATTCATTTAGTTTGTATAAACAACTAACTTACAATTCTTAATATATACCCTTAAAGCAGTTTTGTAAACCCTTTCTTTGATATTTGTATAAAAACAATTATTATATAGGGCCTATTTCAATTAGTAGTTTGTATGTTATATAAACAATTAAATAAAAATAAACACCAAAAATGCTTAAGCAGAAAAGCTCATCATAACTAGGTAAACCTAACTATGATGAGCTTTTGAGTGATATTTATTCAATTATTTTATTAGCACTATAAATTACTTTAGCTTTACTAAACTGCTTTTTCCCTACCAAATCTTGTAATGATAAAATTTCAAATTCATTCTCCAAGAGAAAACTAATAACATTTTCAATAGCTTCCGAATCAGCTAATTGAAAATCATGCATTAATATAATATCTCCATCCACGGCCTTTGTTATATTTAATAATACCTTCTTTTTATCATGATGATCCCAGCTCTTAGTATCTAAAGACCATATTATTGCTGGGCGAGTTAGATAAGGCAAAATGTTATTATTAATAGCTCCGAATGGTGGTCTAATTACCTCAGGAAAGTCTCCAGTAATGTTTCTGATTATCTCATCATCTTTTTTTAACTCTAATTGTACCCTGTTAGAATTGACTTTTGTTAAGTCAGTATGGGAGTACGTATGATTCCCAATTGTAAAAAGTGAATTTTCAGCTTCACGTTTTAATATTTCTGGATATTTTTTCGCATGTTCTCCCCAAATCATAAATGTTGCAGGAATATTATATTTTTCTAAAACATGTGGCGTAGTTGCTTCCCAAGGTCCATCATCAAAAGTTAATGCTATTTTCTTCAATATTCACATCTCTTTTTCTAGAATAACTTTTCTCCTATTTCTTCTTCGTCTGTAAATGGTCCAGCTGTCACTTTCACTCCTTCGCGATGTGTACCAAAGAAATCAGTATTAAATACAATTGCCGTACCATCAGGATTTTCATACTTCTCTTCAGGTTCAAATGCCATTTCAATAGTATCAGTTGAAATAACACCATCGGTCTTTTTAGGAAGAGCGTTGAAGAGATTAGTCTTCAGGACTAAGCCTTTATCCATTTGTTCAAGTTTTAGATATACTTCTTTATCAGAAATAATTGAGTCTTTTTCTGAATCACATGGTTGAGCCCCATTAAAGTAAACATTACCTCCTGTCCAGATTGGTAAATGATTATAATAATGGTCACTATTTGGAGCATATATCCCACAATAACCATCAAATTGTTTCTTCCATTCTTCAAACGTTGGGTATCCATCAAACGGTTTAGTACCCACTGTAAAGTTATAATCATCCCAATCATCCGGTTCATCTTTCTTCATATCCGCTAGTCTTTTCATTTCTGGGCGTAACTTTTGTTGGACAAAAATATTATTGTAAAATTTATTATCTCCATGTTGAATGGTCATAAAGCCCATTACCTTAGTACCATGAATTTCATGATATGGTGTAAATCGATTAGACGGTAAATTAACAGAATTGTTATCAGTACCACGTCCAGTTGCTGTAAAACTTCCTGCAATTAAATTATGAACAAATGCTACCCCTTGAGCTGCTAAACGAACAGATCGATCAGAAAGCAAGAGATTATTATCAATCAATGTAGGTCCATGAGATACCTCAATCCACATATCTTCTCCAAGACCAGATAAAATATCTCCAACATTATCCTTAGTGACCTTAAAGTCATTTGGCAAACTGTTATGATCAAATATATTTTGTGTAACTCGAGTTCCTTGCGCCTGCCAATCGAGCCATAATCCTCGAGTACAATGGTGAATGTGATTATGGCGATAAGTTACATCAATTGCTGCGTGCATTTTAATTCCACCAATTTCAGCACCTGCAAGATTTTGTCGAACATTAATATCATGAATGTCGTTATCTTCAATTAATGAGAATACACCGCCCAAATGACCAACTATTCCTGTTTGTCCACAATCGTGGATATGATTTTGCCGAATAATATGTGATCCGATATGTTCCTTATCCCAGCCATCATATGATGCTTGACAAATAACATCTCGTTCAGTTTGTGTACCATCCTTATATTTCCACTTTGACCACTTATTATCATTGTTAGGTTGAAGATATTTACCGAGAGAAATTCCTGAACATTTAGAATGGGAAATATCACATTTTTCAATGATCCATCCTTTTGACCAATGTGGTCCTACCATTCCTTCTTGATATGCTGTTGGCGGAGCCCATTGTGTTGCTGCTTTCGTTAAACCAAATCCAGACAATGTGATATAACCTATACCTTCTGCTTGTGGATAAAAGCAATTTTCACGAACGTTAATTTCAACATTTTCTTCATTAGGATTATTTCCTTGGAAATTAGCATAAATGATTGTTTCATTGTTTTTATTATCTTGTTCAGTAAACCATGTGTACACAGTGTCATCTGGATACCATGATTTCTCATTACGAATTGGTTTTTTTACTTCATCAAGCGTGTTTACTTCATACAGTGCTTTATTATTTAAATAAACTTCACCTGTGTGGGCAACAATTCGTGCGTCAAACCAGTCACCATAGACCTTAGTTGTATATGGGTTATAATTGCCAAAAATACTATTAGGGATAATTACTTTCCAAACGTTATCCTTCACCTTTTCCCAACTAGTTACACGCTCAGCTCCAGTAATAACAGCGCCTAAATTTTCAATTGATTTATAAGTAATTTGTGCATTTGCATTTCCGGCATGTTTTGGATTTACATTTTCGCGATAAACTCCAGGGGCTACTAATACTGTGTCCCCTGCCCGAGCAATATTTGCTGCTGATTGAATTGTCTTAAATGGATGCCCTTTCGTCCCATTGCCATCAATTAATGCATTTTTATCCACATATATATTCATACTAGACATCTCCTTACTTATTTAGTTTTTAGCAGCTTTTCTTTTATTTTCAATTTCATGATTGATTTTATCTACTTCCGGATCACTTAATGGATATTTACTCATTATCCACATTGCAACTACAGCTAAAATAATTGGAATCCAAATCATAGAAATAGAAATACCTGTTAAAGCAGAAGCTGGCTGTGTTGCCTTTGTTCCGTTAAAGTGACAGAAGGCATTTATATACCCTGGAATAATGCCACCTAATGCTAAACCAATCTTAAAGAAAAGTCCCATAATAGAGTTAATAATTCCAGCAACACGTTTCTTGGAATGCCATTCACCATAAGAAATAACTTCTGGAACTAGTGACCACATATATCCTGTAGCCGCTGTAATTCCCCATTGCATTATAAAACGTCCAATATAACCAAGAGTAATATTATTCTTGAAAGCAGGAAATGACCATATCCACAAAATTAATTGACCAATGATAAACAGTATTAAGAATAAGTAGAAGAATCCTTTTTTACCTATCTTTTTCCGAATAATTGGCCATAGGAATACAAGAAAAATACCAGGAATTGAACCAATAAGATTAATCGACGCCATCCATTCCGAATGACCAATATTATATTGAAGGAAGAATGGCCATACAGTATTACCGAAAAACATAAATGTAAAGCCAATCAGGAAGAACCAGCCAAGAATTTGAAGTGGTTTATTGTCGATTAATTCATTCCACAAGTCAGAAAACTTTACTGATTCAGTTTCTTCTTTTGTTGGTAAGACACGTTCTTTAATCCCAAAATAAGTGCACAATAACATAATAAAGCCAATAATCATGTAAATAATCATAACTTTGAAATAAGCATTTGCTGCATGGGGAGATGCATAATTCCCTAAGTCCAATTTAATTCCAAATAATCCAATGCTCTGAAGCTTTTTATCAGGTGATGCTAATTGAACAAATAATGGCAGGAAGGTATACACTAGTAAATTTCCAATATTAGCTTCTGTCATTCTTACAGTAGTAAGCGTAGAAACTTCATCATTATCTCTAGTTAGTGACGCATTTAAAGAACCATATGGAATATTGACAAATGAATAAATTAGAGCTGTTGCTAAATACATAAAGAATGCATAAAAAACATTCCCTCTAACTGCTGGGATTGGCAAAAACAGTAACGCACAACAAATTGTTAGCGGAATACCAAAATAAATTAAAAACGGTCGATACTTTCCTCCATGCTTAAAATGACTTTTATCAACGACAGTTCCTACCCATGGATCCCAAAAAACATTAACCCAACGAACAATTAAAAATATTGTCGCTCCGGCTGCAGCAGAAATTCCAAAAACTGTAGTAAGATAGAACAATAACATTGAACCTATTGTTCCAAAAATCAAATTTTGTGCTAAATCTCCAGCACCGTAACAAATTCTTTCTCGCCAAGAAAGTTTTGCAAATTCATTTACTTTTTCTGTTGTCGATGAATCTGTTTCAACAACCTTTTGTGTTGGTACATTTTCCATTTTCTCTCATCCTTTCAATTTATCTAATGTAAGTTAGTTGTATAAACTGACGGATGATTTTCCATCTGCTATCATTGTATCCGCTTTCATAAAAATAAAATAGACCATAAGCTGACAAAAATTTGTCAATTTATGATCTATTTCAAAATTAATTATTCAAAATAGCCTGTCCTATTTTTTGATTTTACCGAGCGTTTTCTAATAATTTGTTTACGAAATTCACTTGGCGAATATCCTGACCATTTCTTAAATTGTTTACTGAAGATTGAAATATTAGCTGCACCAACCATATACGCAACTTCTTCAATAGAATTACCTGAATATTCAAGAAGTCGTTGTGCTTTTTTGTACTTCTCCCGATCAATAAAGTGCAATGGAGTTGTGCCATAAACTTTCTTAAACACACGATGTCCGTACCCGCTGCTAATTCCTAATTCCTTACATAGATCGCTAAAGTTAAAAGAAGGCTTTTCATCATCATTATTAACCCGATTTTCAATAGCAATTACTAAATCACGACTAATTTGTGCTTCCTTATTTGAAAATGGTAAAGAGGAATTATGACTATACTCTTTCTTAATCAAAAGGTTAACCTGTTTTAAATATTGAAGTAATAAAATTTCAATTTCAACTTGAACATTAAAATCACTTGTATGCTTTTTATCGCGACATAAATTTATAATTTCTTTTAACATATCATAAGATACATTTGCTAACTGTGAATTTGCCGGAATTAACTTATTACTAATTAAACTAATAATCTGTGACCTTAACTGAACATCTTCAAAGTCAAAATGTAAACACATATAAGTCATTGGCGCTATTTTGCTTATATTACTATTTGTGTGCAAGGTTCCCGGTGCGATAATAATTACATCCCCAGGGCCTAAAGTTATTGAACCTTGATCACGAATAGAAGTTAGCTGTGATCCGTCAGTAACAACCATTACTTCAAATACTTGATGTTTTTGTTCAAAAAAGCTCCAACCCCCATTAACGGTATGTTTATGTCCACCAAACATATACAAGCCAGATTCAATTGTTGGAATAGATATAAAATTTTTCAACATTATTACCTCTTTCCGGCCTTGATATTTTCTTCACAAGTCTATTATCTCTCATAAAGAATTATTTTGTTAGCGTTTTCTATGATTTTATTTTGTCATTTTATGATTTTAATTGCTCAAATTTTAAACTAGAACAAATATGATTTTATTAGACAGCGCTTACAAATAATGTTAAACTTCTTATTGAAGTTAGTTATTTTATTAAACTAACTAAATACAAACAACCAACTTACAATATTTTTCACTGTCTGTATTTATAGTTAGGAGTTTCGACATGAAACATAAATTATCATCAAGTTGGATATATTTTTTTGCAGCTTTAGGCGGGTTACTCTTTGGTTATGATACTGGTTCTATTTCAGGAGCAATCCTCTTTATTGAAAAGCAATTATCATTAAATTCATGGCAACAAGGATGGGTAGTTTCAGCTGTCCTTGTCGGTGCAATCATCGGTGCAATTACAATTGGACCTTTCTCTGACCGCTTTGGACGTCGTAAATTATTGTTATTAACATCGGTTTTATTTTTCTTCGGAGCATTAGGTTCTGGATTAGCTCCTGAGTTTTGGACATTGATTTTTACACGAATTATCCTTGGACTAGCAGTTGGGGCTGCTTCCTCATTAATCCCTACTTACCTTGCAGAATTAGCACCAGTTGCTAAACGTGGTATGATGTCTGGGATGTTTCAGTTTATGATTATGTCTGGTTTACTGTTAGCTTACATTCTTAATTATTCTCTTCAGGGAATTTATACTGGTTGGCGCTGGATGTTAGGATTCGCAGCGATTCCTGCAGCAATTTTATTTATTGGTGCCCTTATCTTACCCGAATCTCCACGGTACTTGGTTCGTAATGATAAAGAGCATATTGCTCGCGAAGTTTTAATGACAATGAATAATAATGACGAGCAAGTTGTGAACGGTGATATTGCTAAAATCAAAAAACAAGCTGAAATTGTTTCTGGTGGATGGAAAGAGCTATTCGGCTTAATGGTTCGTCCTGCATTAATTGCTGCCGTCGGTTTAGCTATTTTCCAACAAGTAATGGGTTGTAATACTGTTCTGTATTATGCACCGACGATTTTTACTGATGCTGGTTTCGGTGTTCATTTTGCCTTACTCTCACATATCTGGATTGGTATCTTTAATGTTATCGTTACTTTTATCGGTATCTATCTAATGAATAAAGTAAGCCGACGCAAGATGTTAATTGTTGGTGGTTGGCTCATGGGGATTACCCTCTTTATTATGTGCTGGGGATTGATGTACTCAAGCGATTCTAAATTTGCTGCTGATATTGCTGTTATTTCAATGGTTATCTATATTGCATCATTTTCTGGTACATGGGGACCAATCATGTGGACTATGATTGGTGAGATGTTCCCACTTAATATCCGTGGTCTCGGTAACTCCTTTGCCGCTGGCGTTAACTGGACAGCCAATGCAATCGTTTCAGTAACTTTCCCTCCACTACTCAGTTTCTTCGGGAAAGGTACCCTCTTTATTGGCTACGGAATCTTCTGTCTTTTAGCTATTTGGTTTGTTCACTCTAAAGTCTTTGAAACACAAGGTAAGTCTCTTGAATCAATCGAACAATGGTTGCGTGACCAAGCTACTAAAAAACAAAAGAATCCATCTTCTGAAACTGCTACCATACAAAAAGAAAATTAAACTTATAATATTTAGGGAGTGAGACAGAACTAGCTTGCTAGTTCGTTTTCGAACCCCCGCAAGCACAAAGAGGACTCTAGTGTTCGGATTTTCCGAACGCTAGAGTCCCTTTGTGTACTGCGCTGTAGCATTTTCAACTATATAGGAGACTTATGTCACAGCCCCTTTTTTAACCAGCTATAAATTAAATTATGCTATAATGAAGTCGTTATAAGCAATAGGAAGGAGAATAACGATGATATCATATAAAGATTGTACTCCTGACAAGCTAGACTATACGGTTGGTAAAGGCGGTAAACTAACGATTACTGTCAACGATAAGAAATTCGTTCTCACCTTTAAGGATATTCCTGCCGAAGATCCTAATTACATGGATGTTAAAATTTTTTCTGATCCCAAACACGTAATGGCTTCAATCGTAATCGATGCTTATCGCAAGGACAAAGCAAACGATCCAGAAACAGAAAAAATAGTAAAAGAAAAGTTAGTTGATTGTATTAATACCGCTGTTAGGAATCGTTTCGGCCTTATTTAATAATTGATTAACGCTAACTCCCTAATAACAGAAAAAGGCCTCTAGTATTCGGCGTGCATCCGGATACTAGAGGCTTATTTATACTCATTGATATAGAAGTACGAACGATGGTTAAACTCGGGAAGCTTCGTAACTAAAAAAGCTGGTATCCCAGCCATTAATCAACGTTTTTAACCTCCTTTGGCCATTTAAAGTGTAATAAATAATCATCTAACCCCAGCGCGCGATGGATTGCCAGCGAACTAGCCCCGAGCAAGGAGGTCATCCGCGATCCCTTAATCATCCGAATAGGTGAGAATATTCCTAATTCCACTAATCTATCGCGTATCATTACATACATTTCTGGTAAATCTTCAAACAAGGTCGAATTGAAATATACTTTTTCTGGTCCATAAGATACAACTGCATTGTAAGAAGCCTCTGCAATGAGGTAAGCAGCATGATTTAAAATGTGTTTTACTTGCTCATCCTCATGATAAAGCTTCACTAATTCTGTGCTTGTTAATGAGGTTAAGTTTTTGACATCCATTACCTGACGGATAATCGCTTCTTCAGAACATAAAGATTCAACCTTTACAAGTTGCCGTGATTCACCATCTAGGTCATTAGAGATTAAACTTCTCCCAATTTCGCCAGCCATTCCGCGAAAACCACGATATAGGCTGTGATTTGCAATAATCCCCACACCAATTCCCCGATGGATACTAATAGTTATTAAATCACGAATGTTTTGGTTAGCACCAAAGTCTTGTTCAAAAACTGCTGATAAATTAGCTTCATTTTCCAAAACAACTGGTACGCCAAATTCTTTACTGAAATATTCTTCGAGATCAATACCTTGTAACTCAAGAAATGGCGAGTCAATTATCTTATTATCATGCACAATTCCGTGAATTGAAAATGCAATTGCAAGCAAACCATGTTGGGTTGAATCAACATGTTGAAGTTTTTTAATTTCTTTCTTGATCATTTGCATAATGTTTAAAATATCAAATTTTTTTATTGGTTCTCGGCTATATTGAATAATTTCTCCATTCAGATAATTAAACATTGCTGCCATATATGTTGTTCCAATATTAAAACTTGCAACATACCCATAATTATGGTTCAAGCTAACAAGATGAGGCTTGCGTCCACCGCTACTTGTTGATTCTCCTTGGCGAACGCCTTCGATAAATCCCTCTGCATTTAATTCATCATATATTGACGAAACTGTAGACTTATTCAAGTTAAGCTGACGTGCTATTTCTGCTCGTGATGTTTCAGTATTATTAAATAACTGTTGTAATACAAGTTTTTTATTTTGTATCCGTGAAAGATTACGATGGTCATTTATCATTTTAAATTCTCCATTAATTAATAAAATATTTTATACTTATAACGCCTATACTACGGTACAATTAGCTTTATTATAGCACGAAAGAAGCTCAAATTAGTTTAACGTTTTAATCGTAACAGCTTAATCTCCAAATAACACCATAAAATAATCAACAATACACTGTAAGCAGCAGACAGCCAGACTACATATTTCAAAAAGGCTAAAATGTGAAATACAGTAAGAATTTGTAGACAAATCGTTAAAACGATCCACACCACTAGATGCTCCTTAACTCGATCACGGTGTTCAATTAACTCATCTTTTTTCATAAATTACACTCCATAATAAAAAGAGGATGAACGAGATAATCCCTTTCACCCTGTATTTGTAATGATCTAATTAATAATTAGTCATTTTTCTCCATTTTTGCCCGTAGTTCCTGACCGATTTCTTCATAACCAGGCTTGCCGAGTAACCCAAACATGTTTGTCTTGTAGGCTTCAACTCCTGGTTGATTGAATGGGTTAATGCCGTTTAAGTATCCAGAAATTCCCATGGCAACCTCAAAGAAGTAAATCAAGTAGCCCAGCGTGTATTCGTCTTCTTCTGGAATATGAACCGTCATGACCGGTACACCCCCATCAGTATGGGCTGCCACTACTGCTTCATAAGCCTTGGTATTAACGTAATCCATTGTCTTGCCTTCAAGGTAGCCTAAGCCGTCAAGGTTATCCGGTTCAGTCGGAATTTCCATATCATAGTTTGGCTTATCAAGCTTAACAACTGTTTCCATTAAGAAACGACGCCCCTCTTGGATGTATTGACCGAGGGAATGGAGGTCCGTCGTGAAGTTAGCTGAAGATGGGAAAATCCCTTTTTGGTCTTTCCCTTCTGATTCCCCAGCTAATTGCTTCCACCATTCTGCAAACATCCGCATATTAGGCTCATAGTTTTCAAGCAATTCCGTTTCATAGCCCTTGCGGTAAAGGATGTTCCGGTAAGCAGCGTATTGGTAAGCTTCGTTCTTGCTCAAGTCAGGGTCAACATAATCTTTTTCAGCTTGGGCAGCACCAGCCATTAACTTATCGATATCAGCTCCCGAAGCAGCGATTGGCAATAAGCCAACTGCTGAAAGAACCGAGTAACGTCCGCCCACCCCGTCAGGGATAACAAACGTTTCATAGCCGTGAGCGTCTGCTTCTGTCTTTAAGGCACCCTTGGCCTTGTCAGTTGTAGCGTAGATCCGCTTATTCGCTTCCGTTTCCCCATATTTCTTAATCAATAGGTCCTTGAAGATCCGGAAGGCGATTGATGGCTCAGTTGTCGTTCCCGACTTAGAAACAACGTTAATTGAGAAGTCCTTATCGCCAATCAATTGGATCAAGTCATGGACATAAGTCGAACTCAAGGAGTTACCAGCAAAGACAACTAGCGGTGCTTGCCGGTCCTTGGCCTTTTGGGCCTGGTAGAAAGTATTGTGCAAGAAGTCAATGGCCATCTGGGCACCAAGGTATGAGCCTCCAATTCCGATTACCACCAGCACGTCTGAATCGCGTTGAATCTTATCAGCGGCTTTTTTAATCCGCGCAAATTCTTCTTTATCATATTCCGTTGGCAAGTGGAGCCAGTCACGGAAATCGGCGCCAGCACCGGTTCCGTTGCGTAATTCATCATTAGCCGCGTTAACCATTGCTTGCATTTCACCAAGTTCATTATCGTGAACAAATTGCTTTAATGCGCTACTGTCAAATTTAATGTGTGTCATTCCAATAGCTTCTTTCTTTTTTATTTTTTAGACATTTAAATGATAGCGGATTATGAAGTCGGTTTCAATCAGAACCTATAAATTTTTAATGACATTCCCAAATTGACAACATCCAATTCTTTTATCATAATTAAGGATACGCTTACATATTACCGTATGATGAAAGGAAGATCATTATGGATCAAAATACGCAAGACATGCTCGCCGGTAATCCCTACCGCCCAGGAACGCCAGAACTAAATAAGTTTTCACACCTTGCCCATCGTCTTTGTCGTGATTATAACTTAACGGCCGATGAAGATACTGTTGAACGAACAATGATTATTGACCGCCTTTTCCCTAATCACGCAGAGGGTATCTATCTTCAAGGTCCTATTCACATTGACTACGGACGTTTTACCACGATTGGTAAGAATTTCTATGCTAATTTTAACTTCACTATTCTCGATACCTGTCCTGTCGTGATTGGGGATAATGTAATGTGCGGTCCAAACGTTTCATTGATTACCGCCATGCATCCCCTCATGTATCAGCAACGTAATATTCGCCAACAAGCTGATGGACAATTCGATGACGTTGAATATGGGAAGCCGATTACCATTGGCGATAATTGTTGGCTCGCTAGCAATGTTACCATCTGTCCCGGAGTCACAATTGGCAACGGGTGTGTAATCGGGGCAGGAACAGTCGTCACAAAAGATATTCCTGATAATTCCCTTGTCCTTGGTGTACCCGGAAAGGTTATTCGTACTATCACAGAAAAAGATCGCCTTGAAAATTATCCTTATTAATAAAGAGCGGAAAATAATCTTCCCGACAAGGATGTTGGCTAAGCTAGAATGATGATTAGCACGTCACGAGCTGATTATCGTTTGTCCTTAAGCTTGAGTCTTATAGTTATTCTCCACATAGTCTGGCTATTGTTCGTTAAATAGTAGAAGCTGAGAGAAAACAAAAGTTTTTCCTCAGCTTCTATTTTTTTATGCAAAAATTGTTAAAATACTTCCGGCAACAATGAAGATAATACCAGCAATTGTAAATGACATCTCTCGACGTGTCTTGTGTTCATGAAGGATAAGCACCCCACCAATTGTTGCGATAATAACGTTCATTTGAGTGAAGACAAAGGCAACGTTGATTCCGAGGGCCCGTCCAGCAAAGATATATGCTAGCGCAGCAATCCCCCATGAAATACCACCCCAAATATTAAGGTATTGTTCCTTTTGCTTAAAGGAATTAATATTACCAGAGCAAATTGCGTAAATAATAGAACCAAGTAAAATTCCTAGCATTTCAGGAAGGAAAATTCCCAAAGAACTATCATTGGCAATCATTGGCATCTTAGGGAATGCGGAGTATACCCAGTAACCAATTGTTGTAATAAGCAGGAAGAAGAAGTTTTGCACAGTAACTTTCTTTCCAGAACTCTCATCAGAAACAGAAGTCATCAAGGCACCCACAATAACAATTGCTAAGGCAATAAAACCAATTGTAAGGGCCCGTGCCCCCCGCCATTCGCCAAAGATAATAACACCGATTAAGGAGTTACCAATTAATTGAAATACTGTTGATAGTGGAATAGTGTTTGAAACACCCATACGCTTAAATGAAATAAATTGTCCGATTTGACCGATTGTCCATAAGGCCCCACATAGCACTGAGAACCAAAAGCCAGCCAAGCTAACAGTCGGATGACCAAAAATAAATGCGACTAAACCAACAATAGTGGCACCGGCTCCGATACCGAACATTTGATTAATTGTTGATCCACCAATTTTACCAGTGATTAGTGGCATAATTCCCCAACCAATTGCAGGGATTAAAGCAAGTAAGTAATTCATAAAAAGTTCTCTCCTATCAATCCGTAATATATGATTACGAGATATTATATTATCACAAGGTAAACGCTTACACAAGCGCTTTCTTTAAATTTTCCCAAAATTAAGAATTGGTCTATAACGAGAAAAAACGCTTTAACACAGTAGTTAAAACGTTTAATACGAAAAAATGGCTTACTTTTTATCTTTATTATTTGTTTGTTGATTATTATGAGGCGCGTAATCACGATCCGGAAAGAAAATCGTAAAAGTAGTCCCTTTCCCATATGTGCTCTCTACATCAATCTTTCCACCATGAAGCAGCACTAACTGATGAACAATCGCCAAACCTAAGCCTGATTCACCATATTTAGTATTCATCCGTGAGCGATCAGCTTTATAGTAACGTTCCCAAATATTATCACGTTGTTCTGGCGTCATCCCAATACCGTTATCTTGTACTTGGAACTGACTGCCTTTCTCAACCCGCTTACCACGAATGTTAATTAGCCCATGGTCGGTAAATTGAATTGCATTTTGAATAATATTAAACATGATTTGCACAAAACGATCATAGTCTGCATAGACACGCAAGTTTTTGACTACGTCTAATTTAAGCGTGTCGTGCTTTTCTTTGGCCTTTTTTGCTAATTGTTCCCGTAAATTTTCTAGAACAGCTGAAGCGTCAAAAACTTTTCGTTCCATCGCAATTTGATTTGTCCGAATCTTCTCATAATCAAGGTTATCATTAACAAGGCGGATTAAGCGGCGGGTATCATTTTGCATCAGTTGAATACTATGTTTTTTGTCTTCTTCAGGAATAGCGTCATATTGCAACCCCTCAAGGATTCCATTAATCGTCGTTAGCGGTGTCCGCATTTCATGGGCTGCATCGGCCATAAACTGCCGTCGACGCTCTTCTTGCCGACGAATTTCCTGTTGCGATTCTCGAAGCGAGGCCGTCATTTGATTAAAACTGCGGCCTAAATCAGCAACCTCATCACGACCGCTGGCATCTACTTCAACATTGTAATTTCCGCGAGCAATCTGGTGTGTTGCCATTCTGAGACTATCAATCCGTTTGGTAATTGATCGTGCTAAAAAGTAACTTACAGCCAATGTTACTAAGCTTGCCGTCAATAGGGCCATGATTAAGTTAAGCTTAATCTGGCGCATATTCTGTTCAATTGTCGATACAAAGGTTGCAATCGATACTACTGCGATCATTTTCCCCTTATAAAAGTACGGCCGGGAAACCTCAGTCATCCGCGGTGAGGTGCTATTAGAAACTCTCGTGTTAATCTTCGGGGTAATTAATTTAGTATAAACTGTTTCCCCTTTTTTTAGTTTTTTCCAATCAGCCTTGCTCATATTAGGCGTAAAGCCATTACTAGCAAAAATTTTTCGGTGTGTCGTGTCATAAATAGCAAAGTGAACATTTTGGCGGGTTAATAAGTTGGCATTGCTATTTAAGGACTCGGTCGCAAAGCCTTCAAAACTTTGTGTTGCCATATTATAACGAATTGAATCTTGGATTAAACTGTCAGAGTAACTTTTCAGTTGTTGCCACGTATTGTGATATAAAGTGTTGTTAGTAACGTTAATAAACGAAATACTGACAATAATCATCAATGTTACGATGATTGCAAAAAACGATAGCATCAACCGGTACATCAACTTCATTAGTCATTACCTTCGTCATCAAATTTATAGCCAACGCCCCAAACTGTCTTAATTACTTGGGGGCCAATATCTTCAAGCTTTTGGCGTAATTTTTTAATATGGGCATCAACGGTCCGCTCATCGCCATAATACTCGTAATCCCATACTAACTGGAGCAATTGAGACCGTGTAAATACTTGCCGTGGCTTTGAAGCTAGCGTCTTTAACAAGTCAAACTCTTTAGGTGTTAAGTCATTTACTGGCTTGTTATATAAGAAGACTTCGCGAGTCTTAGTATTCATCTTAAAATGCTTAGTTTGGATATCAAACGTTTCGTCGTTCTCACTGTTCTGCGTATCTTCAAGCTTATTTAAATGTGTTCGCCGATACAATGCCTTAATGCGAGCAATCAAGGTAATCGTGCTAAACGGTTTCGTTACATAATCATCTGCACCAATTTCTAAGCCAAGTACTTGATCGCTTTCTGTATCACGTGCCGTAAGCATGATTAACGGAACCGTTGGCGATACCCGTCGAATATCTGCCGCAACTTGCATCCCATCTTTTTTAGGTAAATTTAAATCAAGCAAAATTATATCCCATTTATGGGGGTCAGAATTAAATTTTTCCTCTGCTTCAACACCATCATAGGCAAATTCATATTGCCATTTCTCTTTTTTAAAAAACATTGCCATCATTTCACAGACAGAATGGTTATCTTCAATCATTAATATTTGCATTTAATTCATTCCTTTATCTAATCATTAACTCCCTATTTCCCTAATTCTAACACAAGTTCTTAAAAGATTATTTTAAATTAAGGCTAATAGATGCTAATAAAAAAACTGCCACATACCAGTGACAGTTATTGTAGACAACTAGCAATGGAGATGACGGGAGTCGAACCCGTGTCCAAGCATATCGCCATTTCAACCTCTACGTTCATATCTCAACTATTTAAGTTTCACTAACCAAAACGCCGTTGATCAAGGCAACCATGATTAGCTAGCTTGATTAGACTCTTCTTATTACTTCAAGCGGGAGTAATAAGCGTAGTCCACTAATTATAAAACCCATTACCGCATCATGGACGAACCCGGAATGGATCTACGCGCGCTACTTGTTAGGCAGCGTATGCGTAAGCGTTTGAATTATTGTTTGCAGTTATAATTTAAAACTGAGCGTTTTTACGAAGACGCAACCTTCGAAACGCAATTGAAACTCGACCTATACCTGTCGAATCCATAAAACATCCCCATAAAGAAGCAACTATATTATATCATATCTATGAAAAAATAAAAGTCGGAAAAGCCCTTATAAGAACTGTTCCGACTTAAAGTTAGATTCAAATTAATTTTAGTACCAACCGTTTGCTTGCCAGTGAGCTTGAGCATTTTGCCATGAGCCGTAACGACTAGCAACGTATTGGTCAGCTACCCGTTCTTGGTTTGCTGGAGAGTAATCACCATTAAGGTATGATGCTGATAATTGGTACTTACCAATGTATTGACCATTTGTAGCACCGTAGTTACCACCAGATTCACGACCAGCAATCCAAGCCTTAGCAGCAGCTTCTGAACCAGAAGCATTTGAAGTGTAGCTTTGGTTAGCTTGGTTTTGCGTTTGTTGTGCTTGAGTAGTTTGTGTATTTTGTTGAGCAGCTTGTTGAGTATTAACGTTAGCGTTAGCTGCGTTTTGAGCATTGTATTCTTGGATTTCTCCATCGCTCTTAATGATTAACTTTTGACCAACAAAAATCTTGTTAATATCTTGAATATTATTCTTCTTAGCAAGGTCATTGATCATACTGTTGTTCTTAGCGAATTTGTAAGAAATACCTGAAAGTGTGTCACCACTTTGTACGGTGTAGATTGTGTCGGCATTAGCAGCAGTAGCCGTTGCACTAACACCTAAGGCCACTGCACCAAGAGTAGCAGATACTTTAGCAAAGTTTTTCTTAGAAATCATAAATTAAACAACCATCCTTTATTATTTAGCAAATTATCTTTTCCGTTTCAACACCTTATATACTACACTCTGAATATTACTAAGCTGTAACAACATCATTTCTATTTCCTGCTCTTCGTTTGTTTTTTGTAATATTTTGTAATATAGGCTGTCAAGCAATTAGGCCTCAAGTTTTGTAATCCCTTGTCCCCGTTATGGTTTCGGTTACCTTAACTTTTTAGGGAATTTCAATAAAATACAAATAAAAAAGGTGAATTTTTTCGCAAAAACTTCATAATTGCTTCAAATTCACCCTTTATTTCACGTTTTATAACAATCTTTATTACAAAAGTGTTGCAAAATAACGCTCGCAATACTTTGCAACCCCATCATTATCATTAGTATCTGTAATAGCAGTTGCTGCTGCCTTAATATTTGGCAACCCATTTTCCATTGCAATTCCCTGTGTAGCTGCTTCAATCATTTCTAAATCATTATCTGCATCCCCAAATGCCATTAAATTACTAAAGTCTTCGTTAAAGTGATCTAGTAACGCCTTTAATCCAACTGCCTTATTTAAGTGCTTTGGTAAAAATTCCATAATCATCGGTTGGGATTGAACCGCATGATAATGTACTTTAAGATCAGCTGGTAAATTTTCGATGATTGTCGATAATTCAGCTGGCTCAATTGCCATCACTGCCTTACTATATGTTGTTTCTGGTAAATCACGCATAGCTAAATTATTGAACTCAATATTTTTTAAGACAGTTCGATAAATTGAACCTGGGTAATCGTTTAGTTCATATACCCGTTCAAAATCAAGCACATTTAATGGGATCTTTTCAGCCTTAATATATTCAAATAGGGGCATTAAATCTGCCTTTTCCATTCCCAATTCAAAAAGGTGTTCTCGAGATGCATTATTAATAACTAAGCCACCATTAAATGTAATTGTATAATCATCAGGCTTTGTTAACCCTAGTTGTTCAATATACGGCCAAATTGCATTAATTGGGCGGCCGGTACACAAAACAACCCGGATTCCTTGTTCATGTAATTGTTTAAGCACCGCTGCGTTGCGTGTGCTAATTTCCTTATCACTATTTAATAAGGTGTTATCAAGATCTAAAGCAATCATCTTAATCATTATCTTGTTCTCTCTTTCTAATTTTGCCTTGAATAATTTGTTGGTTAAAGTCTTCAAATAAATTCAAAAATTGATCAGCACGATCCTTACCATAAATCCGAACCCATTTTGAAAAACGTTGATTAATTTTTTGCCAAATCTGTGTTTCAACCTGCTTACCCTTTACCGTGGCTACTAGAAACATCCGTCGCCGATCTGCTGGGTCTGCTTTTTGCTCAACGTATTCTTGTTGGAAAAGAATTTTTAGCTGCCGTGAAACAGCACTTCTCGTTACCTGGCGCTGTTTAGCAATATCCATTAATTTAATGTTAGGATGACTGATAATCATCCGTAAAATCAAGAATTGCTCAAAAGAAAGATTGTATTCACTCGCTGGCTCAGAAATAAAACTTTCTAACCCTTTTAAGCCGGTTAAGTATATATTAATTGCTTTATCTAACAATTGATCTTCTGTCGCCATTATTCTCCTCCCTAATGATTAGTTAAAATTGCCTTAGCGATTAAACGAGCAAAATGGTCATTTCCAGCTGGTCCCATATGAACGTTATCGCTTGCAAACCATTCGGTATGTCCTTGACTAGCCTTATACCAATCAACAACGTGAACATTTTTGTGTTTCTTGGCAACGTCTTTTATCTCATCATTAACTGTTTGTTGCCAAGGTTTTGTTGGAACATGCGCAGTTACCCAAAAAATCTGATGTCCAGGGCCAATTGCACTTAATATATCATCTAATGTATCCTGCGTCATGGCACCATTTGTTCCAAGATTCAAAACAACGATCTTATTTAAATGACCATCTGCTTTTAGCTGCTTGATTACTTCTGGCGTTGCTGACCCTTGTCGCCCAACTTGCGCATCGACATAAGCATTCGGCATCAATTTTTGGATACTATCTGCTGCATCTGCCATTACTGAATCACCAATCGCCGTAACTTTTAGCTTTTGGGCGGCTTTTATCTGGGCGGGCGTTAGATCATATTGCTTTTGAAGTTTCTTTGTAGTACCACTTGCTTCGGCAACCGTTTCGCCTTTAGCAATCTTTTTATTATGTTCTTCAGCAGCTTGGTGATTTTGCTCAATCCGCTGTTGAACTGCGGTCTTCTTTGGTGCCCGGTTTGGTTGACAAAAACCGATAAATGCAATTATCAACACTAATGTACCAGCTAAAAGCTTACTTCCGCTTTGCCAGCTAATATGATGTTTTTCTAAAACTCTTTGAAGATCCGCAGGTAACTCTGTCCACCGATACCGCGCAAATGGTTGTTCAATTAATCGGTACGAAGCCTCGCTAATCGCTAAAATTATTGCGATCTCAACCAGAGCATTTATTAACGGGTGATTGCCGACCTTAATTAACCGTTCGTAGAAAATCATTACAGGGTACTGATAAACATAGATACCGTATGAGCGTTGTCCCACCCAGTGAAATACTGGATTAGAAAACCATTTGTTCATACTTGCTCCCGGATGGAGAATAGTAGCCATTAAAAGAATACCGACAAAGCTGTAGAGGAACATTCCCCCACGATAAGTAAATGCTGACTGTCCATTTAACGAGCAAAAACCAAAAATCGTAATAACAGTTGCCAGGATTCCTGTAATATTCAGTAAATCTCGGCTATTTTTCTGCAGATTTGGCCGTAAACGATTCAATGGCCACGCCAGACCTAACCACGAACCAAGAAAAAGCGAAAATGCTCGCGTATCAGTTCCGTAGTATACACGGTTAATATTGGCTGGATCATATAAAACAGCCATTTCCACCGCTGATAAGATTGCTAATACAAATACAATCCGCCGAACTACTTGCGTTTCTTTAAAAATCCTAAATAAAAGGGTAATAATTAACGGCCACAATAAATAAAACTGTGCTTCAACTCCCAATGTCCATAAGTGCGTAAATGGTGAAATCCCGCCAAACTGGTCAAAATAGGACTGGCCGTGACTTATTTCCCACCAATTGTAAACCCAGGTTAAATTAGTGATGATTACCGCTCGAATATTATGGAGCAACTCGTGAGCAAATAAAGTAATATAAGCAGTCGTTAATACTAACATTGCTACTAATGTTGGGTACAACCGTCGAAAACGTTTCAGGTAAAAGTGCTTAATATCAATTCTTCCACCATATTTAAGTTGCCGACTAAATTGAAAAGTTACAAAATACCCAGAAATTAATAGAAAAAGCGGAACTCCTAAGTACCCACCCATCAAAAAATTGGGTAATAAATGATAAATTATAACGCCTAAGACAGCTAGCGTTCGTAATCCGTCTATTCCAGTCACAAAGTAGTGCGTATGCATTCCCTGAGATGGATTAAAATTCGGCTTCATTGCCTGACCTCCACAAATTCTTCATACCATATTACTTATTATTTCTTGAAAGAATGAAAAAGCCCAAGACCCTATTTTTTCAGCCTTAGGTATTTACCTTAATTACCCGACGTGATTTTCTTTTAAGATTGTTTGAACAATCTTATCAACTTCTGGCGGTCGCCTCCATTCTTCCCAATGATCCATCGATTCATCTTGCATTTTATAATGGGTATTTATAAAGTGCTCATACTTAATAACATTCTTGGAATGAGGAATATTTAACTCTAATATCCGCACTTCCTTAATAAATTTACGTTCTGCTGCTAGTTCAGCACGGCCATTTTGGACCATGTTACCAATTTCATAATATTTTGAACCATCATTACGGGTAATTTCCTCAATCAGTGTCAACGTTTCGTGTTGTTCTTCCACTTTCTCTACCCCTTTCAACCCTACCATTATAACGAGTTTAAACCAAAAAATCATCGTCTAAATGACGATGATTGGCATAAGAGAGAAAGAGAATTGATTAGAAGGTAAATACTTAATACCTTGCACATATTATGATGGCGCTTCCAACGAAATAAGTCAACCCTACTTATTAATCATTTTTCAAAAATATATCAATTTAGATAGTGCCTAATAGATGGAGAAAAGAAAAAGAACCAGCAAATTTTATGTAAAATTAACTGATTCTTTTTTAGATTTTATTGAACAGTAACTGACTTTGCTAAATTCCGTGGCTTATCAACATCAAGTCCCTTGCCAAGACTTGTGTAGTAAGCCAACAGTTGCGCTGGCAAGACACTTAATAACGGTGTAAGAACCTCATCAACATCAGGTAAGACAAATGTATCGTCTTCTTGGGCAAGGTGACGAGAAACGATTGTAATTATACTTGCTCCACGAGCTTGAGTTTCTTCAAGGTTACTCCGAGTTAAGCCAGCAGTCCGATCTTGAGTAATGATTCCAATAACTGGCGTGTGGTCTTCAATCAATGCAATTGTTCCGTGCTTTAATTCACCAGAAGCAAAACCTTCCGCTTGAACGTATGAAATTTCTTTTAATTTCAATGCTGCTTCAAGAGAAACTGACCAATCCATTCCTCGGCCAATATAGAATGCATTTGGAACCTTTGATAGGTAACGAGAAGCAATTTCTTCAACCTTCTTCTTACTATCCGTAATTGATTGCATCCCATTAGCTACTAATCCTAATTGATGTTTTACGTCAAAGTCCTTAGCGGCCTGCTTACCCATGTACACGCCAAGTGCTTGGGCTAAAATTGCTTCAACAGCAATTTGTGCAGTATAAGCTTTGGTAGAAGCAACAGCGATCTCCGGACCAGCATATAGCAATTCAGTATAGGTAGCTTCACGCGAAAGTGTGGACTTATCAACGTTGGTAATTGTTAAGCTTGGCCAATTATTTTTGTTAACATTAACAAGTACTTCCCGACTATCAGCAGTTTCACCACTCTGGCTCAAGAAGATAAAGAATGGCTTCTTAGAAAGTAGTGGTTGTTCATAAGCAAATTCTGATGAAATATGAACAGAAGTAGGAATTCCACATAATTTTTCAAAAATACGAGCTCCAACTAAACCAGCATGGTAACTAGTACCAGCACCAACGATATATAGGTGGTCAGCATCAGCCATGTCCTTAAGGAGCTTTTCGTCAATTTGTGCTACATCATCATTGCCAAAGTATTCTTGAACAAGTTTCCGCATTACAGCTGGTTGTTCATCAATTTCTTTAAGCATGTAGTATGGATAGGTTCCCTTGTCAGCAGCGTTAGCATCCATATCAACTTTGAAAGTTGGCCGATCTACTTCATTGCCATCAAAGTCCTTCACAATAACATGATCAGGCTTTACAACAACCAATTCGTGGTCGCCAATTTCCATAAAGGTATTAGTTTCTTTAATCATTGACATTGCATCCGACCCCACCATATTGTAGCCATCAGCAACCCCAACTAATAATGGACTCTTGTTTTTAGCAACAAACAAGGTGTCCGGTTGTTCTTTGTCCATTAATACGAATGCGTATGAAGAATCTGAGCTAATTAAACGCAATACCTTAAGTAAGGCTGCTTCAGTAGACATTCCGGATTCAGTAACAAATTTATCGACTAATTGAACAATAACTTCAGTATCAGTCTGACTAACAAATTTTACGTCTGACAAATATTCTTTCTTTAATTCAGCATAGTTTTCAATCACACCATTGTGAACTAAGTAAAAACGTTCATCTTGTGAGTATTGTGGGTGTGCATTAGCCTCATTTGGTTCACCATGAGTGGCCCAACGAGTATGACCAATACCAGCCATACCGTGAACATCATCACTAAGGGCTGCTTCTAAGTTAGCAATCCGTCCTGAACGCTTTACAAGATAATCATGTCCTTGCTGGTCATTAACGTAAACCCCAGCAGAATCGTAGCCCCGATACTCAAGGCGCTTCAATCCATCAATAAGGATTGACAAACTCTTGTCAGTCCCTGTAACTCCAACAATTCCACACATAATTAAATTCCATCCTTTAAATAAAATTGGTATAGATAACTAGTGCAGGGCACTACATCTACGTAACTGTATTGTATAGTACAGTTTTTACTTTTGGTTGTCAATCATTTTATCCAATTGGTCTATATAATTTACTTTTATTTAATAACAAATAAAAAACTGAGAAAAAACTTTTGTCTTCTCTCAGCTTCAAATATTTTAACAAACGATAGCAAAATAACACGGAACATTTTATTATTCAACTTCTAATTCTGCTCGTGCTACATCACCAATTCGTTCAACGTATTCATGAACTAATTCGGGCGTTGCTGCCTCTGCCATAATCCGCAGTAGCGGTTCAGTACCACTTGGTCGAACAAGAACACGTCCATCGCCGTTCATGTCTTGTTCAACTTGAGCAATGACTTCTTTTAACTTTTCATTTTGCATGGCACTCGCCTTATCTGCAACTTTAATATTTAATAGTTCTTGTGGATAAGTTGTCACATCACTTGCTAATTCAGCTAAAGTCTTACCAGAATCCTTAACAACAGATAAGAGTTGCAACGCTGTAAGCATTCCATCCCCCGTCGTATTGTGATCTAAGAAAATGATATGTCCTGACTGTTCTCCACCAAGATTATAGCCATTCTTTAACATTTCTTCGACAACATAACGGTCACCGACTTTGGTTTTAACGCTCTTGAGGTCATGGGCTTCTAAGGCCTTATACATCCCCAAGTTACTCATTACCGTTGTTACTACTGTATCTTTTTTTAGGAGCCCCTTTTTATCCATGTACTTTCCACAGATATACATTATTTTGTCACCGTCAACAATGTTTCCTTCGTTATCAACAGCAATACAACGGTCGCCGTCTCCATCAAAAGCTACACCAAGGTCCGCATTATTTTCAACAACTGCTTTTTGTAAACTTTCAGGATGGGTCGAGCCACAATTCAAATTAGTATTTAAGCCATTTGGCTGGTCATTGATTGGGATAAAATCAACGTTCATATCAGCAAATAGATTTGAAATAAAACCACTTGTAGCACCATTTGCAGCATCAACAACAACCTTTAGTCCTTCTAAGTCTGTTGAAACTGTTTGCTCAAGAAATGAGGTATATTTTAATGCCCCTTCATGGTAATCAGCAACTGTCCCCAAGCCCTCATCAGAAGGACGTGGCAATGTGTCTTCTTCCGCATCTAATAATTGTTCAATTTCATATTCAAGGTCATCTGATAGCTTAAAGCCATTGCCTCCAAAGTACTTAATTCCATTATATTTAATGGGATTATGACTTGCAGTAATCATGACCCCCGCATCTGCTTCTTGTGCTCGTACAAGATAAGCAACCCCTGGCGTAGTTACAACGCCCAGCCGTAAAACCTCAATCCCCACAGACAATAAACCTGAAACTAACGCATTTTCAAGCATTTGTCCAGAAATTCGGGTATCACGGGAAACTAATACTTGTGGTTGCTTTCTTTCGGAGTGACGCGTAAGAACATACCCACCTGCGCGACCAACCCGAAATGCCAATTCAGGACTAAGATCTTTATTTGCAACACCACGAACACCATCAGTTCCAAAATATTTTAACTTCATGTCACTTCTCCTCTATCATATTAAAAATAATTAATTTGCATCACTTGAGCTTGAATCTCCACTACTATTTATACTACTTGACGACTGAGATGTCTCTGTAGACGATTCTGAAGATGATTCCCTAGATGACGTCTTAGAGCTACTCGTATCGTTTTTAGCACCATTGCTTGACGATGAGCTACTTGAATTACTACTTTGTATTCCCGCTGATACAGGAATTGTTATATTAGTAGTTGTTGGTGAAATTACAACATTTAATGTTTGCCCGTTCCGATCAAGTGCTTGAAGGGTAACTTGTCGTGAAATGTTATCTTTAGCATCATGCGGTACCGCAACGAAAGCGACGATCTTATCAACATGGTTAACCTCTTCACGGGCCCCTGTTACTTGAACATTTTGAATATCACTATGTGGGCGGCCAATTTGGTAACCATTATCTAAATTCTTAGTGCTCAAACGAACAGTCACTTTCATTGTAATTGTCTTGCGTGGTTGAATATTTACATTAATATATTGCGGATTGATACTAGAAGTCAATTCAGAATTCAAACCACTCGTTTTTAACTTAACACGGTGTCTTCCTGGTGATAAATCCGAAAGATCTGCGTAAACCTTAAAATTTTGCGTATTAGATGTGGTGGTAACCAGTGCTGAAGGACCAGTAACTTTAACTTTTACATATTGAGGATAACCACTCACAATATATTTGGCATTATCCACTGTAACGTCAAGCGGCATTTTAATTGTTGCTGATTTATCAGACATTAGCGCGCTATTCTGGTTGTTATTGCGGGTATTTTGGCGAAGAAAGCCGCTTTTGCTCCCGTTTACATACATAAATAAGAAAAGCGCTAAAATTAACGAAATAATTCGCAAAACCCACTTATGGCGGAAAAAGCCCTTAGTGTCCTTGCCCATGACGGCCACCTCCTTTGCGGTGGAACTTAGCATATAATTCTGTTACTAAGTTTTCATGTTGTGGTTCATGAGTATATAACTGCGCACGTAAGAATTTCAGATAATCTTCTCGCGACATATTTCGAATTAACTCATTGTCCTTAGTAATTGAAACTTCACCAGTTTCTTCTGAAATTACAATCGTTAATGCGTCAGTCACTTCACTAATACCAACTGCCGCCCGGTGACGTGTCCCTAATTCTTTAGGGATTAACTTGCTGTCAGAAAGTGGCAAATAGGCAGCCGCAACCGC
This sequence comes from Lactobacillus sp. 0.1XD8-4, assembly GCF_009663775.1. Lineage (GTDB taxonomy): Bacteria > Bacillota > Bacilli > Lactobacillales > Lactobacillaceae > Limosilactobacillus > Limosilactobacillus walteri. The sequence goes on from NZ_RDBR01000021.1 coordinate 33,093, forward strand.
AATCCGATTATCTTTAATGATAACTGCTCCGTCATGCAAAGGTGTGTTAGGAATAAAAGTATTAATTAATAGTGCACCGGAAATATCAGCATCTAATGGAATTCCTGTTTCAATATATTCTTCAAGCCCAGTCTTCATCTGAATACTCATTAGGGCTCCAATTCTTCGCTTCGACATATACTGAATTGCTTGATCCAACTGTTTGATCGTATCCTCTTCCTTCTCATTAGCCGTTTGGTTGTGTGTAAAGAAGGTACCTCGACCAAGGTGTTCCAATCCGCGCCGAATCTCCGGCTGAAAGATAATTACAATTGCAATAACACCCCAGTTGATGATCTGATCCATCACCCATGAAACAGTGCTCAGGCCAACGTACCAGCTAACAATTTTAACAAGGATAATAATCAAAATTCCCCGAAAAAGTTGAACTGCTCTTGTCCCACGAATGAGCATTAATAATTCATAGATCAAAAACCAAATCACTAAAATATCAATCAAGTGAATCAGATTCTGCCATGTTAGAAGCGAAACTATAAATTGCATCGCATTCACCATCCTCTAAATCACGTTCATATTATATCATTTCATTTTAAGTTTGACCCGACTTGAACAAAATTAATGCTTATTTTCCTAAGCATACAAATAAAGGTCCAGTAAGCTAACGGTTAGCCACTGAACCTCATAATTGATTTTTAGATTATTTCCTGGGAAATACTAATGTTCCTGAACTTCATTTGGATGAGCTTTTTCCCAGCGGTGTTCTGTCCAGAAGTAAAGGGTAATAAAGGCAAAACAAATTGCTGGAACAATAAATGATAGCTGCATTGAACCAGTCAAGTCAGATACCCGTCCTTGAATAGTTGGGATGATTGCTCCACCAATTAAGGACATAACAATAAATGCCCCACCAGTTTCTGTGTACTTCTTTTCATGAATTTGATCAAGCGTATGTGCATAGATTGTTGGCCACTCTGGTCCAAAGAAGAAACTAGTAGCAATTGCTGCAATTACAGCAGTAATATTCGGAATAGTAAAGGTAATAATCAATGAAACAGTTCCTAGTAATGAGAACCATGTCAATACCTTAGTGATTGAATAACGATCAAGGAACCAGTTAGCAACAAGCTTCCCAAAGAACCAGGCAATATAACTATAAATCATAAACGTTGACGCAGCGGCATCAGAAATATGCGAATCAAGACGCAATGCTAACCGAATCGTAAATGACCATACAGTCGTCTGCATCCCAGCATAGATAAACTGACAAAGAACCCCCTTCATATAACGCTTATTATGGAATAAGTAGTTAAATGTTTCTCCTAATGATGGTTGTTCTTCTGCTGCTTCCTGCGCTTCTGCACTTGTTGAAAAAGCCTTGGCCCGTGGCATCTTAGTAACGGCCAAAACGATAAAGATAATGATTAAAACAATTAAAATATATTTATAAGGCTGTAATGTCAATTGTAATAAGTGCTGATTATATGCTTCAGCTTCAGCCTTTGACATCTTAGAAACCTTATCGGCAATATTGCCACCTTCACCAAAGATAAGGTACTTACCAAGCACGATCCCCATAATATCACCAAGGGGAATCAAAACATTTGCAACGTTCAAGCGCTTATTGGCTGTTTCCTTTGGTCCAAACATTGTGGCATAAGTATCACAACTTGTTTCAAGGAAACTTAAGCCAATGGCAATTGCAAAAATGGCAACTAAAAACATACTGTAGGTAGCAACATGTGATGCAGGGAAAAACATTCCACAACCAATAATATAAAATAAGAGCCCAATAAGAATTGCTAACTTGTATGATGTCTTTTTGATAATGATTGATGCCGGAATTGCCATCAAGAAGTAACCACCATAAAAAGCACTCTGCACGAAAGCAGTTGCTGTATCATTTAAAGTAAAAACAGTCTTAAACTGCGTAATTAAAATATCGTTAAGACTCGCAGCAGCTCCCCATAGCGGAAAGATTAGACACAAAATAACAAATTGGAACATCGGTGTCCGACTAAGATATCCATCGGAAAGTTGTATCCAACTTTGTCCTTTACTGCTATTCATTTCTTTATCCATAATTTACTTTTCTCCCCCTAGCTTAGAATGTTACACCTGATTCAAGAATAATATTTGAATATGGCGTCATTTCTCCAGTCCGAATAAAGGCATGCGTCTTAGCAAGATTCTTTTTCAAATCGCTATGAGGCATAAATGCGATGTCAACATCGGGTAAAGCCTTTTTGATGTTTTCTAATTGCTTTGGATTTTGGTCTTTGATCTCGTCTGCCAAATAAATTTTTTGAACTTTCATTTCTTTCAAAACGTTATTCAAGACATCCATAAAACTTGGCAATTCTTTATCTACTGCCAAATCAATCTTTTTTGTTCCAAACGGAACCGGCATTCCCGCGTCACCAATCGAAAGCCAATCCATATGTCCCATATTGGCAACAACTGCGGAAACCTCTGAATTAATAATCCCTGTTTTTTTCATTAAGCTTACTCCTTACTTTTCTGCTAATGCTTTTACAACCATCTCATAATCTGGAATGGATGGCATTGCTCCCATTTGCTGAACAGTCAAACTAGATGCACGTTGAGCATATACCAATGCTTTATCAACATTTGACAGGTCCTTCTCTAATTGTGAACTTAGTGCTCCAAGGAACGTATCACCTGCTGCTGTAGTATCTACAGCTTTGACCTTAAATGCTGGCACCAATCCATGTGCTGTTGGCGTTGAATAGAAGACACCCTTAGATCCTAATGTAATCAAAAGATGCTTAACGCCACGTTCACGGAAGTATTCTGCACTCTTTAACATTGATTCTTCATCAGTAATCGTAATTCCCGTTAAAAGCGCACACTCACTCTCATTTGGCGTGATAACATCGGTATATTTTAATAATTCAGGCAAAATTTCATGAGCTGGCGCTGGGTTTAAAAGCGTCGTTACTCCGTGTTCTTTAGCCTGTTTAAATGCAGCCAACGTCACTTCTTGTGGAGTTTCAAATTGACTAATTAAGAAATCAGCGTTAGATAGTACATCTTCAATCCCCGCTAAAACATCCGTAGTCATTGCTTGATTAGCACCACCATACACCATAATGTCATTTTGACCATTGGCGTCAAGAGTAATCGCCGCGCTACCAGTACCATGTAATTTATCAGTCATAATATGGTGAGTATCAATGCTGTCATCTGCTAATGATTCCAGCATATAAGTCCCTTCTTTATCAGAACCCACGGCCCCAATAAAAGCAGTTACCGCACCAGATCGAGCTGCCGCTACCGCTTGATTAGCACCCTTACCACCTGGAGCAGAACTTTTACTTACTGCAGAGATAGTTTCGCCAGGTTGTGGGAAACGATCGACATGATAAGTCGTATCAACATTAATGCTTCCCAAAACAACTACATTATTGCTCATAAATATACCCCTAATTTTGTGAATTTTTTATAAAACGAGACTTAAATATCCTATCACATTTTGAAAGTGATTACAAAATTAATTAGCTTTTATAGTTTATCGATATACCTTTAAAGACTGCGAAAACGCTTTTTGTCAAAGTAAATAATTTTTCAATGAGTAATTTGTGAGATTTTTTCATAATCTACCAATAAATAATCGTAGTTACTATCATTTTCCTTTGATGTTAAGGCAATTTAACCTCGCTAAAGATTTCACGATATTTAAAAAAGAAAAAGCATAAAGCTATGAGAGATCTACCTCAAGCCTTACACTTTTAATTATTAATCGCGGCGTCCAATAATTCTTACTTCAGTTTCTAAATCAACGCCAAATTTCTCTTTAACTGTTTTTTGGACATGGTGGATTACATTTACGTAATCAGCTGCAGTCCCATGGTCAATGTTGACAATAAAGCCCGCATGTTTAGTTGAGACCTGAGCACCACCAGATGTATAACCTTGTAGACCGGCATCATGAATTAATTTACCTGCATAATATCCTTCCGGTCGCTTAAATACACTTCCGCAAGACGGTAAATCAAGGGGCTGCTTTGCTGCACGACGATCGTTTAAATCATCCATTTTGGCTTTTATTTCATCGTAATCACCAGGTTCAAGGGTAAAGGTCGCATCCAATACCACCCCATTATTTTCTTGAATACTGCTATGACGATAGCCAAAATCTAACTCCTTATTTGAAAGATGCTTGATTGTCCCATCTGGCAACATAACCGTCACATCAGTAACAACGTTTTTGGTCTCGCCACCATACGCCCCAGCGTTCATAAAAATGGCCCCGCCAATACTTCCAGGAATTCCTGCAGCAAATTCTAATCCAGTAAGATTGTTATCGCGAGCAGCCTTAGTAGTATCAATGTATGACGCTCCGGCCTGAGCCGTCACTTTATTGTCTTGAACCGCAATTTTATTAAGACGGGTAAGAATTATCGTTAAATCATCTACCCCACCATCACCAACAATTAAGTTACTTGCGTTTCCAAGAACAGTTAACGACATATTATGTTCCCGAACATAATCTACTAATTCTTTAACCTGATCAACCGTTTCAGGAAAGGCTAGCCAATCAGCTGGTCCCCCAGTATGAGTGTAAGTATAATTCATTAATGGTTCATCTTGTTTAATTTCAATATCAGGAAACTCATTCATCAAATTAGCCATTTTATTTTCTTCCTTTTTGTATTTACTTTCAAAAGCTATTGTATCATTTTTCTATACCTGAAATGTCAATTTAAATTAGAAAAAAGGTGAAAGTTGTTCTTCTGTGACATGACTTAAGAATACTTCTAATG
>NZ_RDBR01000022.1 GCF_009663775.1 Lactobacillus sp. 0.1XD8-4
TTAGAAGTATTCTTAAGTCATGTCACAGAAGAACAACTTTCACCTTTTTTCTAATTTAAATTGACATTTCAGGATATTAAAACTTAACTAATTTATCAGATGTTCCCGTTGTAATTAAGTCTAGATTAGCAGATAAACTCATTTTAACCATATTTTTTATAGCTTGATCTGTATAAAAGGCAATGTGGGGAGTAATTAAAACATTCGGGCGCTTGACAAGACTCTTAAATTCTGGATAATCAATCTCATTTTCATTAATTTGCTGGTTAAAGATTTTAGTTTCACCAGTTAATACGTCTAAAGCAGCCCCTCCGACTTTACCAGTATCTAACGCATCAATCAACGCATCTTCATCTACCAATGGTCCACGGGCAGTATTAATGAGCAGGACTCCATCTTTCATCATTGAAAATGTTTTTCGATTAATCATTTTATCGGTTGCAGGAACATGTGGGAGGTATAAAGAAATAATCGTTGATTGTTTATATAATTCCTCCAATTCAACATATTCAACTATCCCATCTAATTCTGGGTTTTTATGACGGCTGTACGCAATTACTTTTGCCCCAAAGCCTGCAAATATTTTAGCGGCAGTCGATCCAATATTACCAGTTCCAACGATCCCAACAATTTGCTTGTTCATTTCCTTAGCAATATGCGGTGCCCAATTGTAATCTCCTTTACCTAGTTTTAAGTAAAATTCTTTCGTCCGTCGTAATAGGTTAAGCGCCTGTGTTACTGAAAATTCAGCGATTGCTGCTGGCGAATAGACGGGAACGTTAGTAATTTGAAAACCTAATTCGGTTGCAAGTTTGTGGTTGATATTATCTACCCCTACGTTTCGCAAGGACATTTTAGTAATTCCATTAGCAGCTAACTGCCGCAAGGCATCATCAGGATAAGGCTTTTGCTGAAAAACGACTACCCCATTACTTCCCTTTGATAGCTCTGCGCTTTTTTCGTTTAATAATTCAGTAGTTGTCGCCACCGTAACTTCTGGATGCTCATCTTGCCATTCCTTAATATAAGGAACCTCATCACTATAAACACCGTATACGTAAATCTTCATAAATTTTAATTCCTCCGTAACTTTAAAATGCTAACACCATGTTCGCGCAAGAATTCTTCTTTCTGTTTTCGAGTTTGATGTTTGAAATAATATTCAGCATGTAATGCATCATGTTTTGACGCAAATTTTTCTGAATAAATAAGTTTTAAGGGATGACGTTTCTTCACCCGTGTATACTTTGCGCCACGATAACTCTGGTGTGTATGAAAGCGCCGTTCAACATTATCAGTAAAACCACAATAAAGGCTATCATCAGCACAATATAATATATAAATATAATAATCTTTACTTGCCATATAAAAGCTCCTGAACAGCTGGTAAATATTTGCCATCTTCTCCATGAACAATTAGTGGCGGAACGACCTTTATTCCTCCTGGCTTGCCATCTTTAATTACCTCAAGTAATAAAATGTTTGCATCGCGATCTGGTTTAGGGTAAATAAATCGCAATCGCTTGGGAGCCAGTCTATATTTTTGACATATAGTAAGAATCTCTGCCAAGCGATCAGGACGATGAACAAGGTATCCATGTCCATTCATTTTTAGCAGGCCACTCATTTGCTTAACAACTGTTGCTAAATCAGTTGCTATTTCATGACGAGCAATTGCCAAGGCCTTATTGGGATTCTTTTGACTTTGTGGTGTAACGGGAAAGTAAGGCGGGTTGCATAAAACGATATCAACCGAATCTTTGGGGATATAGTCATTTATGTTAGCAATATCAGTATTAATAACTGTATAACGATCTTGAAAACCATTTAGTAAAATCGTCCGCTCGGCCATATCAGCAATCTGTGGCTGTAATTCTACTTCCTTAAAATTTCCACCAAGTTTATTGTGCAAAAAAATGCCAATTGCACCATTTCCGGCACAAAGATCAACTACTTTTAATTTATGACGATGATTAGGCCGGACAAAATCGGCCAATAACACTGCATCCAACGAAAAAGCAAAACACTGTGGATTTTGAATTATCTGAACATCTTGGCTATATAACTGGTCAATCCGTTCGCCCTTTTTTAAAATCTTTTTACTTTCCATATTATCTCCATTAATTTTTTATACTTGCAAGTTTGTTTTTTTTTTCGTCATACTGATGAACGAAAATATTATTATCTTATAGATTGGAAGATTAAAATGCTCTATACGTTTCTTGTAAAGATCGTTAACCCATTTTTAACGTTAATTAACGGTCGTCCCCAAATATATAATCAAGAAAATATTCCTGAGGGGAATTATATTATTGTTGCTCCTCACCACACATGGATGGACCCTGTTTTATTAGCACTTGCCGTCTGGCCTAAGAAATTTAGTTTTATGGCTAAAAAAGAATTATTCAAAAATCCGCTTGCCAGCAAATTTCTGAGGGCCCTTAATGCTTATCCTGTAGATCGAAAGAATCCGGGTCCTTCCGCGATTAAAAAGCCTGTCACAATCTTGCGAAAAACTGACTTGTCAACGATTATTTTTCCTAGCGGCTCTCGTTATTCTTCAAAACTAAAAGGAGGCGCTACTGTTATTGCTAAGATGGCTAACGTTCCTTTAGTCCCCGCTGTTTATCAAGGGCCATTAAAATTCGGGCAGCTTTTCTCACGTAAACCACGTCATATCGCATTTGGCAAGCCAATTTATATTGACCGCAAGCAGCGTCTTACTCCTGAAGTACAGGCAGATTTAGAAAAACAAATGCAAGCAGCGTTTGACGACTTGGATAAGCAAATTAATCCGCAATATAAGTACATTATGCCTCCTAAGCCTAAAAATGATGACTTTTAATTAAGCGGTAATATAAAAGGATGTGATAAAAATCACATCCTTTTATATTACTTACGATTTGACTTTTTAGCTTGCGCCTTCATCGCTTGCATCATTTGATGTAGTTTACGACTTGATGGTTTTTGTCCCATTTGAAGCATCATCGTCCGCAGCATCTCTTCCGAAATCGGTGGATTATTGCGGAGGTAGTTTTCCATGTATTTCCGTGCACCAAAGAAGCCGATTACTAAGCCGACTAATAGTGCAAGAATCATTAGCATGATCGTCATACCCACAATTACTTCCTCCTTTGCTCGTTACTTATCCATCTTACACGAAAGAGCATTCTTTGAAAAGACCAAATCTTTTTTAATCGTCACGAAGACCTTTTTTACGCTGAACTTCACGAACCTTTTCTGGTGTAACTTCATTACCATCTTTATCAAAAATCCGCATCATTTCGATATTACTCCGCATTGCTTCACGGAAATTCTTCAAATATTTCTTTCGTAAGCGTTCCCGTTCCTTGGTCTCTTCTTCAGTCAAACCTTCTTCTTTATTTTTATGAGCCAGCTCATTAATCCGCTTCAAAAGTTCATCTTGTTCTTTTGATTCAGCCATTAATATCATCTCCTTGATAAAATTGATTTTACTTAGTTTATAAAACTAATGCAAATCACGAACGTACGTTTGAAATATACCTTCATCTATGATAAGCTTAACACAATTAATAATAATGAGGTGTCAATATGCCAAAGCCAGCAAAAAATAAACAAATGGCCGTACTTAATTATATTCATAAGCAAGTTGAAGATCATGGTTATCCGCCAACAGTTCGTGAGATTTGTAGCGCTGTTGGATTATCTTCTACCTCGACCGTTCATGGTCATATTACCCGCCTAATCGAACAAGGATTTTTACAAAAAGACCCTTCAAAACCACGTGCCCTTGAGATTACTCCCAAAGGACTGGACATTTTAGGCGTAAAACCTATGCAAAAAGAAATTCCAATGCTCGGTGTTGTAACAGCTGGTCAGCCGATCCTAGCTGTAGAAAATGCTACAGAATTTTTCCCGATACCTCCTTCGATCCAAGATAATAATGACCTTTTCATGCTTACTATTCGTGGAACAAGTATGGTAAAAGCTGGTATTTTTAATGGTGATCAAGTTATTGTTCGTAAACAATCCACTGCTAAAAACGGTGATATTGTTATCGCAATGAACGATGATAATGAAGCAACTTGTAAAAGGTTTTTTAAGGAAAAAACACGATTCCGTTTACAACCAGAAAACGATACCATGGAACCAATTTTCTTAGATAATGTAAAGATTCTGGGAAAAGTTGTCGGTCTATTTCGTGATCATATCTTCTAAATTAAAACGAAGCTGATTAACGCGTTTAACGCAATTAATTAGCTTCATTTTTTATTTTACCTCATAAATTCGTTGATGGTTTTTTTGTCCCTTTAGGATAAACGGTGATAAATCATCCGTATCGTCAAATTCAATATCTTCACTATTCATTCCTAGTTGACTACTAAACAACCTTTCGTATTCAGTTACCGAAACCTTTTGACGTTGTGCTAAATCTGTTTCGATATCGTTCAGATATTTTTGATAACCTTCTTCTAAAATTCCAGTGTAGAATTCTCCTTCTGCCCCAGATCCATAGCTAAATAACCCAATTCTATCACCAGCAGCAAGAGACCCGTTTTGTAAGAGGGACATTAATGATAAGTATAAGGAACCAGTATAAAGGTTTCCGACCCTTCTTGAATAGACTTGGCTTGCCGTTAACTGTTGGCGTAAACGTCTTGCCACCCTATCTTTACGATCTCCTAAAATTGATTCCAAGCCCTTTTTACCCATTTTTGTAAATGGCAAATGAAAAGTAAGCGCAGCAAAATCAGCTAAGCTACGTCCAGTAAGTTGCTGGTAACGAGTGAAGGTTTGCTTAAAAAAGTCAATATATACATTGGTAGAATATTTACCATCGACTAACGCTTCGGTTGCGTATAGAGGCCGCCAAAAGTCCATGATATCTTTACTATAAGCAACTGTCGTATCTTCAAGAGTTAAAATATGTGGATTTGCTGAAATAAGCATGGCAACCGCGCCGGCTCCCTGTGTAACTTCTCCTGGAGTATTCAAACCATAACGGGCTATATCAGTGGCGATCACTAATACTGTTTCTTGTGGATTAATTGCTACTAATCCTTTTGCAAACTGTATTCCTGCGGTAGCAGAATAACATGCTTCTTTCAGTTCAATTGTCCGTGTAAAATCATTTAATCCGAGTAAGTGTTTGATATAAATTGCACTTGCTTTTGAATTATCAATGCCTGATTCAGTCGCCACAATTAGGGTTGAAATATTCTTAATTAATGACGGTGTTAAAAGTCTTTTTGCTGCTGCCGTACCTAACGTAACAATATCTTGCGTTGGTGGCACGACCGCTTGCTGATCCTGTCCAATTCCAATTGTAAATTTGTTAGGATCAACATTACGTGACTTGGCTAATTCTACAAGATCCAAGTAGTTATTTGTTGTTGCAAAAGCCATCTTATCAATACCAATTCTCATTTTCACTCACCCTTATTTATAAATATTTAGTACATTACATCTGATCCATTGTATGATTTAATAATTCATCAACACGGTTATTTCCGACATTAACGGAGTGCCCCTTTGTCCATTCAAAATGCAGGTTCGAGAATTTAGGCAATATTTTCACAAGTGCCTGCCATAATTCTTGATTTGCCACTGTTGTTCCTCCTGCAGTTTTCCAACCACGGCGTTGCCATCCACTTAACCAGCCTTTCATAAGAGGATCTAACACATAATGAGAATCTAACGTCGCAATAATGGGCATTTCTTGTAACCCAAGCTCAATTAGCTTATTGAGTGCCTGAAGTAAAGCCGTTACTTCCATTTTATTATTAGTTGCACCATACTCTCCTGCAGTATCGGTGTATACCTGTTCCCCATTCTGAATTAAGTAAGCCCAAGCTGCTTTGTCATTACTTTTTACATGCTGACCAAGTTTATTCCCGTGATTACGCGAGCCACCATCTGTATAGAGCCGAATAGCATTAGGAGGGAAACTATTGCTAGCCTTTCCTTTTGATAACAATTGTGGCGTTTGATTATTAAGCCAATCATTAGCCTCTTTTAAGGTTTTAAAACTTTTAAAACGCGCATTAGGATATCCGCTAACTTGCTTTTGACATTCCGCCCAGGTTTGATAAATTCCAGGCTGTCGCCCTTTTTTTACTACATAATATTTTTTTACCATAACTATCCTCTAATCCAATGCATTTTAACATATAGGATATCATATCAACAAGAAAGCATTTTCGCAAAATTGAACTCTTAATGATATATTTCCTTTCCTCCTCACTTTAATAACTGCTTTACGTAACATTATTTTTTTGTTACAATAATTAAGTTGATATGGAGACATACTCAAGTGGCTGAAGAGGACGGTTTCGAAAACCGTTAGGCGTGTAAAAGCGTGCAGGGGTTCAAATCCCCTTGTCTCCTTTATTCTTTCTACAAAAAAACACCAAGTAATTTAATTACTTGGTGTTTTTCTAATTTTGATCAGCAATATCATATGTAGTCTGACCATCTTTTGCAGTATACAATGCCTTACTAGTATCGCCTGGGTTCATTATACTAATTGAATATCCATTCCCTAGTGCCTTTGATACTTGACCAGAATTACTTTTAATTGACTTGGTTAAATTTGGCCACCCCATTTGATCTGCTTGACTAGGATCTTGCGCTAAAGCTTTTAATGCTTCAACAGTATTATCATCTGTCGGCGTAATTTGGAAAGTTTTACTATCTTCATTGTAATCAACCGTCCCTAATTTAGAATACCCCTTTTGCATCTGTCGTAATACTGCCATCGTTTTATTTTCTTGTTGCGCTTTATTAGCACTGGAATTCCCAATTGCAAACTTATTAGAAAACGAAGAAAAACTACTTGATTGGGTAACTTTTGATGATGAGGCACTTTGATTAGATGAAGCATTTTTATCATGATGAAAATACGGTAAGTTAATTGCCCCATATACAATTGCAATAATACTCAGAACAACTATAATTGTTCCGCTTTTCCATTCGCGATATTGTTGCCACGAGTTTACTAAATAAAATCCACCAAGAATTAAAAATAGCGCACCCATTATTACTAGGAAAATCATAAATTAAGTTACTCCTTTTCATTTACATATTGTCATTGTCGCGCATTAGGACATAATATACAATAATCATTTAAAAAGAAGAGGCCTACCTCAGCCCCTTCTAATTAGAATTCCATTAGTGCTTTCATATCGTAGTCCTTAATCTTATCACGACCATGAAGATCTTTTAACTCAATTAAGAAGGCACAGCCAACGACAATGCCGCCCATTTGTTCAACCATATCAATAGTTGCAGAAATTGTTCCTCCCGTAGCTAAGAGGTCATCTACTACTAAGACCCGTTGACCTGGTTTAATCGCATCAGCTTCCATTTGAAGAGTGGCAGTTCCATATTCTAAATCATAAGTAGCGCTAATTGCCTTCCGTGGCAACTTTCCCTTTTTACGTGCTGGAGCAAAACCAACCCCTAATTCGCGAGCAATAGGACATCCAACAATAAAGCCCCGTGCTTCTGGCCCAACTACCATATCTACTTTCTTATCCTTAGCATAATCAACTAATTCGTCAGTTGCCTGCTTAAAGGCAGCACCATCAGCCATTAATGGCAAAATATCCCGAAATATAATTCCCTTTTCAGGATAATCAGGAACGCTGGCAACGTATTTATAAAGGTCTAAAGCCATGAGATAAATTGTCTCCTTTAATCTAAATTAAGATATTGCAATAGCCACTTTGCAACAGTCGCTGCGTCATTAAACAACAGCTGCTGTTCGATCTTATATTGTGCTAATTGTTTTTTATATTGTTTTGTTTGTGTTAAATCAGTCTTATTAACTTCTTGGTTAATCTTCAACACACCATCTTTTATTGTAACAAATCCTGCCTCAGAAAACACATGAATCATGAAATTTAATCGTTCAGCATTAATTTTTAAATATTTACTAACTGCTTGGAGCTGCGTAGGCCACTGTAATTTCTGCTGTTTAAAGATAAACCGATATAATTGAGCAAAATCTACACGAGAAGGCAGGCCAGCTAAGTAAGCACTTCGCCGTTGATATAATAACAACCGAATAACCGCTGGCTTTCCTTGATCGTGAATAAATATGTCCTTTAACATCCCCACGCTTGCTGGACAGTCAACTAATGTGACCCGCTGGTTAGTAAAATCTATTTGTTTAGCCTCATCAACCGATAAAACATAACCGGGCGTAACATGTGGGGCAATATTGGCTCGTAATCGCGAATCTTTAATCACGTAATATTCCTGTTTGACAAATAATTGTGGCGTTAACTTATTAGTTCGCTCGTCAATAATAACAGTCCCGTCAATTTTTAAATCTTCAAGCATAAGCTGAATGTTTTTTCTACCACGCCATTCATTAATGCTAATTTTAAAAGCAATACTAATTTTTCCGGTTGGTGATGATAACAGAGAAGCAATGTTTCCCTTTCCAAAAGCGACAACTGACAAATCTGCTTTATCACTGCGAATTGAAAACTTAAGGTGTTGCTTTTCCTGTCCCATTGTCCTAACATCAGTAACTTTTACATCGTTCATATTAAAAATTGGTTCATCGTTTCCAGGACCAAAAGGAGCAATATTTTGAATATCATTGTAAAGTTGTTGACTTATTTCCTCAGGAGTTAAAGTTAATGCGATTGGTAAATTTTGCTTTATCGATGGATCGAAATTTTGATTTTCAGCTTCCTTTTCCACCGCTTGTTCAAGGGTGCTAAGATTATCAATGCTCAGCGATAATCCACATGCTGCTGGATGACCACCAAAAGCTGAAAATAAATCACGATGTGCATTTAACGCCTTAAATAAGTTGAATGATTCTGGGCTTCTTCCCGACCCCTTTGCTAATTTTGGACTATTTTGATCTATAGATACAATAATTGTCGGCTTTCCAGTTTCATTCATTATGCGGCTAGCAACGATCCCAAGCACTCCTTGATGCCAGTCTTTTCCGACAATCACTAACACTTTCCGATTTTGATTTTGAGCGCTTTGGGCTTGCTGATTAGCCTCAGTCATTATATTAGCTACTAATTCTTGCCGTTTTTTATTGGCTTGATCGACCTCTTTTGCTAACTGTTGAGCCTCATCTTCGTCTAAACTTGTTAGCAGTTGCACGCCATCGTTAGCATCAGCTATTCTTCCAAGGGCGTTTAACCGTGGAGCAATCCCAAAGCCAATATCCTGACCAGTAAGGTTCGTGGGCGAAATATTTGCTAAAGACATAAGAGCAGCTAGTCCCGGTCGCATCCCTTGCCGTAATTGTTGAATTCCTGATGAAATTAACGCATGATTTTCATCCGTTACGTTAACCACATCTGCAATTTCGCCAATTGCAACTAAATCAAGTTGTTCAACCGGAAAATCCCCAGTTAAAGCCCAAGCCACCTTAAATGCGACCCCGACCCCTGAAAGGTCAGGAAAAGGATAATTACTTTCTGGATAGCGTGGATGAACAATTGCCGTTGCATTAGGTAAATCGGGCGGCAGTTCATGGTGATCAGTAATTATGACATCTACCCCACTTTCTACTACCTTGTCAATAACCTCTTTTCCGCTAACACCGTTATCAACGGTAACAAAGAGCTGGGTTCCGTTTTCAATTAATCGCTGATAGGCCGCCATATTAGGACCATACCCATCTTTAAAACGATTAGGAACATAATAATTAACATTGGCTCCAATCGACATTAAAGCCTCATACATCAATGCTGTACTAGTAATGCCATCCGCGTCATAATCACCATATACCGTAATTTGTTCTTGATTTTCAACCGCTTTTTCAATTCGGTCAATCGCTTTATCCATATCATGTAAGAGGTGCGGATCATAAATTTCATCTATTGTAGGTTTGAAAAATTTATTTGCTTTTGCAACGTCATTAATCCCTCGTTGCACGAGTAATGTTGCTAAGATTTTTGAAATACCTAGCTCTTTTGTCAGAGTATTAACCGTTGCATCCGACGCATTATCAGCTAGTTTCCACTTAAATTTTGAATCAACCATCAGTTATACCACCATTTCAACGCCAAAATTAAACAAGAGGCTGGGAATGCCTCAGTCTCTCGTAGGTCTATAGATATTTTATTTACAAATTCTTCTTATCTTGTTGGAAATCAAAGAACTTTTTGATTGCCCAATCGCCCAGTCCCGGTATAACTTGATAAGCCCAGCCAAGATAAGCAACATAACCAGGAACATTAATTTCTCTTGTCTTGTATCCAACATTATTCCAAATACGTTGGGCCAGGTCTTCAGGTGAAATAAACATCCATTGAGGAAGGTGGGAACGGTATGCGTAATTACTATCAGCCTTATCAAAGAAAGGCGTGTCAATTGGACCCGGATTTACAGTTAAGACTTGCACACCATAATCAGCAACTTCCATTCGTAAAACATTATCAAATTGGATGACTCCCGCCTTAGTTGCAGAATAGACAGCACTATTCGGTGTCGGCAATTTACCCGCTAATGATCCCATATTAATAATTGCACCATAGCCTTGGTCCATCATTTGCTTAGCAACACACCGACTAATATACATTAATGCTAACAGGTTAACATGAACCATTTGCTCCATTGACCGGTATGATTCTTTTACTGCAGGGATAAAATCACCTAACCCTGCCGAGTTGATTAAAACGTCAATTCCCCCTACTTCATGCTGCACCTTTGAAAGAACAGCATCAATTTGGTCGGGATCCGTGACGTCTAATTGGTATGCAAAAGCCGGACGACCAGATAAAATTAAACATTTTTTAGCTACTTCTTGCAATTTTTCAAGATTTCGCGCCGCAACAACTACAATTGCTCCGCGGCGTGCTGCCTCAAATGCTAATTCTTTACCAATTCCACTTGAACCACCAGTAATTAATACAACTTCATTTCGCAAAAAACGTAACATTTTTACCCTTTTAAGCATTTTCGCCATCTCTTTTCATTTTTTAAACGGGATATCAATTACATCAAAATCATTTACAACTCGGGTATCAGGAATAATATTGCGCACTTGGTAAGCCAACTGATAAGCAGCCTTACCAGTATAGCGTGCTGATATATGGGTTAATAAAAGCTTCTTTACTCCTGCTTGTTTAGCAACCTCCGCTGCCTGCTTGCTTGTTGAATGATAATAGCTTCGGGCCATCTTCGTTTCGTCCTTAGCAAAGGTACTCTCATGTACTAACACATCTGCGTTTTCTGCCAAACGGATTGCATTCTTTGTCTGACGAGTATCGCCAAGAATCGTTACAATTCGCCCAGCTTGTGGTTTACCAATATAGTCGTGTCCATCTAAAATCCGGCCATCTGGAAGAGTTACTGTTTTTCCAGCCTTTAATTGACCATAGATTGGACCAGATGGTACGTTTTGTTCACGCAATTTTTCAACCTGCAATTCACCAGGATGATCTGCTTCTTCAACCCGATAACCAAAACATGCAATTTTATGATCTAGTTTGCGGGCAATTACCCGAAAACCATGATCATTAAATATTTCGCCATCATCAGTTAACTCCACAAAATGAAGCGGATAACTAAGACGTGATTCACTGACCTGCAATGCTGCTTGAACAAAGCGCTTGATTCCAACTGGACCATAAATCGTCAATGGTTCAGTTCCACCTTGAAAAGAACGTGAACTTAGTAATCCTGGCAATCCAAAAATATGGTCCCCGTGTAAATGAGTAATAAAAATTTTTTCAATTTTACGAGGACGAATAGTTGTATGTAGGATCTGATGCTGCGTGGCTTCTCCAACATCAAATAGCCAAATTGCATTTCGTTCTTCTAATAAACGTAATGCGACACTGGCCACATTTCGCTGTTTGCTTGGGGATCCTGCACCGGTTCCTAAAAATTCTAGTTGCATTTATACCTTTCCTACCTTTGCTACAATTAATAACTATTGAATAAATTCAAAAACAAATTTTTCGATTCTTACAAGGTCACCATCTTGAACACCTTTAGCCCGCAATGCATCATCAACTCCCATATGCCGTAACTGACGGGCAAAGCGCAGTTGACTTTCCTCATGAGTTAAATCGGTCATCTTAAATAAGCGAATAAGTTTTTCACCACCAAGAACCCATGTACCATCTTCGTCTTTGGTAATCGTAAAGTCGGCTTCACTTGCTGTCTTTTTAGGAGCAGCTGATTGGTATTTAGCAATCAATTCTTTATCATGACTCTCACTATCAAAGGCTGGTGTCTTATCTAACAAGTCGGCAGTTAATTGCATCAATTGTTGTACGCCCTGGTGAGTTACAGCTGAGATTGGAAAAATTTCCGGTTGCTGACTCAAGGTCTCGTCTTTTGCTAAGTCTTCCTTAAACGTTTGCAAATTATCTGTTGCATTTGGCAAGTCCATTTTAGTAGCAACAATTATCTGCGGACGTTTTAATAATTCTGGATCGTAATTAGCTAACTCCTTATTTATTTGACGGTAACGTTCAATTGCCTGATGAGGATCCTCACTACTCATATCGACTAAGTGGAGTAAGACTCGGGTTCGTTCGATATGCCGAAGGAATTTTAGCCCAAGCCCGATCCCCTTTGATGCACCCTCAATCAGCCCTGGCATATCAGCCATTGCGAAATCACGACCATCAGGCAACATTACCATTCCAAGATTAGGAGTCAATGTCGTAAACTCATAAGCTGCAATTTTAGGCTTAGCACCGGTTACCACAGATAATAAAGTTGATTTACCAACTGATGGAAAACCAATTAATCCCACATCAGCTAACATCTTTAGCTCTAATTCTAGATAATGATCTTCACCCGGTTCACCATTTTCTGCAATTTCAGGAGCTGGGTTTTTAGCACTAGCAAAGTGAATATTACCACGGCCACCACGACCACCTTTAGCAACAACTAATTCTTGGCCATTTTCAACTAAGTCACCGATAATTTCACCAGTATCTAAATCACGGACTGTTGTTCCCTGTGGTACCGCAATAATCGTATCATCCGCACTGGGTCCGGTCATTTGTTTACTCATTCCATTACCACCATTTTTGGCTTTAAAAATTCGGTGATAACGAAAATCCATCAACGTCCGTAGTCCTTCATCAACCTTTAAGATAATGCTACCGCCACGGCCACCATCACCACCAGCAGGGCCCCCGTTAGGAACATACTTTTCACGACGGAATGCTACCATCCCATCGCCACCCTTACCAGCATGTACTTCAATTTTTATTTGATCAACAAACATATTCATAATGAATGTCTCCGTTCTTTAGTCTATATATTTAGTATATTTAAGATTTATAAGCGTGTCAAAATCAATCATGACTACTACCTTTAGCAACTTCTGCATTTTTTTGTAATGACACTTTAATTAACTGTGCCGTCGAACGATTAATTCCTAATGAATGAATCTCATCAACTGATGCTTGAGCAATTTTTGTAATCGATCCATATTTTTTCAATAACTTAGTTCTCGTTCGTGGCCCCACACCTTTGATTTCATCTAATCTTGAACTCAAAGAATGCTTGGTATGAACGCGCCGATGAAAAGTAATGGCAAAACGGTGAACTTCATCTTGAATCCGTTGTACAAGATAAAAGCCTTGACTACGAGGATTTAGGTTGATGTGTTGATCATCATCACCAAATAGTAAGTCTGCTGTCTGGTGTTTGTCATTTTTCACCATCCCCACCACCGGAATATCAAGATTAAGTTCATTTACTAAAACATCCTTAGCCGCATCCATTTGAATCTCTCCGCCGTCCATAAAAATCATGTCCGGCATGGGTTTATTTTCTTTTAATAGCCGCGTGTAACGACGCCGAATCACTTCACGAGTACTGGCCGCTTCATCCGCATGGTTAATAACTGTTTTTAGTTTATACTTTCGATAGAAATTTTTAGCAGGCTCCCCGTTAATAAACACTACCATCGCACTCACTGGATCAGCACCTTGGATATGTGAATGATCGAATGCTTCAATCCGATGCCCTTCTGGAAGCCCTAAGGCATCTGTGATTTCCTTCATTGCTCCTGTCGTTTTACTTTGATCCATCTCAAGTAAGCGGAATTTTTCGTTAAGTGATAGCTTAGCATTTTCATGTGCCATTGCCAGCAAATCCCGTTTTTCTCCTCTTACAGGCGTTCGGACAGGAACCCCTAGTATTTCACTAATCTCTTTAGTGGGCAATCCCTTTGGTACAAGAATTTCACGTGGCAATATGTTATTACGACGATTATAAAATTGTAAGATAAAGCTTGTCATTTCTTCAACGGCCGTATCAACGATTGGAAAAAGACGTTTTTCCCGTTTCATTAATCGCGCTTGCCGAATAAAAAATACTTGAATTGAGAGCCAACCCTTATCCATATAAAAATTAAATAGGTCTCGTGGCGTTTTATCATTTGAAATAATCTTTTGTTTCTCAACTGTTACTTCAATATAATGGATCTGATCCCTGATCTCTGCTGCCCGCTCAAATTCCATCTTTTCTGAAGCTTGATGCATCTTAACAGTCAACTGCTGCTTAACTGTGGATGTGTTACCATTAAGAAAGGATTTAATCTTTTTTATTTGTTGTTCATACTCTTCAACAGGAACATCTTTGAAACAGGCGCCTAAACACTGACCCATATGATAATATAAGCAGGGTCGTCCTTGATATCCATTGCAACGACGTAAAGGATAGACCTTTTGAATAAAATGCATTGTTTCTTCAGCAGCATAAACATTAGGGTAAGGACCAAAATAATAGCCGCCATCTTTTTTTATTTTACTAACAATTTTTATTTGAGGATTGCGTTCATTGGTTATTTTGATATAAGGGTACCCGGTTCCCTTTTTTAGTTTGATATTAAAATACGGCTGGTGCTTCTGGATTAAGGTAATTTCAAGTAAAAATGATTCCTTATTTGTGGATGTTACAATCGTTTCAAAATCCGCAACCTCTGATACCATTTTTGCTACCTTTCCAGTATGGCTGCTCTTAAAATAAGACCGCACCCGATTTTTTAGATTTTTTGCCTTGCCAACGTAGATTATTTGATCATTAATGTTTTTCATCAGGTAGCAACCTGGCTTATCCGGTAACAATGCTAATTTATGTTCTAAATGTTCACTGGCCACAGCAGTACCCTCCTCTGAAAAAATTATTAACACTATATTATATCTGAAAAACGATCCTTAAAGCAAAAGAAGTGTTTAGAAATGATTGTACTTTTAACAAAATTTATGCTAGCATTTTGTCAAATAGAAAAAAGGAGCGTAACCAATGGGATTAGTAACACGAAGAAGCGAACAGTTAGATAAGTTATTCGATCAATTTGCAGTGGACCCCAAAAAGCCTAAGGCAAAGACCGACAAGAAAAAGGATCAAGCCGAGTCAAATAAAAATAAAGAAGAGAAGAATTAACAAAAGCGGAGATGTGATGATTAATCATATCCCCGCTTATTTATTAGTCTTGCTTTTTAAAACCAGCCGGATAACGCTTATTCAGCTCTTCAATATTTGCTTTAGCAACCTCTTCAAAAGGAATGTCTGCCCATTCCGCGATTTGCGATAGGTACCAAAGAACATCTCCCATTTCATGAATAAGTTCTTTACGGTTAAGCTTTCGGCCACGAAACGTATAATTTTTTACTAAATCAACTACTTGACCTGATTCACCAGCCAATCCTAATACACAATTGGTCAAGACTTGTTCGTTACCATATAAAGTTCTTTTCGCTGCATTTTGATACTCATTAAAATCCAACTTAATTATTCCCCATTCGATCTTCAATCCATTGCCAAACGTCAGCCTTACCCTTTTTTTCAGTAGCAGAAAACAAGATGATTGGTGTTGAATTATCTGCTTCTAACGTTTTCTTTATCGTACTTAGCTGACGATTCCAAGCACTTCTTTTTACTTTATCAATCTTTGTTCCAACGATAAGGGTCGGTAAATTATAATACTGCAACCACTTATACATGTTAACGTCATCAGGCGTTGGGGCATGACGCGCATCTACTAATTGAATTACTCCCCGTAGCTGTTCACGTTGAGTTAAGTATTGCTCTATCATTTTACCGAATCGTTCACGCTCTTTTTTAGAAACTTTCGCATATCCATATCCCGGAACATCCACAAAATACACTTGTTCTTCTACATTATAGAAGTTTAAGGTTTGTGTTTTTCCCGGTTGACTTGAAGTATGAGCATAGTTGCGACGATTGATCAAAACATTTGTTAAGGATGACTTTCCGACATTGGATCGTCCCACAAGGGCAATTTCAGGAATCTTAGTTTGCGGATATTGTTCTTCGCTTACAGCACTGATTGTTAAATCAACATTATTTACTTCCATGACTATACCCCGCTTCACTTATACTAAGAAGCCTTTTCGTCTTTTAAAACGTAACGAGGCTCGGTATGTTGAGTTACACAACGTTTATCAATAATAACTTTCTCAACATCCTCGCGGCTCGGTAAGTCAAACATTACGTCACGCATAACATCTTCAATAATTGACCGTAGCCCACGAGCACCAGTATTACGTTTAATGGCTAACTGAGCCATTGCACGTAAGGCTCCATCTGTAAACGTCAATTCACTACCATCTAAACGAATTAATTCTTTATATTGTTTAACAAGAGCGTTCTTTGGTTCAGTAAGAATCCGAACAAGATCATTTTCGTCAAGCTTTTCAAGCGCAGTCATCACTGGGAGACGACCAATAAATTCAGGGATTAAACCAAATTTTAATAGATCTTCTGGAATAACATGCTGCAGAATATTTTTATCAGTAACTGTTTCAGCTTCACGCGAATCTGTCCCAAAACCAATAGTCTTATCCCCGAGACGTTCCTTAACAATTGTTTCAATCCCATCAAAAGCACCACCAACAATAAAAAGAATATTCTTAGTATCAACCTGAATAAATTCTTGTTGTGGATGCTTACGTCCTCCTTGAGGCGGTACATTGGCAATCGTTCCTTCAAGAATCTTTAATAATGCTTGTTGCACCCCTTCTCCGGAAACATCACGGGTAATTGAAACATTCTCACTCTTTTTAGCAATCTTGTCAATTTCATCAATGTAGATTATCCCCTTTTCAGCCCGCTCAACATCAAAATCAGCTGCCTGAAGTAATTTAAGGATAATATTTTCAACATCTTCACCAACGTAACCAGCTTCAGTGAGAGTCGTTGCATCAGCAATCGCAAATGGAACATTTAGAATTCGCGCCAATGATTGAGCTAGGTAAGTCTTACCAGAACCGGTTGGTCCGATTACTGCAATGTTACTTTTTTGTAATTCTGTATCATTATTGTCATCACTCATCATCGCATTAACCCGTTTATAATGATTATAAACGGCAACTGCTAACGTTTTCTTTGCATCATTTTGACCAATCACATAGTCATCAAGTTCACTAACAATCTCTGCTGGCGTTGGAACCCGAAAAGCCTTTTTTGACTCATCTTCTGCCAGTTCTTGATCAATAATTTGTTTACAAAGGTCAACACATTCGTTGCAAATATAAACGCCAGGACCAGCAACAATTTTTTTCACTTCGTCCTGTGACTTTCCACAGAAAGAACAGTGAACTGAATCCATCCCACTGGTATCTTCAAACATAATTGGACCTCCTCTAAGACTTATTAACACATAATAACAAAATTATCATCTAATTTCGACTAAATTAACTTAGATACTCGTTCATAGACTGGCAAAAAAAACGCCCAATCAAAGTGATTGGACATTTTGATTAGTAATCGTTTAGTCAATTACTTACTTGTCAGACTTATCGTCATCCTTAACTTGCTTTGCAGAATCAGCAACCAAGTCAACTGCCTTACGGATCTTGATATCGTGAGTTAACATATCATTTGATAATGCCTTCTTTACAGCATCTTCTTCCATTCCGTATTGCTTAGCAAGATCAGATACTTCCTTAGCAATTTCATCTTCGGTAGCGTCTAACTTAGCATCATCAACAATTGCTTCTAAGACAAGGTTAGTCTTTACACGTTGCGCAGCATCATTAGCAAATTGCTTCTTCAAATCTTCTTCCTTAGTACCAGTAATTTGGAAGTACATTTGAGGGCTAATACCTTGTTGTTGCATGCCAGCTAAGTATTGTTGCATTTGACGATTAGTGTCATCATCCAACATTGCTTGCGGAATATCCTCAATTTCAGCATTAGCAACTGCCTTATTAATAGCAGCATCTTCAATAGCAGCCTTAGCTTGGTTGTCTTTTTCTTCTTGAAGTTGCTTCTTAGTCTTTTCTTTTAATTCTGCTAAAGTATCAACATCTTCATCAACATCCTTAGCAAAATCGTCATCAAGTTCTGGCAATTGCTTTTCTTTAATTTCGTGAATCTTTACCTTAAATAAGGCTTCTTTACCAGCAAGAGTCTTTTCATGATAATCCTCTGGGAAAGTAACTTTAACATCAACATCATCGTCAGCATTGTGACCAATCAATTGATCTTCAAAGCCAGGAATAAATGAACCTGAACCTAATTCAAGTGAATAGTTTTCTGCTGAACCACCAGCAAATTCTTTACCGTCAACACTACCCTTGTAATCAATTACAACAGTATCGCCCTTTTCAGCTGGCTTATCTTCTTTTAATACAAGTTCAGCTTGTTGTTGACGCTTCTTTTCGATGGCATCATCAACATCTGCGTCAGTAACAGTGGTATCTTGGGCTGGAACTTCCATACCCTTGTAATCACCTAACTTAACTTCTGGCATAACGTCAACTTCAGCAGTTAGTACCCATGGTTGACCCTTTTCCATGCTCTTAATGTCAATCTTAGGTTGATCCACAGGTTGGATGTTAGTTTCCTTAACAGCTTCATTATATGCATCAGGTAATACCTTATTTAATGCATCTTGGTATAATGATTCTTCACCGTACATTTGGTTAAAGATTTGACGTGGGACACGACCCTTCCGGAATCCCGGAACAGTAATCTTTTTACGGGTTTCAACGAAAGCTTCGTCAATTCCCTTATTAATAGTGTCGACATCAATTTCAAATGTCAATGTACCTTTGCTGGCATCGCTATCGCGTTCCCATTTTGCTGACATTTTATTTCCTCCAATAACAAATCAATTTGACTAATTATAAATATAATCAATCTTTACATACTATATTAGTTTACCGTAGGAGACCACTAATTGCAACTCATTGAAACCTGATCGCCCAGTTATTTTAAAATAATTAAGTTAAAGAAAAAGACTTGGGTAAAACCCAAGTCTTTTAGCACATATGCGCTTAAAATTAGTCTAAGATGTCAGATACAACACCGGCACCAACAGTGTGTCCACCTTCACGAATAGTGAACTTAAGACCCTTTTCAAGAGCAACTGGCTTTTGTAAGTTAACAGTGAATGTAACGTTATCACCAGGCATAACCATTTCTACACCATCTGGTAATTCAATAGTACCAGTAACATCAGTTGTGTGGAAGTAGAATTGTGGACGGTAGTTTGAGAAGAATGGAGTGTGACGTCCCCCTTCTTCCTTGGTCATAACATAAACTTCACCCTTGAAGTTCTTGTGAGTTTGGATTGAACCTGGTTCAGCCAAAACTTGACCACGTTGAATTTGATCGTGTGAAATACCACGAAGAAGTACACCAACGTTATCCCCAGCTTCACCAAGATCAAGAGTCTTGTGGAACATTTCCAAACCAGTAACAGTTGACTTAAGAACGTCATCAGTTAAACCAACGATTTCAACTTCGTCACCAATCTTAACAGTACCACGGTCGATACGACCAGAAGCAACAGTACCACGACCAGTGATTGTAAATACGTCTTCGACAGGCATCATGAATGGCTTGTCAGTAGGACGCTTTGGAGTTGGGATGTAGTCATCAATAACATCCATTAAGTGAAGGATAACTTTTTCTTGTTCTGGGTCACCTTCAAGTGCCTTAAGAGCGGATCCACGAATAACTGGAATATCGTCACCAGGGAAATCGTATTCGCTAAGTAAGTCACGAACTTCCATTTCAACTAAGTCAACTAATTCGTCATCGTCAACTAAGTCAGTCTTGTTTAAGAAGACAACAATGTATTGAACACCAACTTGACGAGCAAGAAGAATGTGTTCACGAGTTTGTGGCATAGGACCATCAGTAGCAGCAACAACAAGGATAGCACCATCCATTTGTGCAGCACCAGTGATCATGTTCTTAACGTAGTCAGCGTGTCCAGGGGCATCGATGTGTGCGTAGTGACGCTTTTCAGTTTCGTATTCAACGTGGGCAGTGTTGATAGTGATACCACGTTCCTTTTCTTCTGGAGCAGCATCGATATCAGCGTAATCTTCTGCCTTTGCTAAACCTTTGGCTGCCAATACCTTAGTAATAGCAGCAGTTAAAGTAGTCTTCCCGTGGTCAACGTGGCCAATAGTACCAATGTTAACGTGGGGCTTTGTACGTTCATAATGTTCTTTTTCAGCCATTAATGAAAACCTCCTGATAATTTACAAGTATAATGCCAGCCAAAATAATCAATGACTGACATACCCTTATACATATTGTACAACTTCTTTTCGCCAATTGAAAGCTTTAATCTTAGGCTCTGAAGAAGAATTCTTAAATATAATATCAACTATCTACTCATTTGTAAATGTATTTGACTAATGTTTTTCTATTAATTCGTCAATCATCATTCCTAAACGGGCTTGCCACTGCTTTATTACGGGATTTATCTTTATATTTTTCCCTTCAACACGGGCAATTAAAGCATCAACCCATTGATTAATATCATTAATAACTTCATTAACTCGTGGATATAAGAACATTATCTGTAATTGAAATTCTTGGGTTGCCATTTGTTCTGTTTGTGGATTCTGATTCCCGCATTTTTTCGAAATCAAATTTTTCCCTTCACGAACAATTGGTAATGTATTTAAAGGCTTCAAATCCCCTGGAATAAGAGTATATTCTTTTTTATCTAACCAATAGATTGTTACTGGATCATTTATGTGCAGCTTGCATAAAAGTTCAATTAAGCTTGACTTTACCAATGGATGGGTATATGGATCACGTAAAAGAAATTTTGTGCCAGTAACAAATTCATTTAACGGTAGCTTAAATGCGGCTTGCAAACGGGTTTGTTGTTCCGGCAAAGAATAATCTCCCAAATGGTAAAACTCACGCAAACGAGCTTGAAGCGTTTCCTGATATTCTTGACGTGATTTTTTCTCACCAGCGATTACTTGTGGCATTAATTCGTCTTGCCATTGCGATAAGCTGTTAATTACCTGACGAGCCAAGATAAACAATTCATTTTGCACCAAAATGTTGATTGCAATCTGAGCATCAGCATAACTCTCAAACATCACTTCTAAATACTCAAATAAGTATGTACAAGCTCGCGTATATTGTTTTGCATGATATAAGGCTAGGATCGTTAGCCTGCCAACTTCTGAATCATCAACATCATTTACAAGGTCTTCTAAGAGACCGCTAGCTTCTTGCCACTTTTCATCACTAATTAGTTTTTGAGCTTGCAAGTACTTATCTTGTTGGGCTTCGTTCATTATTATCACCCTTTTCTTGTACTAAATGCAGTTGCCATAATTAATTATGGCACATTTAAGCCTGCCTTAACAAAATAAAGGTCAAGAGTACCGACATATCAATCTCCTTGACCTCATTTCTGTATTATTTTTCCGTTTTTACTACCCGTTTCTTACCACGCCCGCGATGATGTTCTTTAACTGAATGCTGCTTTCCGGGTTTTTCGTCTTTTTTATCAGCATTATTTTTATTTTTCTTTGCATGTTGGTTAATTTCCATAATTACAGGAAGAATGACTGGGTGGCGTTTTGTCTGATCAAACAAGAAACGGTTCAGCTTGTCACGAACATCTTGCTTTAAATGACTCCAATCAAATTCTTTTTGATCAAGGTTCTCTTGAACAATTTTTTCTACAAGATCAGCACTTTGTTGCATAAGTTGACGGTTTGTTTTAACGAAGACAAACCCCCGTGAGGTAATCTGCGGACGAGCAACGATTTTTTTCTTTTTACGATCAATCGTTGCTACAACGACGAAGATACCATCTTCCGATAAAACACGACGATCTCGTAACACAATATTTCCAATATCACCTACACCGGTTCCGTCAATCATCGTATTACTTACATCAATATGTTCACCGACATGGAATTTACCATTTTTATATGTTAAAACATCACCTTTATTAACAATAAAAATATTTTCTTTAGGAATACCAACTTCTTCTGCCAGTTCAGCATGCCGATCTAAAAGTCGGTACTCACCTTGAATTGGAACAAAGAACTTTGGCTTCATAAAATTCAACATCAATTGTTCATCGTTTTGATTTGCATGGCCAGATGGATTTAAGTCATCCGAAATAAATTTAACCTCTGCGCCAGTCCGATAAATCATATCTTTAGTTTTTTGAACTTCTGTCTCTTGAGCATATGAAGGAGTTGTTGTTACAAAAACAAGATCAGTACTAGTTAATTGAAGATTTGGATTATCACCGTTGGCAATTTGTTGCAATGATTTAATCGGCTCACCCATTTTACCAGTCTCTAAAATAACAACTTGGTTAGGTTCTAACTTATCAGCCTCCTTACGGCTAATAAAAAGATCATCTGGCAAGTGCAATTTGCCTAGATTCATTGCTGTGTCAATTATTTGTTCAATATCTTCACCAGATAATACGATTTTGCGACCTACAGCCACCGCTGCATTAATAATTTGTTGCACCCGCATAATGTTCGATGCAACACTAGCGACAATGATCCGACCATTTTGATATTTGAACGTTTCTTTAATGTATTCGCCAATATCCTGTTCACGAGCAGACGCTCCGGTAATTCCAGCACCAGCTGAATCGCTCAACAACGCAAGCACTCCTTGAGAACCAATTTCTGCAAGCCGAGCAAGATCAGTCTGATACCCTTTTTTAGCAGTTTGATCAAATTTGAAGTCACCAGTATAAACAATATTACCAGCCTTAGTCTCTAATACAATTCCCAATGTCTCTGGAATAGTATGTGTCGTTTGGAAAAAGGATACGGTCACATCATTAAAATCAATTGCCGTTGATGCATCTACAACATGAAAATCTTTAAATTTTTTAACTTCTTTATGACTCTTTACCGCAAGCTTGGCAAGGGCAATCGTCATCTCACTACCAAATACAGGTACATCAAAGTCCATCAAGAAATATGGTAGTGCGCCAATTGAGTCGGCATGTCCATGCGTTAAAAATACTCCAACAATTTTATCTTTATGTTCACGTAAGTATTCCCAATCTGGAATAACGACATCAATTCCCATCAATTCATTTTCTGGATACTTTAATCCTGTATCCAAAATAAAAATTTGACCTTCTATTTCAACAGCGTACATATTTTTTCCGTTTTCACGTACACCGCCAAAGGGAATAATTTTAATATTATTATCCATTGATTTGGCTCCTTTTAGATATTTAGTTTTTGAACCCCTTATCAACTAACTGTACGTTGATAAGAATTTTATTTCGTTCACAATAGCTATAAACATCTTACCACAATCAATGATAATTATGGAATAAAAAAAGCCCTATCCCAATAAACAGGATAAGGCCCATTAAAAAAGATATTACCGACGTAAACCTAACTTTTGAATAAGTTCACGGTAAGCTGGTAAATCAGTCCGACGTAAGTATGCTAATAAGTTACGACGGTGACCGATCTTCTTCATCAAACCACGTTGTGAGTGGTAATCGTGCTTGTGTGTGCGAAGGTGGTCATTAAGTTCGTTAATATCTGCAGTTAATACAGCAACTTGAACTTGTGTAGAACCAGTGTCTCCTTCGTGTGTTGCAAATTCTTTGATAATTTGATCTTTACGTTCTTTTGAAATAGCCATGCTATTTTCCCACCTTTCTATATCTATCCGCCTAAGTTCTAAGTATAACGTCGGTGAGGATCGCTAAACTGAGAAGAGGCATTAGTTGTTCAGTAACAACCTATACAAATATACATAATATTTGCTAATCTTGCAACTAATTTAACGAAATTTTTGACTTGATCCGCGTTAACTATTGCAATGCTGGTCAGTCTTTTGTATAATGACAAATGTTGAAAATTCTGGTCAACTGAAAATCGGGTAACGGAGGTGAAACTCATGCCAATTATCAAATCAGCAATTGAACGTGTTCGGACTAGTGAAAAAGCAGAAGCACGTAATGCTTCACAATTAAGCCAAATGCGGACTGCTATCAAGAAGTTCGATAAGGCAAAGCTTGCTGGCGCAGATAACCTTGATGACTTATACAAGGCTGCTATCTCAGCAATTGACCGTGCCCACTCTAAGGGCCTTATCAAGGCTAACAAGGCTGCACGTGACAAGTCACGTCTTTCAGCACGTTACGCTAAGTAATAAAAAAGCAACTACTCGTTAGTTGCTTTTTTATTTTCTCCTTATTTTATTTAATAAAATCCAAAAAGGACTCTCAAGTTCAACTTTCTTCAAGCTTTGAGGGTCCTTTTTGCGTACTATGCTATTCGTATTTTAATTAAAAAATTGGTTTATATCATAATTCCATCGAATTTATGCCCACTTTTTATCCTGTTGTGAATACTGTAGCATAAATAATTGAAACAGTAAGGCTGGATCCCGTTGCGTTGTCTTCAACGATTGTTCAATTCTTACTAATCCCAAATATGCATTTTCAAGTGCCTGCATAGAAAAATTGCGGGCCGTCTTCAAACCTAATTTCACTCGATAAGGATGAACACTTAATTGGCTGGCTAAACTTCCCTGACTAAGGCCACGCTTATTTAAAACTTTGATTTGAATTAATAAACGGAACTGTCCTACTAATACCGCATTAATCCTAAGCGGAGGCTGTTGTCCTGCTAATAGTTGACGATAAAGTTCTAATGCTTTTACCTGATTATGCTGAAGTACTGCTGTGACTAAATCAAAAACGTTTTCGTCTAATGATTGCGGAACTAATGATTGGACCATTTGTTGATTGATCTTTTTTTCTTGATACGCAAGGATTTTTAATTTAGTTAAATTTGCATTCATCATTCCATAATCCGCGTTTGTACGCTGAACAAGTTCATCCAGAGCCGCTGGAGTAAGTTCAAAATTATCAGCTGCTAACTGCTGGGTAACTTTTTGGCGCGCCTGTTGTTCGTTAAGCGGAGCTGCATCGACCAACACAGCATTCTTCTTCAAAAGTTTAACAATTGCTTTTCGCCCGTCAAGTTTTTCATAAGGAGCTGTAAAAACTAGAACTGTAGATGGTTCTGGATGCTCCAAATATTTTTTTAAACTATCTAGGTCATGCTCAATTTTTGAATGTTTTTTCTCGCCGGTTAAAAAATATGGCTTATTTATAAGAACAAGCCTGCGCTCACCAAAAAAAGGGGCCGCCATCGCATCATCTAGGGCAACAGCTAACGGGGTTGTTTCCATATCATAACGCCCAACGTTCATTACTCGTTCATTAGCTGGAATTAAGTTAATAAACTCATCAATCGCCTGCTGTTGAAGAACTTGCTGGGTTCCTAAAACAAGGTACACCATCGCTGGCGTTTTTGTTTTTAATTGATTAGATAACTGGGTAGTGTCCACCTAGTTTCATCCCCTTTCAATGTTGTTTTTATTTTTCCATGATTACCATAATATACATATTTTATCATTCCAAACTGTTGCGTTGACAAATAATTTATATTCATTTGCCGTAGCGTATTAATCGTTACTTCATCAGGATGGTGATACCGATTAAATCTTCCCGCAGAAATAATCGCGTACTGTGGAGCCAAAGTATGAAGAAATGCAGGATCACTAGCTGTTTTACTGCCGTGATGACCCACTTTTAAAATATCTGCTCTTAGTTGAGGATACTTTTGAATGACTTTTTTCTCGTTTTGCTGATCTAAATCGCCAGTAAAAACAAATCTTTTGCCACCAAACATCCCTGCTAAAACTAATGAATCTTCATTTTTTCCTTGACCTGAGATAAACGGGTGTAAAATTTGCAATGAAAGCTGACCTAAATTGTTATTATCAGTTACCGGAATTATTTGCGGTGACTGAACTTCTGCTAAATGAATCTTCTTTAAAAAAGCAGGTTGCTTCTCCATCCCAGCAGGAACAACAATCGCTTTTACCTGAACATTATTTAAGATCGTTGGTAAATATCCAATATGATCAGCATCATGGTGGCTCAAAAAAATTGTATCTATACAGCTTATTCCCTTACTTCTTAAATAATTAATAGTTATCCGCTGTGCGTCATCTTGTGGTTGTCGGTTTTGATTCCAATTACATTTGCTAAATACTAGCTTCCCACCAGTATCAATCATTAAGACCTGCTTATTAAATGGTTTGCGAATAAGGATCGAATCTCCTTGACCAATATCAATAAAAGTTACTTCCCCATTTAATGGAAAATGAATCATTACTAAAGTTAGAAGATACGTTGAGATTAGTACTGCCCACTGCCGCAAATTAGTTTGCTGGTATACCGCTATTAGTGTCTCAATAAATAAAATAATTGCTAAGATTATCGGCGGCTTTCCAAAATGGATAATTCCTGGGAATGAGGATAAGTAGTTTAAAAATAATTGAAAATATTTTAGTCCAGCATTAATTACATAGGCTACTGTGGGGAATAGTCGAAAAAGAACTCCCCCAATAAGTACACTTGGAAAAATAATAACGGAAAAAATAGGAATTATTAGATAACTAGCAATAAAGCTTAAAAAGTGAACTTCATAAACATAACTTAATATTGATGGCAAACTAATCAAATTAAGCAAAATTGACTGTTTCCAATTACTAAGCGTCAGCGGTAATACTTGAAGCATAAATGATAATAAATAGCTCAACTGACCTCCTAAAGTTAGCAAAGTTAACGGGTCAACTAGTATTCCAAACATTAGACTAATTGCCCACCCATCAAGAGCATCGAGATGAAGGCAATTATGGAGCAAACCAATCTCAGCCATAATCGTAGCTCTTAACAGGCTTGTTGAACCTCCGCCAATAATAAGGTAAAACGGTAGCAACGTTATCAAAAAGATATCAATGTATTCACGATACCACCATAAGTAAACTAGGATATACCGTACCATAACAGTCAAAAGGACAATGTGCATCCCTGATATGCAAAACAAATGTAATAAGCCTAATTTTTTAACACTTGCCATTAGTTCTGTTGCATTACCATTGTTACTACCAATAATAAGTTGCTGACAATAGGTACTAAGCGGATCTGGGAGACTTGCAAAATACAATAATAGTTTTTTACGGATAGTATGACAAGCTGTTGTTATCCCACCTCGTTGGACAATTATTTGGTTTACTTTTTTTATCCGAACTTGGTTACAGATCTGCTGGTGGTGATTAAAACGTTGACTATCAAATTGATTATCGTTTGTCCGAGGAAGAAGCGGCTGAATCTGTCCTTCAATCGTCCATAATACCGGCACTGACAAATCATTTAACGATGCACTCATTTCTGATGTTAACGGATAAATAATCAATTCACGCTGGCCGGTATTAATATCCCTTGCTTTACCAAATGCCGTATTTCCTACTATTTTTAACTCATCTGGAAAAATGAGGATTGTTTGAGTAATGTTCGCTTGTCCTGTTACCGTTGTCCTCAACCATCTTTTTTGCGTATATAAACATAAACAGAGCGATATTAAACAAGTTAATACCACCATTAACAGAACTGTTGGCCTCTTCAACCTAATCAGCCGCCACAATAAGAAAAATAAGAATAACGCTAGCCAATGAATGCCAAAAAAACTAACAGTTACCAATCCAGCACCTAACGCCGGAAAAATCCAAAAATGTTGGATAAACTATTTCTGCTCTGGATTAATATATTGATCCAGATTTACCTGTTCTAAAATATTGCTGTCTAATTTAATTTGATGAAGTGCTACATTTTTTAATTGGATTAGTTTCATTGCATAATCATCGTTATGATAATTACGAATATAGTTTATCTCTTTAATTCCCGTTTGTAATAAACTCTTTGTGCATTGCAAACACGGAAAATCGGTAACATAAAGACTAGCACCATCCGCAGAAATGCCAAACTTCGCACATTGTAATAAGGCATTCATTTCAGCGTGAATCGTACGAACACAATGACCTGCACGCAAATAGCACCCTTCATCAATACAATGATCATCGCCAGCAACGGCACCATTATATCCGCCAGCGATTATCCGCTTATCGCGAACTAAAACCGCTCCCACCGAAAGTCGGTTGCAAGTACTCCGGGAAGCTAATAATGCTGCTTGAATCATAAAATATTGGTCCCAACCAATTCGCTGTTTCATTTTTGTCACTCCTCTTTATTTGAAATATAGTATAGCAAATAATCTCATCAAACTAAAAATTAGACCGCTAAATAATCCTTTAATTTGGCAACTGTCTTTTCTCCAAAGCCATTTATTTCTTTAAGTTCATCAATACTTTTAAATTGACCATGCTCTTGTCGATACTGCAAAATCAAATCAGCCTTTTTATCGCCAATCCCTGTTATCTGACATAGTTGTTCCTTAGTAGCCGTATTTAGATTTATGGTTGGTGAATTACCACTTTCATTCTTAGTTGGTAAGGCATTAGATGTTGCTGACATCGGTGGTGTTTCGCCAACTACCGGAATATAAATCATTTGCTGGTCAGTTAACTGTTTAGCTAGATTGACCTGCCGTAAATCCGCATTTGCTAGTGGACCACCTGCTGCTGTCAGTGCCTCATTAACTCGCGAATCTGCCTTTAATTGATAAACGCCCGGCTGTTGGACGGCTCCCTTAATATCTACCGCCACTATTTTAGGATCTGTCTTAATGCTAGAACTCTCGGAGCTACTTATACTACTAGCTAAAACAGCATTGGCATTTGAAGCTGGCAAATGATCTCCCTGCCCTTTTCCAATAAATAGATAACCAGCAATAACTGTAATTACAACTAGTATAAGGAAATGGAAACGGTACTTATCCCATAAATCCATTAGTTGTTGCATATCATCACCCCCCTATTAATATAAATACGTAAAAAAATTAAATTTGCACTTTTTTATAACAAAAAAAGCCCAAGCCATGATTTTTATCATAGTTTAGACTTTAAAATATCCTAGTTATTTATTGGATTGTAAGTACTTGACTGCCTCATCAAAAGAACTAACTGGTACAATCTTCATCCCTGGTGCATATTTTTTACCAGCTTTTTTTGCCATTTGGTAGTTAGTCATATGTCCTTCTTCATATTTTAGAATTTCATTGGTTGGTTTGATATACGGAGCAAAAAATATCTTCGCGCCAGCACGATGAGCTGCAATTACTTTTTTATCAATTCCACCAATTTCGCCAACTGTCCCATCTGAACTAATTGTCCCTGTCCCTGCAATCTTACGACCCTTTTGGAGGTCTTTGCCACTGATTTGTTGGTAAATTTGTAAACTAAACATTAGTCCGCCTGACGGACCACCGTATTGACCAGCATCAACTTTGACTGGAATCTTAGTTTTAACCTGCATATTATTCGTTAAAATTATTCCAATCCCCGTTTTGTTTGTACTAGCAATTTTAACTAAGGGGTGCGTTACGGTCCTGGTTTTACCATCCCGTGTATAGGTGACTGCCAATGGGGTTCCCACTTTTTTAGCAGCAATATATTTTTGAAACCCTTGGGCAGTGTTAAAATGACGACCATCTACTTTGGTGATTGTGTCACCAACATGGATATCATGTTTAAATTTAGAATTAGGCTGAACCTGTAAGACATAAATACCAAGGTAACGACGAGTAACTTCCTGATGCGCTGCTTTATAAGCAACTGCTATTGCTTCATTAATTGAACTATCCATATAAAATTTCTGCACTCGATCAAACGTTGCACTATTTTGACCACCAGTGACATCCTCAGCACTTTCAATTGACATATACGGCACCATCTTAGCATATAAATAAGTTGCCGGGTGTGCACGCTGAATTGCAACTGATGTTAACATAAAGCTACCCTTATAGCGGTCTGGATGACCCTTGATTTTGACAAAAGATTGAAGGTCAGCTGCTGTTCCAGGACTCTCAATATAAGAATTTAACGGCCAGAATAAAAAACATCCTAATAATAAGACAAGGCCTAAAACTACCCCAATCCGACGTAATATTATATTATCTTGCTTCTTCATTATCTTCCTTAACCCGTAATAGTTCGCGTTCAGCTAACCGTTTTTTCAACGCTTCATTAATATTTGCTGGTAAATAAGCAGAAATGTCGCCCCCAGCCGAAGTTACTTCCTTCAATAAACTGCTTGATAAATGCTGATATTCCGGTTTAGCGAGGAAGAAGACAGTCTCACACTGGTCATCTAAGAAATTATTCATCGCGGCAATGTCACGTTCATACTGAAAATCCGTTGTATTGCGAAGACCACGCATTAGGTAATCAGCACCAATGCGATTCATTAGATTTACTGTTAATCCATCAGTAGTAATGACAGATACATTGTCCAATCCACTAACTGCTTCTTTAATCTGGGCAACCCGTTCTTCAACCGTGAATAGCGGATTTTTGCTCGAGTTAGTCATTACAGCTACGGCTAATTGATCAAAGAGGGCACTTCCTCTTTTAATTAAATCTAAATGACCTAATGTTAATGGGTCAAATGATCCTGGAAAAACTGCAACTTTCATTATTTTGACTCCCTTTCTCGTTGATAAATAGTCAAGACGGTAATGCCGTATGCTTGACGTTTAATAAAACTAAAGCCTAATAATTTTTCTGGTAATTTTGCCTCTTGATCTGTCTCTGCAACAACAATCGCTCCATCTGCAAGCAAATCATTTTCTACCATCTTATCAAGATCGTTAACAATCTGCTGTTTAGCATATGGCGGATCCAAAAAAACAAGGTTAAATTTTTCATTATTCTTTTGAAAAAGACCAAGTGCTTTGCGAGCATCCGCTTTATAAACGTCAAATTGTTGTTCATGTTTTGTTACTGCAATATTCTTTTTGATTGTTTTAATCGCCTGATATTGACGGTCAACTAGGACTGCTCGGTCAATTCCACGAGAAACCGCTTCAATACTTAAGCCACCACTTCCTGCATATAAATCAAGGCTGGTTCCCCCATCAAAATATGGACCAATTATATTAAATAGGGCTTCTTTCACTTTGTCAGTTGTTGGCCTGGTAGCCATTCCGGGAACCGCACTAAGTTTGCGACCACCAAAGTCGCCTGCAACAATTCTCATTTTTTATCATCCTCATCATGTAATTGATATACTCCAGTTAATTCGAGATCTGCTAATGTCGGATCTAAATCTGGACGAGCTGAAACTTCTACTTTTCGCACTGCTCGCAATTGTCCGATCTTTTCACTCATTTTTTCAACATCTTCTTGATTGACATATAGAACAACATAATGCATTCGTCGCGAAATATAATCAATTTGACCATAGTGACGCAAAGCTCGAATTACGCGATTACCATTGACATAGACAATCAATGATCGGCGTGGTGTTAATTCAAACATTCTTCTCGCCCCCATCTTCTGGAATAAACGGATTCCCCATAACTAGACGCTCACGATTTTGCAACATGCTAATATTCATAACAATCCCAACTGTTGCTGAAAGAATTAACATACTCGACCCACCATAGCTAATAAATGGGAAAGTAACACCAGTAATTGGCAGCAAGCCTAAAACACCACCAATATTAAAGAGTGTTTCAATTGAAAAGAAGGTAGCAGATCCATAGCAAATCAACGTTTGATATAAACTATCTGCTCGTACTCCTACTTGAATCATTCGACAAATCAAGATTAACAAGGTAATAAGAATAACTGTTACCCCAACTAATCCTAATTCTTCACTGGTAATTGACATGATAAAGTCAGTATTCGGTTCTGGAAGGTAACCCATCTTTTGGATACTGTTACCTAAGCCAACACCAAACACTCCACCATTACTAATTGCGTAATAAGAATTAACAAGCTGGCTTCCTGAACCACTGGCATTTCCAAATGGATTTAAGAAAGCAACAAAACGAGCAACCTGATAGCCACCGCCTTGCAGCATCCCGCTCTCAACAAGTCGTTCTAACCCGAAATAGCCAAGAGCCGGTAAAACTAGGATAATTCCTAGTCCAACCCCCCATTTATAGTCAGCAGCTAACAACATAATCGCAATAATCGCGGCATTAATTGCCATTCCACCAATGTCTGGTTGAATCACGATTAACCCAAGAAAGACAACAATAATTAGCCATGGTCCCTTAGCATCAGTGGTAAAATGTTGGCCTCGTTGCCTTATCTTATCCATTCGGTCTGCTAGATATAAAATAAAATATAACTTACAAATTTCGACTGGCTGGATATTGAAAAAACCTAACGATAACCAACCTTTGGCCCCATTAACTGCCCGGCTGAAAACAAGAACAATTACGAGGAGTGCCCCTACTACAAGGGTTGAATCACGTAAAAATCTTTTCGTTCGATAATGTCGTAGGGGATAATTCGCTAAAACAGCCATCACAGTCACACCCATTAAAACATATATTGTCTGCTTAATTAGGTATCCAAGCGGTGTCCCCCCATTTTGCATCTCAATGGAAGCACTCGCCGAATAGACCATTACGATCCCAATCAGGCAAAGTGCAAGATAAGGAACTAGGATGTAATAATCGAGGTAGCGAATATCATTCCATACAGAACGAAGGTGACGGAATTTTAATTTCTTTTTCTTCACAAAGCGCACCTACCTAAAGATAAAATACAACCATTATTATACATCAAATAAAAAAAGCCTGGAAAGCCAACTAGCCTCCCAAGCTTTATAAATTTTTACTTACGTGAAGCTGCACGACGACGCTTTGCTTCCTTTTCACGAGCGTTGGTGTTAAGGATCTTCTTACGTAAACGAAT
Source organism: Lactobacillus sp. 0.1XD8-4 (assembly GCF_009663775.1). Classification (GTDB taxonomy): domain Bacteria; phylum Bacillota; class Bacilli; order Lactobacillales; family Lactobacillaceae; genus Limosilactobacillus; species Limosilactobacillus walteri. Next base: position 32,917 of record NZ_RDBR01000022.1, read on the forward strand.
GTTTTCTGGAGTAATTTCACAGTATTCATCTTCGTTTAAGAATTCCAGCGATTCTTCAAGTGAGAAGTGCGTAGGTGTCTTAATATGGGCCATTTCATCTGAACCAGCAGCACGAACGTTGGTTAGGTTCTTACCCTTAGTGATATTAACAGTAATATCATTTTCACGACTGTTTTCCCCAACGATCATTCCTTCGTATACTTCCGTACCTGGATCAATTAGCAATTGACCACGACTCTCAATTCCCATCATGGCATAAGTAGTAGCTTTACCAGCATTCATGGAAACTAGAGTACCCTTTTGACGACCAGGGTTCCAGTTCTTAATAACTGGGGCATACTTTTCAAAGGTGTGGTTCATAATACCGTATCCACGAGTCATAGTCATAAATTCAGTAGAGTAACCAATTAAACCACGTGATGGAGCAAGGAAGATTAACCGTGTTTGACCGTTCTTAGAAGGTTCCATGTTTTTCATTTCACCTTTCCGCTTAGATAAACTGTCAATTACGGCACCAGTATATTCATCTGGTGTATCAATTTGTACTTCTTCAAATGGTTCACACATTGTGCCGTCAATTTCACGGTAAATAACTTCTGGACGAGAAACTTGCAATTCGTAACCTTCACGACGCATGGTTTCGATTAAAATTGAAAGGTGTAATTCTCCACGACCAGAAACAGTCCATGCACCAGGTTCATCGGTATTATCAACCCGTAATGAAACATCCGTGTGCAATTCATGACGAAGACGGTCTTCAAGCTGACGAGCAGTAACAAATTTACCTTCACGACCAGCAAATGGTGAATCATTAGTCCGGAAAGTCATTTGCAATGTAGGCGGGTCAATCCGCAATGGTGTAAGAGCTTCTGGATGGTTAGGATCAGTAACTGTTTCCCCAACATTAATATCTTCCATTCCGGAAACTGCAATTAAATCTCCAGCCTTTGCTTCTTGAATTTCAAGACGCTTTAACCCAAAGAAACCAAATAATTTTGTTACGCGGAAATTATGCTTAGTACCATCAAGTTTCATAACGGTAACATTGTCACCAACTTTGATCGTTCCGCGAACAACACGACCGATACCGATCCGACCAACGAAATCATTGTAATCCAAGATTGCAACTTGGAATTGAAGTGGTTCATCGGAGTTGTCAACTGGTGCGGGAATGGTCTTGATAATGGTATCAAACAATGGCTTCATGGTGTGTTCTTGAGTCGAAACGTCAGAATCATAACTTGAAGTACCATTCATAGCTGAAGTATATACAACAGGGAAGTCAAGTTGATCTTCGTCAGCACCTAACTCAATGAATAAGTCAAGGACTTCATCAACAACTTCTTCAGGCCGAGCGCCTTTACGGTCAACCTTGTTGATAACAACAATTGGTGTCAAATGTTGTTCAAGGGCTTTCTTAAGAACAAAACGCGTCTGTGGCATTGTTCCTTCAAAAGCATCAACAACTAATAACACACCGTCAACCATCTTCATAACACGTTCAACTTCACCACCGAAGTCTGCGTGTCCTGGGGTATCCAAAATATTAATTTGGTGTCCTTCATACTTAACAGCCGTATTCTTAGAAAGAATAGTAATTCCACGTTCACGCTCAATAGCGTTGGTATCCATCGCACGATCTTCAATTGAGAAGTGTTCTGGTAAAGTATCTGATTGCTTTAACATTTCGTTAACCAAAGTAGTCTTACCGTGGTCAACGTGGGCAATAATCGCAATGTTACGAATGTCGTCACGAGTTTTCAAAACTTGATCTCCCTTTCGTCATATCATTATTTTTAAGTCGAACAGCAGCGGCTAATCAACGACTAATTTCATAAAAAAACTGTGACATCGCGGTCACAGCCTCGACAACTAATTGATGATCTGTCGAATATCTCGACTAACCTGACTCGTTGCTACTAATACAAGATTAGATGATAACACATTAATAGAACTACCGTCAATTGATTTCACAACTAACCCTAATTCTTCTGCTAACATTCGTCCGGCTGCAAGGTCCCACGGCTTTAAATTAGAGATATAACCACCTAGCTGGCCAGTAATAACGCCAATCATTTCCATTCCCGCACTACCATACATCCTTAACCCCATCGCCTCTTGCGCAATCTTTTTCAAGGCAGGAGTACCACCGAGTGTCAAGGTCCGGTTCATTGTTAAAAGACTTTCTTTTAGCCCTAAGTCCGCCGGCGCATGAAGACGTTGCTTATCAACATATACGCCCTTTCCGCGCTGACCATGGTATAACCGGTTATTAATTACATCTAAGATATACCCCAACATTGGAACACCGTCAATATAAAGGGCTAACATCACAGCAAAGTTATTATGCTGCTTGACAAAATTCATTGTCCCATCAATGGGGTCCACAATCCAAATATGCCCATGAAGATCAGTAATTTGACGGTCTCCTAAGCCTTCTTCACTTAAAATTCGGCTATCGGGGTCAATTTTTCGTATTTGTTCATTAATGAGCTGTTCATTTTCTCGGTCAATTGTTGTTACAAGATCCGTATAGTTTGTTTTAGTATCAATTTGGTAACTATCATTCATCTTATCATGCGCATTTTGTCCTGCTTGACGAATAATTTTTTGCGCATTTAAATCTAATTCATTAATTTCAGCCATTATTTTGAACCAACCATCTTTATTTTTTTAGTTGAAGATTCTTGAGCTTCTTTAACAACCTGATAAAGTACATAGCCAGAGTTTTTTTCAAACTCGCGGCCTAGTTGTTTTTCTTCCGCCTTTGAAGGCACTACTTGCTTAAATGCACGGTAGCACTCTAAAACCAGACGACGATCAACACCGACTTCATAAGCATCCTCAACAGCACGAAACATCGCAATTACTTGTTCCATTTCTTTAGTTGTCCAAGACGGGTCTAGCGGATAACTATAATTTTGTGAATTCATTTTTAACCTTCCACATATTTACTACCTGTATTATACAATCTAATTTTCAATTTAGAAATATGAACAAAAAAGAAGCCATCAATAATTTGACAGCTTCTTGAATGGCTCTACAATATTAAGTACTGATGAACTACCATCGGTGCTTATTTTGTTTTAAAATTTAAAATAAAAAAACGAAA